>BQIZ01000146.1 GCA_021604365.1 Nitrospirales bacterium
CCAAATGAATCAGCGACCTGACCTCGATGCGCTCGATTTCTTTAAATGACTCGACTTCCTGTGCCGTGGAATCTGTCATCGTCTCCATCCCTTGGTGTGTTGCATCAGACATTCAACCGTATTAAGCCATCATTCCGCACATGCTTGCCGTGCCCATCAACAGGAGCAATGCCCAGAGTTCATAGACCGATAAATCACGATGGGGAACATCGGATCGGGGCTTTCCGAACGCGGTTTGATGCAGCATCGTGGTAAAAACCCAACTGACTGAAAGCCACACCGTGAACAACAACAGCCAGACCGGGAACAGAAAATGTGCCTCAGGGGCCTCGGGCGGAATATCCTTGAATGCGGCCACGACCGGCAGCACCGGTAACAGCATAATCAGAGAAATTAAAAAGGTGAAGATGCCCCGAAAACGCGGCAACCCGGCACCCAACCCTTGCAGAGTGTTCAGAGGATGGGACCCGTATCGTTCGTGTAAAAAGGCATACGCACACAACAGCGCACTCATCAACAATGCGACCGCCATCCCGAAGGGAAGCCCCCATTCGGCTATGTGAGAAAACTCACCGCTCAACCCCCACAGTAACGCCAGGAAAGTGATCGTGGCATAGGCCAGGCCTTCTCGAGGCAGGCGATGTCCCATCGCTTTCAGGGAGGCATAAAGGGCGCTTACCAGCGCAAGCACCGGCAACACGCCCTTCCATTCAACATGGAGTATCAGCATGGCCTCCAGGTCCTGAAGCTGGGACAGCCCCGCAGCCAACCAGACCACAAGCCAGACACTGCCGAGAGATTCACGGGAAGACCGGAGGATGCCCAAAAAGGGCAGATGAAAAGGCACGAGAGGCAAAAAGGTGAGGACCAGAAACAGCACTCCGACAACGCCGCGTCCTTCCTCCATGAAGATCGCCAGCACAGCCAGCATCAGGGCTAACGACACATGCACCAGAGCCAGGGACTTTTGAAGAGAAGCAGCCAGGTGTCGCGCCAGAAAAAATCCGGCATAGGCGAGAAGACCGACGATAAAGATCCGGTTGAACGGCTCCATACCGAGCACTCCACCCAGGCCCAGTCCGCCCAGCAGAAGGGTGGGCCCCACGTCCTCGGAACCACGTGATGAGCCTTGTTGACCAAGGAGTCCACAGAAACAGGCAAGAAGAATGGCGGCGGCAAGGAGACGGCCGGAGGGATCGGATCCGGTGTCCCATCCAAATACGGTCAAGACTCCCCCGGCTAGCAGAATGGCGGCCAACCCGATTCCCCACAACCCCGATGGCACGGTTCGCTCCATTTTAATTCCCCACCCTCCTAACCCTGCATACAAGAGAAGGACGGACACCAGTCATGTTTAAGGTACATAGTCACGATAGATTCTTCTCATTTGACCAAGACGAAGACTAATACCGATAGGCCACTTTCTCCGCCAACCGAAGCAGGGCAGAACCCAGCTTTTTAAACAGGCCATCCACATAACACCGGTTGATGAAGAGAACCCAACCGGTCTGCCGTATCGAGAGCACCCAATGAGGATTGAGAATTTTTTGTCCACGAGCCGTGGTATACATAATCAGCCAGCCAAATAGCACCACCAGCGTCGCCACCAGAATCATCGCATCGAACACCTGTGGCGGGAAGGCGGCGGCCTGGAAAAATCCATTGGCGACGCCCGGATCCGGATACAGAAAATGCGTGAAGGTTTCGCCCGCCCATAAATACACGAATCCGATAAAAAACAACGTCCCGATCATCGCACCGGCGACCTTCCAGGAGGCCACGGCCTGCAGGCGATAGAGACTGAAAATGGCCTGGGAAGCCGTTACCCATCCGAAAAAGAGAAAAATCACCGCGCCATGAGCATCCTGAAGCGGAACCTCTAACACACCATGGGCCACCAGAAGAATGAACAACGGCATGAGCAGCGTGACGCTCAGCCCGGTCATCCAGGTCAGACCGGTCGGCAGCTTGGTCGGTCGATGTTCGGAGGACGGGGGAAATTTCGGTTCATGTCGCGCGGCTTGAATGAGACTGCCCGAAGCCAGAAACAGGGTGGCCTTGAAAAACCCATGGGCAATGAGATGGAAAATGGCCAGGGCAAACGCTCCCAGGCCGCATTCCATAATCATATAGCCCATTTGACCCATCGTGGAGAATCCCAACGTTTTTTTGATGTCATTCTGAACCAGCATCATTGAGGCGCCGAGCAGGACGGTGCCGGCCCCCACGATGAAAACGAGATGAAGGGTTGTGGGTGAGAGAGCGTACAATGGGGCCAACCGGTTCAGGAGGAACCCTCCGGCGTTGATGATCCCGGCATGCATAAGGGCGGAGACCGGCGTCGGGGAATCCATCGTATCCGGAAGCCAGACGTGGAGAGGAAATTGCGCGGATTTAGCCATCGCGCCCACAAAAATGAGCAGGGCGATAACCGGAACAATGCTGAGTTCAAGGGGGGAACCGGCCCACAACCGAATCATGGGAGGATCAGAAGCCGCCTGTTGAAACACGGCGGCAAATTCGAACGTACCAAAATATTGATAGATGAGCAGGAGGCCACAAAGAAAACTGACATCTCCAATTCGATGGACTAATAAGGTTTTTCGGGCATACTCGGAAGCCAGGGCATGAGAAACATTGAAGGCCAGGAGGAGATACAACACCCAACTCAAGAGTTGCCAGAACAGAAATAACACCAGGAAATTCGGGCTGGCCACCAATGAGAGAATGGTGAACGTCATCAACCCAAGTAACCCGAAAAACCGCTGGTACCCCGGATCACCCTGTAGATAGCGGCGGGAATACAGATGAATGACCATGCTGACACTGGAGATGAGCACCATCATCACCGCCGTCAGCCGATCGACCAACATCCCCACGGTCAGGGAAGGAGAGCCTTCCTGCCCCCAGAACCAGAAGGTGAGGTGAATCGGACCCTGGGTACTGACGTGGTAGAGGGTCAGAAAAGAGAACAGGCTGGACCCGGCGGTGGCCACGATCCCGATCAGCGCGACATGGGACTGCAGTCGTTTGCCCTGCCATCCGATCAGCATGGCGGCGAGCAGCGGAAGAAGGGGAATGAAAATAGCCGTGTTCATGGGGAATCAACAACATTCTGCAGGGCGAAGCAGCATCAAGAACGCCCCGATGGCTCATACGCCCCGACGGGTTTTCCTGTTAATAATATTCAGTCTTGCTCCAAACAAGCATAATCCTTTTACTTAACGATTGATATTGCAATACGCAATAATGTGTTAGACCTAATTCATGGGCCTTTCGGTTCTCACCTCTTGATATCTTTTGCCGGAAAATCACAAATTCACGGAACCGTTTCCTCCACCCCGCAGAAGCCGTGAACAGGTATTCACGGCCCGATTCTTCTGAGGAAGAATGGTTCCTGTCAGATCGTTGAGCGACGCGCAATGCGAGATAGTCCTTCATGTACTATATAGGCCTCTTGATCCATGAGGATACATTCAAAAATAAACGATAAAAAGAAGAAATGATTAAACGGAGACCCTTTTTTATAGACGACGGCCAAGAAACAGGCTTGTGACCCACGTTTGACTTTCCTACTGACAGACCTCCACCGGCCCTAGCAGCCGGGAAAAGTTGGGAGAAGAGATACACCCTTGTGGGATTCTTGAAATTTTCCGGACGACGGTTCCGAAAGGTATAATTCCCCACATCATTTCTACGCAGGTGATGCCCTGGCGGAATTGAACGGTTGGAACCGGTGAAGAAAGCATCTATTGCAATCGTCTATTTTTATAAGGAGGGATTCACCATGCCGGACCAAAAAACTATCGCCGTGGTGGGCGCAACGGGTGCGCAAGGTGGCGGATTAGTCCGTGCAATCGTGCATGACCAGAACAGTGGCTTCATCGCTCGCGCGTTGACGCGTGACATCCATTCGGACAAGGCCAAAGCGCTCGCAACCCTGGGGGCGGAGGTGGTGGCAGCCGACTTAAACGATTCTGAGAGCTTGGAACGGGCTTTTGAGGGCGCCTACGGCGCGTTCTGTCTCACAAATTTTTGGGAACATGGTTCCCCGGAGAAGGAGTTGGCTCAAGCCAGGGCGCAAGCGCACGCGGCCAAACAGGCAGGCGTCCAACACGTCATCTGGTCCACGCTGGAAGACACCAGACATTGGATTCCGCTTGAAGATACCCGCATGCCGACCTTAATGGGAAAGTACAAGGTCCCCCACTTCGACGCGAAGGGTGAGGCCAATGACGAATTCACGAAACGCGGAGTGCCGACAACCTTTTATCTGACATCATTCTATTGGGAGAACCTGATTAACTTTGGCATGGGCCCCAAGAAGGGTCAGGACGGAACCATCCGGATCACCATGCCGATGGGAAACAAAAAACTTCCCGGTGTCGCAGTGGAAGATATCGGAAAGGGCGCACTGGGCATCTTTAAGAAAGGCCTTGAATTCATTGGAAAAACGGTCGGGATTGCCGGCGAGCATTTGACGGGCGACCAAATGGCAGCGGCACTCACGCGCGCCATCGGACAGAAGGTGCAGTATCAATCGGTGGAACCGGCCGTCTATGCCACTTTCGGATTTCCCGGCGCGGATGATTTGGCCAACATGTTTCAGTTCAAGCAAGAGTTCGAATCACAGTTTTGCGGAGCACGCGATCCGGACCTCAGCCGAAGGCTGAATCCGGACTTGCAAACCTTCGACCAATGGCTTGCGCAGAACAAACACCGCATTCCGATCGGGTAACCCTGACGCCCCCTGTGTCCTGCTGAGCCCCTTCATGTCATCTTCATCCATTCGCCTTGGCACACGGTCTTTACGGTCCGATCTCTCACCCATTTTGCCATTTCTGAAGTCTCTGGCAGCCATGAATCGGTCTCTAACATTCTTATCCCCTCACCCCTGGTGGCACTGGTTGGAACACATTGGCCATCTATGCCAAAATGAAACGGAGAGGATCCGTGATGGCCACAATGAATGTGTCAGTTCCCGATCCCATGAAAGACTGGGTGCAGAGCCAAATTGAAACGGGAAAATATGCCAACGCCAGCGATTACGTGCGAAATCTGATCCGGCGGGATCAAGAAAAAATCGAGGTGTTGCGGAAAACACTTTTCGAAGGAGAGCGTAGCGGTGTGAGCCGCCGGAAGATTGAGGACATTATGACCGATGTCAAAAAACGACGTGTAGACAATGAGTGAGTATCAACTTTCGAAAAAAGCAGACCAGGACCTCCAGAGAACCTATGAATTTTCCATCCAGCAATTCGGGCAAAACGTGGCTGATGAATATTTCCTCTCTCTCAGGGATTGCCTGATGCAGGTGGCCGATAGTCCAGCATTGGGAAGGGATTGCAGTGAAATTGTGCCGGAATTTTTCCGGTTCGAGTGTGGCCCCCACTCAATTTTTTACAAGACGGGAAAGAAGCGTATTCTGATCGTCAGAGTCATACACCAAAGTATGAACCCGGACATACACATGTAAATCAGCGTGATGACCGCGCCACTCTGCCAGGCATCTCCCCTCCCCCCATCCTCCCTACTGAGATCATTTCCAAAGAAATCCATAGAAAACAGATGAAGTATTGTCTTCAATTACACGATCAACAATGGCAATTGATCGATCAGGATGAGCCGGACCTGACGCCGGTGGTCATTGACTTTGTGTCCGGCAGAACCGCGTATCGAAGAAAATATGGCCACGCCGGTGGCGAGGCCATCAGTAAAGCGGTCGGCATCAAAAAAGGCAAACGACCGACAATTGTGGATGCCACTGCCGGGTTGGGGCGTGATGCCTTTGTGCTGGCGACGATGGGATGCCGGGTGCATATGATCGAGCGATCGGACATGATCGGCAAACTCTTAGAAGACGGATTACGTCGTGCCGCAGAAGATGAGAAAATTGGCGCGCTCATCAAAGACAAGCTATCCCTCACTTGTGGGGATAGTCGACAAGCCTTGCTCCACGTCCCGTTTCCCCCCGAGGTCATTTATGTCGATCCCATGTTTCCCCTCAAAGACAAATCGGCGCTCGTAAAAAAAGACATGCGAATAGTCCAGGATATCGTCGGGCATGATACCGATGCCAATGAATTACTGAAGGTAGCTCTCACGATTGCCACCAACCGGGTGGTCGTCAAACGCCCGGCCTATGCCGATTATCTCACAGGGATCAAACCCCAGACCTCGATCAAAACAAAAAAATACCGCTTCGACATCTATCTCACTCACCGTCCGGTAGGACATGGTCACCCTGAGAGACACGAAAGATCCAGCTAAGCCGTGACAACGACAGCATTCGCTCAGACCATTCGATAATTTGCACCAGGCCTTCCTTGACTACCCAACATGAGTGGAGAGCAGAAAATATGAAGCGGTCCCCCCCAACCTCCTGGACCAGGCATCCGGCTTTCCTTACTCCGTCTTACTCAACATCCGTCATCGGGCATGCATCTTCACATCCTAAGACTGTCAGCCTATCCTCTTGCGTATGCGGTGAGGTATGTTAACAATGAGGACCCTGGCCATAGCCGGATATTGAGAATGATGAACGATAGGAGATAATGCCGTGTCTGAAGTAAATTCCGTGACATACTTGAAAGACTATACACAACCTGATTATTGGGTCACACATGTTGATCTGACGTTTGATCTACGCGATGGAGAGACGCTTGTCAGCGCCAGGTTACAGGTGAAAAAAAATGGCAGTCATGATCGCCCGTTGGTCCTTAATGGCGAAGAACTGGAATTGCTGGAGGTGAAACTCAATGGCCTCGCGGTACCCAAGAAGGCCAATCTGACAGAAGGCTACACCGTTGATCAAAGGTCCCTTTCACTCCAACCCACAGGTGACGCCTTTACGCTCGAAACGCATGTCAAAATTCATCCTGAAAAGAATACCGCCCTTGAAGGCCTGTATAAATCAGGGGGCAACTGGTGCACCCAATGTGAAGCCGAAGGGTTTCGACGGATCACCTTTTTCCCCGACCGCTCGGATAATATGGCGACGTATACCACGAAGATTATTGCCGATCAAATTGCGGCCCCTGTGCTCCTTTCGAACGGAAATCTCGTCGATCATGGGCCCATGGATGATCACCGTCATTATGCGGTGTGGGAGGATCCTTTCCCCAAACCCAGTTATTTATTTGCCCTTGTTGGGGGTGACCTCGCATGCATTGACGATACCTTCGTGACTGCCAGCGGGCGTCAAGTGGTGTTATGTATTTATGCCGATGAAAAAGACCTCGATAAACTTGATCATGCCATGGCTTCCCTGAAACGTGCGATGACCTGGGACGAAGAGGTGTATGGTCGCGAATATGATCTTGACCTGTTCAATATTGTGGCGGTTGACGATTTCAATATGGGGGCCATGGAAAACAAGTCCCTGAATATTTTCAACACGAAGTATGTGTTGGCGCATCCTTCTACGGCGACCGATGCCGATTATGAAGGCGTGGAAGGGGTGATTGCGCACGAATATTTTCACAATTGGACCGGCAACCGGGTGACGTGCCGGGACTGGTTTCAGTTGTGTTTGAAAGAAGGCTTGACGGTCTTCAGGGATCAGGAATTTTCCGGGGATATGGGTTCGCAAGCGGTGAACCGTATCGATAACGTCAGAGGCCTACGGATGAGTCAATTCCCCGAAGATGCCGGGCCCATGGCCCATCCACCGCGACCCAATCAATTTGTCACCATCAATAACTTTTACACCGCCACCGTCTACAGCAAAGGTGCGGAGCTTAATAGGATGTTGCATACCCTATTGGGCAAGGAAGATTTTCGTAAAGCGTCGGATAGGTATTTTGAACGATTCGACGGGCAAGCGGTCACGGTCGAAGATTGGGTGCATTGTATGGAGGAGGCCTCCGGTCGTGACCTCAGCCAGTTCATGCTCTGGTACACCCAGGCAGGCACACCGACGGTGAAAGCCGATTGGTCATATGATCAGGCCAAGCAAATGTTCACCCTCACGTTAGAACAGATTGTCCCAACCATACAGAATCAATCAAACGGTCAACCCAGACACATTCCTGTGAAATATGGGTTGGTAGGGCCCGATGGCCAGGATGTTAGTCAAGGAATGCTGGAGCTCACGCAAGCGAAACAGACATTTACCTTCGAGCATATCCCATCTGAATGTGTCCCTTCGCTTTTCCGCCATTTTTCCGCTCCGGTCACTCTGGAGGCTCCGTATACAGACGACCAATTGCGGCATCTGATGGTGCATGACCGTGATGGATTCAATCAGTGGGAAGCAGGCAATCGATTCCTCACCACCAAACTCATGGAACAGATTGATCGTGACGAACGCGGAGAAGACATCCTCGTTGGCGAAGATGTCCTGGATTCATTTCGTAGGATTTTGCAACGAACGGATATGGACCAGGAACTCATGAGCCTGGCTCTCAGCCTGCCTGTCTATCAGGAACTGGCTCCTAACCGGACGGTGATCAATCCGCAAGCAATTCTCAAAGTACGCAAAACATTTCTGGACACAGTCGGTCGTGAGCTTCACGATGAGTTTCTCGAGATTTACCACACCAACTATGATCCCGGGAAGGCATATGATCGCACCGATGCAGGCCGCCGCAGCCTGCAAAACACCGCGCTCGCGTATTTGTCGCATTCAGGAGACGCAGACGTGGCCAAGCTGGCTGTGAAGCAATATAACCAGGCCAACAATATGACCGACCGCTATGCGGCGCTGACGATCATCATCAATATGGATGAGGCGCAATCCTATCGAGACGACGTGACCCAACATTTTTACCATCAATTTGCCAATGACGCGTTAGTCGTGGATAAGTGGATCGGGGCCTTCGCGAGATCACAGAACGATCATATTCTCCAGATCGTAAAAGACCTGACAGGACATGAAGCCTTTACACACCCCACCCCGAACAGAATGCGAGCGTTGTATGGAACCTTCTCGCAAGCCAACCCCAAAGGTTTTCATGCCGAAGACGGATCAGGGTATGCCTTTGTCGCGGACTTCCTCATGGAACTGGATGCCAAAAACCCCCAAGTGGCCTCAAGAATGATTGGGGCATTCGAAAAATTCCGTCAACATCGATTGGATTTACAAAATAAAATGGAGGCACAACTCCGTCGTATAGTCGCCATGAAGAGTCTTTCAACCGATCTCAGTGAAAAGCTGGAGCGGTATTTGGGTAAGGAAACATTTAGCCAGCTCAGGGCTGGGAAAGAGGATGCCCAACCACCGTCATCCTGACCCCTGCGAGTTAGGCCACCCCCGATGGACCTGCATCGGTACGCTTTCATGTTGATCCGACGCCTGCCGTCTGCCCAAAAGAAAGGACGCTCTTAGCAGGTAGCGGACCCTGTTTGAGCCCTTCGGCGGTGGCTCAGGATAAACTCCACGAGTTGGTCCACTATCCGAGGGTTCGTCTCGGTTTGCTTTTATGTTGATCCGGCGCCTGCCGGCTGGTCCTAGGGAGGGACGCTCTTCGCATTTAGCGGACCTTGTATGAGCCCGGCGAGTTGGTCCGCTCTTCTCAGGTTAGCGTCCCCCCCCCCTCCAATGTGACCAGACGGGGCGTCAATGGTTTTGGCCACTTTTGCCGAAACAAAAGTGGCTCGTCGTTCGGGGACGAAACCCCGAATTCCCTGGCTTCCCTTTAATAGATATGTAGCAGGATCTCTCCTCAGATTTCCCAATACATGCTCATAGATCATTAGGAAACCTTCAAGTACAATATGGACATGAAACCTAAAAAGTTTGGGAGCAATCAGCATTGTGAGCCAACTTGCCTTGTGAAGGTTCCCAGGAATTGAGAAGTGTATGAATCTTGTTGAAACCCACATGGCGCAAT
>BQIZ01000147.1 GCA_021604365.1 Nitrospirales bacterium
CGTTCGAGGGTATACAGGGTGACGACCTTCGCGACTATCACGTGCATATGTTGGGCATGAATGAAGACATCAATGGAACCTTCGTCAATGAAGACTGGCAATCCCCCTGGGGCGGATTAATTCATTTTTTTCAGTTTGGAATCTATAAAAGCGCTGCTGACATAACCAATGAGCAACAGGCGGACGCCCAGTACCTTGCGCGCTTGAAAGACCTCATTCAGTTCATGCCGGAACGGGGAAAGTTCGGTATCATGGCGTTTGATTTCTTTCATGACGAGCAAGGACAACCCAATCGAGAGCTATCGACGTTTTATGTGCCCAACGAATATGTGATGACCATTGCCAAGAAGAATCCCGATTTCCTTTTCCCGATCATCTCCATCCATCCTTACCGGGAGGATGCCACAACTGCGCTTCGTCACTATGCACAACAAGGCGTTCGGTTTGTGAAATGGCTGCCCAATGCCATGGGTATTCACCCGGCGTCAGAGACCATGCAGGACAAACTCGTTCCGTATTACCGCCTCATGAAAGAGTACGACATGGTCCTGATTTCCCATACGGGTGTGGAGGTTGCCACGGAAGCAGAAGAATTTCAGCGATTTGGAAATCCCTTGTTATTAAAAATGCCCTTGGATATGGGCGTGAAAGTCGTGATGGCACATGTCGCCAGTTTGGGGGAATGCGAAAAACATGAGGAGACCCTTTGCCCTCCCGGCACGCCCTATATTGATCTGGCCATTCAGATGCTTGAAGACCCCAAATATACAGGCTTAGTGTTCGCTGATATTTCGGCCCTGACCCAATACAATCGGCATCACAACCTCGATAAAATCTTATCCAAGCCCTCCATTCACTCCAGACTCATCAATGGAAGCGATTATCCCCTGCCTGCAATCAATATTGTGATCCGGACCCGCTCACTCGTGTCCTCAGGTCACATCAGCTCAGAAGAACGGGACGCACTCAATGAAATCTACGACTACAATCCTTTGTTGTTTGACTACGTCCTGAAACGCACCCTCCGCCACTCTAAAACCGGCGCAAGATTTCCACCTTCTGTATTTATTCAACATCCAAACCTTCCCACCGGGTAGAAACAGGACTCACGACATTGCACGATGAATCAACACAACACTGTATAGCCGGGAAAGAGACATGTTGGGTGTCTTCCCATGCTATCTTCCTCCTGGACTGAGGAAGACGTTATATTTTTTGAATTCCACAGCAGGCTGAACCGGTACTGAACAGCCAGGTATCCGAGTTAAATCCCTCCTCCCAGCTTTGCAAACGTCGAAACTTTCATCCCACATTTTGCGTTTTCTGCATCGGTGGAGAGCCCTGCGGGGGGATTTAAGAACTCCCCGACATCGTGTCCGGTTTTGCTTCAGATTCCAATCGAGACATTTCTCAGGCCAAAAGGCAGAGATTGCAGGGCGGAGCTTGACGGTCAGAGGGGGCAACCTCCCATTCGAAATGCAGCTTTTCGTTCCTGAGAGGAAGACCTTTCCCGAAATTTGTGCTAGTCTTTTCATACAGACGGTACTGCAGTGTTCCCATCTCAACGAAAAAACCATTCGGTCTTAGTTTTCACCATACGAGAGCCGATATAATAGAAAAGCGACGAAAACTCGGATCCCCCGGCCCCCCTCTGCCGTTATCCTTGCAAGAGAGAGGAGTCTTTTTACGATGCTTTGGTGGCATTGGTCCATAATGGGTTTGGTATTAATAGGGCTGGAAATCCTGACCCTTGGAGGCCTAGGCAATTTTTATTTTCTGTTTTTCGGGGTCGCTGCGTTGATGGTAAGTGCCCTCACCTGGTTAAGCTTGACCGAAGCGGCCTGGTTGCAATGGTTGTGTTTCGTGCTCTTCGGCATCCTCTCTCTCTTTGCCATGAGGAAACCCCTTCAAGGAACGGGCTTCATAAGGGAAAAGAATGAGGTTCCGGTGGATTCCATGGTCGGAGAGCTTGCCACTGTTCTGGAAAATCTTGAGGCTCAACGAATAGGGAAGGTGGAACTCCATGGAACAAGCTGGACGGCCCGCAATGCCGGAACATCAACCCTAGAAAAAGGATCGCAGGCCAAAGTTATTCGAGTGGAAGGGTTGACGCTCTGGATCCAGGCGGACCCGATCGCACAGGAGGGATCTCATGTCGGGTGAATTATTGGTCACATTGGTTTTAGCCGGGCTCGCGTTTATCATTCTGGCAAAAACGGCTGTCGTGGTTCCACAACAGAGCGCATATGTCGTTGAACGATTAGGACGCTATTCCTCAACATTAAACGCCGGGCTTCACATTCTTATCCCTTTTTTGGATGTCGTTCGGTACAAACATACCTTAAAAGAAATGGCCTTGGATGTTCCCGAACAAATTTGCATAACCAGAGATAACGTGCAGGTCGGAGTCGACGGGGTCCTGTATATCAAAGTCTTGGATGCCGAACGGGCTTCCTATGGTATTACGGATTACCGGTTCGCCATTTCTCAACTGGCCCAAACCACCCTTCGTAGTGAGATCGGGAAAATTGACCTGGATAAAACCTTTGAAGAACGGACGACAATCAATATCTCCGTCGTGAACGAACTGGACAAAGCTTCCTCCCCCTGGGGCGCCAAAGTTCTTCGATACGAAATACGGAATATCAACCCGCCCAAAGATGTGCTCAGCGCGATGGAAAAACAAATGCGTGCGGAACGGGAAAAACGCGCGGTGGTACTGGCGTCCGAAGGTCAACGGGATGCGGCCATTAACGAAGCCGAGGGAGACAAGCAGCAGGTCATCAAATCATCTGAAGCGAAACGACAGCAACAAATCAACGAGGCCGAAGGAGAAGCCTCAGCCATTCTCGCGATTGCGACAGCTACATCCGAAGGTATTCGAAAGGTTGCCGAAGCGATTCAACTTCCGGGGGGATTTGAGGCGGTTCAGCTTCGTGTGGCAGAACAATATATCGGAGAATTTGGGGAATTGGCGAAAGCCAGTAACACCCTCGTGCTCCCAGCCTCCGTGTCCGATGTGGGTTCAATGATTGCGCTGGCCATGAACGTGATTAATCAAAAACCAGCAGCTGCTCCAAAGCTTTCATAACTCAGAACAAACACCAGTGGTCGGCCTCACCTCATAGGGCTATCCGGTATTATGAGGCTGAATAGCTTCCCTGACAGGTTCAGGGAAATTCCATTCTGCCTCACCACCCAAGCCGCCGAATCCATGGAACCCCTCTCAGTAGACTGCACAGCATGCTTACTCCATGATTCTCTTCTTGTATACTGAACTTGCCAATTTTCTTAATCCCCAAGGATGCAAGGAGTCAAGGCATGAAAAAGTCTTATTTGCTGAATCTCATATCTCTGATCGTATTACCGACGCTCGCCCATGCAAGCTCCTATGCCCCCCTGGCCGATTTCTCCGCCGTGAGCAAAAACCCTCAATGCCGGCTCACCACCATGCAGGAAATATTTCTCCACAACTGGACGCCTCCAGCACAATATTTCATGATTCCCTCATATCCGAATGCCGTCCTGGCCAGCGCTATGCCCAGCGCAAATGCTCAAATTCATGGACAGGCTTATCAGACGATTCCTTCAGCCGTGCTCCTTACTCCTGATCCGCCTGAAAAAATTCTGGAATTTTACACGAGAAGCTTAGATGCAAGCTGGTTTCAAACGAACGATATCGGCATGATCTATCTGTATCGCCTACCACAGCCCGTGGCTTCGGGCAAGGCACTCACCCGGCAACTCATGAGCAAGCCGGGATCCATTCCCAATATTGCCATTGATACGGAACTGAGCCCCTGCGATCAAGCGATTGGACGAGGCGCGCGGACTCGCATTACCGTCGTTTCTCCACCACGGTAACCGCGTTCGATGCCAGATTCCTGTGGGCTGAGGTTTCTGTTACCCGAGGGTAAACTCTCGGAATGCGAGAGGGGTTCCATATATGGGATCCGTCCGATGGCGCACCACCATCACCTGAGGGCCACTTTCCTCAAGAACGATTCGTTCCCCAACCTTTGGGTTCTTCCCCTCCTCGATTAGATGGCCCGCGATCCTAAGCACGGTGTCCTTCACCTCTCGACCCGATAAGCCCATGGGTTGAAAGGTTTCGATTTCCTCCAAGCCAAATTTCGTCATGCCCCTGGTATGGAACCACATGCACGCCCGCTGCACGTTTTCACGATGCTCCACCTGAATGTGATCGGTGATTCGAAAGACCTCCAAATCCCGATCACGCCAATCCGAAGGATTGAGATACGTACCAGTCGCCACATCATAGGTTGTTCCGTCAGTGAGCAGAGTCACTCCCCTCGCCATTCTCGCCACATGCAGGACGGCATCCCGACGCTCAGTCGTCGTATTGCTCGGAGGAAACAGGAGGGCCAAACGAGTCTGTTCCCACTGTAAGCGACCCTGCCACTGTTCCAATATTTCAGTTGAAGGTTCAATATTGACTTCGGTCATCCAATTGGTATGTGCCGCCTCAAAATGATGGTGGCCGGTCGAGGCCAGAAAACGTATGCGCAATGGCCCTCCATACGCTTCATCGAACCAGGCAGCGATATAGCCTGGCGGAGGCGGCTCTCCATGGGTCCACCCAACAAGAAAAGCCGGCACGGCTTGCGAAGCTGATTTCTTTTTTTTAATTTTTTTCATGGGTTGGACAACAGATGAGTCTGACGGGAATGACAGAGCATGGAATAACACAAATGGGCGCTGAGGGGAAATCTCAGGACCCGGCACACTCCCAGGAATTATCGCTTCGCTTCCTCGGGTGGCCAATCCAATTCCTCCTGCCGCCCACAGAAAAAACATGAAATGCGATAGCGAGCCCGACGACGAGGATTCGGCAACGAATGAAAATCAACCGGTGCCTGATCGTAGGGGCAAACCGGTTCTAGATGAAGAAGATGCTCCTCGGTAATTTCCATCAAGGAACCCTCGTCCCACGGTGGATCCAGTTGCTCATCGCCCGTTATCGTGTCGTGCCAATCACATTGTTCACAGCGCAATCCAAACGATTTTACCCGATCAGTGGGTCGGGAACGGTCTTCCACAGCCACGGATCCGGAACAATCCCGTGTGGGACACGTCATGGGTTTTTTATGGAGGGCGTGAATAAATGTCTCTGACGCCTTGACCATTTTCATTTTACCTCTCCTTCTTCACACACGTGACGTCATCGTTTCTCTCTTCAATAGACCCGCCGCATCCTGATTGATCAACCACACCAGGTGACCTGCCGTAGGATTCACAACTTGCGCGGGATAGCGGGTAGGATCTGCCGGCCCTTCCAACACCACCTGTAACGCCGTGGCTTTATCCACTCCACTGACCAGAAAAACCACGTGTTTTGCCGCATTGAGTACCGGTGGGGTCAACGTCACCCGATGTGTGTCAAATTTTTCGACCCATGGAGCCGCCACCAGTTTTTGAGACTCTGCCACTGCCGAGGTTCCAGGAAATAATGACGCCGTATGCCCATCAGGCCCCATGCCCAATAGGATCAAATCGAACGATGGAACCTCTCCCGATGACAGGTTGAATTGTTCCCGCAAGACGGTTTCATACCGTGCAGCAGCTTCATCGGCCGGAACTTCTCCTTCAATCCGAAACACCTGATTAGAGGGAATCGGTACATGAGACAATAACGTTTCTTGGGCCATGAGGAAATTACTCTCTTGGTGATCCGGGGGGACTGTGCGCTCATCTCCCCAAAAAACGCGAAGGCGGTCCCAGGAAATCTGAGTCCGGTAGGGGTCACCGGTCAAGAGCTTGTACAAACCTCGGGGTGTGGACCCACCCGCCAATGCCACACGACATTCGCGACCGATGTTCCGACAATCCAGTACCACCTGCACCACTTCCCTGGCGGCAGCCACAAACAACTCGTCGATTGTTTGTGTAATGATAATTGTCCGCGACAATTCAGCCTCCTACGTACAAAGGGCGAGCAGACGGCCCAAAGAAAGAAAATCCATTTGGAATGGAATATTCAGCGCGACGCTCTCCTTAATTCAGGCAGATGCAACGCGCACAAGAGTTCCTAGCAATCCGTATAATCATAATCTTCCAGCTTGCCTTCTTTATCAAAATCTAAATTAATACGACATAGATTCGGGGCAAAATTAAAGTTGGGAAATCGCGACTCACCTCCGGAAATACGTGAATACACCCAGCTTTCTCCGCCGAAGAATCGAGCGGATTTCCCGTTCGGCTTTCCCCAGTTTTCCTCGAACCAGGCCTTGTCTTTTCCTTCAAATTTAGCGGGATCAAGGGAGGCGTCTAAATACGGATTCCCTCCACAACCGGCACACAATAATCCCAACAGTCCTATCAACAAATATTTGTGGATCACACCCGTCTCCTCCCCCAACAATGGCTGAAAACGCGAACACGTTGTCTACTCTGTGAAAATTCTAGCCTTCGATCCTCTACCAGTCAAACAATGTTATCCATCATCATGCAGGAGGCCTCCACCTTCCTCCTCTCCGAGTGGTAGGGTAACATTAGGTGCCTGCTCTCCTAGAGGCTGGCACTTCCACCTCAGTGACCATATATCAGGCAGGCTCGCAGATGAATTTTCCTTCTATATAATGGATAGGGAAATTTGTACAAGTCAGGGGTGTGGATTACAATAGGACACGAGACAACTCAGACAACACCAAAGGACAAACAATAAAAAGGGGACTCGATATGAAGCTCTATCTCGATACCGGCAGCGTCAAGGAGATTCGTGAAGCGGCCAGTTATGGCCTGGTAGATGGCATCACCACAAACCCTTCGCTTGTATCTAAGGAAGGGCGTGATTTCAAGGATCTGCTCCTGGAAATTTGTGGAATTGTGGATGGGCCCATCAGTGCAGAAGTCGTCAGCATTGAAGCCGCGGCCATGGTGAAGGAAGGAAAGGAATTAGCGAAACTTCACAAGAATATCGTGGTGAAATGTCCCCTCATCCCGGAAGGGCTCAAAGCCACGAAGCAATTGTCCAGCGAAGGAATCCGTGTCAACGTCACATTGTGCTTCTCGCCGACTCAAGCTCTATTGGCCGCCAAAGCCGGGGCATGGTGCGTCTCGCCATTTATTGGCCGGCTGGACGATGTCAGTTCAAATGGCATGGAGCTTATTCGACAAATCCTGACGATCTATGAAAACTATAATTTCACCACACAGGTGCTTGTCGCCAGCGTCCGGCATCCCCAACATGTGGTCGAAGCGGCTCTGACCGGCGGACATATTTGCACGATGCCCTATGCCGTATTCCAACAGCTCGTCAAACATCCGTTGACAGATAATGGTTTACAAAAATTTCTCTCGGATTGGGAAGCCAGACCCTCCAACAAGGCCTAGTCGGGAACATTATGGCCATGGAAAAATCCGAATCTCAGGACGGTGTGATCAGCTTGCGGACGGTTTTAAATATCCCGTGAAACATCGGGCGGGTGAGTGTGCCCGTAAAGGTATTTTGCTGACTGGGATGGTAAGACCCGACCAAGATCACTCCCCAGGGTAAGGCATATTGAGCCCCATGGCTGAATTTTGGTCGGGGAGATGGTACATGCAAACCCATAGCCTGGCAGGTCCGCAAATATTCATCAAAGGCAATCTTCCCAAGCGCCACGATAACCTTGACCCGCCCCAACAATCGTAATTCTTCCTGCAAATAGGGACGGCAGGCGGCGAATTCCGCTTTTGTGGGTTTGTTGGCAGGAGGCGCACAACGTACCACCGCCGCAACAAAACAATTGGTGAGCGTGAGCCCATCGTCTTGATGGGTTGAATCCGGCTGGTTGGCAAACCCGAACGCATTCAGCGCTTCATACAACCAGTCTCCGCTTCGATCACCGGTAAACACGCGCCCCGTTCGATTCCCTCCATGAGCTGCGGGAGCCAAGCCCACAACGAAGACCTGAGCCTTGGGATCCCCGAACCCGGCAATGGGCCGACCCCAGTATTCCCAATCCCGAAACCGTTTGACCTTTTCCTTGGCAATAGTCTGACGATAGGTCGTCAGCCGTTCGCAGATCGTACAGTCCGTAATAGTCTTCTGGAGAAGCGTGAACGGTCTCATCCTATGGCGATCGTAGCATAAATTGGCCGCAACCGGTCCAAACTCCAGGAATCCCGATCCAGGCTTTCCGGACCGAATAGCACCAGGCGACATCCCCTTTCCCTATGTTCCTTTCTTTATCCAGACAATCCCGGCCATCTTGACATTGTCCTTCATGAGAGGCAGGCTAGCAACTAGAGGTGGGGCTCATTCCGTTCCGACTATCTCTTCTTCGTCAGGTTGACGGTATGAACTATTCATACCACGTTATCGCTTATGTCGGGACCCCCTAAAATATTGGAATAGCAATCATGCTCACTCGGCCGGAATCGAGTCACATTCGACCATCAGGTCCCCCCTCCTCTTCTTCTCCCCTCCATCAAATCATTGAACTTCGTCGCAAACAAATTCATCAACTTTTTTCTTTAGTTCCGATGGCCATTCTGGCCTCCATCATTAATGGTGGGCTGGTGGGATTTATTCTCATGGATGTCATTCCCTCAACGGTCGTGTCGGGGTGGATCATCGGCATTGTGGGAATTAACATTCTCTGGTCAGGTTTGGTCTTGGCCTATCGCCGGGCATCGAAACCACTTTTACACCCAAGCAGATGGATGAGCTTGTTTGTGGCCGGCAATAGTGCCTCCGGATTGATTTGGGGCATGGCCGGTATTGCACTATACCCATCTTCTTCCCCAAGCCACCAAATGTTTTTAGCCTTGGTGCTGGGGGGAATGGCAGCAGGCTCCACTGCCATCCATGCAGCCTATTTCCCTGCTTTTTTGGCCTACAGTCTTCCCACAACGTTGCCACTCACTTATCAATTTTTCGCGCAGGGTGACCCTCCCCACCAAGCCGTGGGGATTATGGGTTTCACCTTTCTGGCTGTGATTACGGTCACCGCCTACCGAAACTTTTCCATGATAAAAAACACTCTCACCCTAGAAAAAGAGAATTTCGAATTAATTAACCAATTGAAACAGGCTCACTCTAAGGCAGAAACGTTTAATCGTTCATTAAGCAAGGAAATTAAAAACCGCATAGAAATCGAAAAAGAACTCCTTCATCACAAAGACCACCTTGAGTCCCTTGTGGAGATTCGGACTGCCGATTTGCAAAAATCGGAAGCCCGGTATCGAATGGTTGTCGAAAAGATTTCCGATGTCATTTGGGTCATGGACCTGGAGGGGTCGAAGTTTTCCTATATCAGTCCCTCTCTCGAACGTTTGTTGGGGTATTCGGGCCATGCCCTTGACACCATTTCGCCGGACACCATTTTGATGCCTGCTTCCATGGTCACTCTGAGGGAAGCCATCAAACAGGAACGCGCCCATCACCAATCCCACCCTCATGGGCCAAATCGATCGTTTTTGTTAGTCCTGGAACATCAACATCACAATGGATCCTCAGCATGGGCGGAGATGCGGGGAAGTCTCCTGCTCGATAAACACAATCGCCCCATAGGCATTACGGGAGTCACAAGAGATGTGACGGAACGCAAAAAAACTGAAGAGGAAAAGCAGCGCCTGGAAGCCCAATTGCTTCGTTCCCAAAAATTGGAATCGGTGGGAAAT
>BQIZ01000148.1 GCA_021604365.1 Nitrospirales bacterium
CAATATGCAGTCGTTTATTGCCAGACAGGAGATGGTTTTTCTTTCGACCGCCAATGCCAAGGGCGAATGTGATTGTTCGTTTAGGGCGGGGACCGTCGGATTCGTTCGAGTGCTCAATCCCAGGATGTTGGCCTATCCCGAATATCGCGGAAACGGGGTCATGGCGAGTGTCGGCAATATACTTGAAAATTCCCAAATCGGCCTGATGTTCATCGATTTTTTACAAACTACGGTCGGTCTGCATGTCAATGGAAAGGCAAAAGTCCTCACCAACGAGGATATTATCAGTCTTCCCAACGTCACGGGGGCGATCCTTGAGGACGTGACTGTGACCGGTGGACGTCATCCCGAATGCTGGACGTTGGTGGAGGTGGAGGAAGCCTTTATCCACTGCTCCAAACATATTCCACTGCTCAAGAAATTAGACAAACCTCTTCATTGGGGTACCGACGATGAATCCCTCAAAGGCAGCGGGTTTTTTAAGGAGATCCGCTGAGGCCCGTTATTGAATGTTAGACCAAGATCACCTGACGATATTCACCAAGAGGAGTGTAGGAGAACGATTTGTGGTCCTCACTAACATCAACCATGTCTGATTGAAGGTACCTTACGAAGTCACTCGCACGGACCTGGATCATTGGATTCGTAATCATATTGGTCTGTCCACTTCCGGTGTTGGTCACGGTCGGCTGGGAAACGGGGGATATGGTGTTGGATTTCGGCCTGAATCCGGAATCCGGAGAACGTACGGTTTTGGTAGATAAAGTTGAAGTCTGAGAATCGTTCTTTGTTGAACTGACTTGGAAACTTAATTCAGATATGTGTCTTTTCATGTACAAACCCCTGGGGGTGATGGCACTCCTTCCCCCACTCTCCTCGTGGATGACGACCTATTCAATGGAGTTGTTTCTCATGCGGTCTTTCACAAGGTCGACGAGGTGGTGGTTTTGGCTCAGGAAGGTCAGAGGTGTGAGATTGACCCGTCTTACGATGAGTTTTTGGTGGTCGCGCGGGCTCCACGTGCTCCCGAAGGTTCTGAAAAGGGGTGGGCCAATACACCAATTGGTGCAGTGGTCGTGATATTTCGGGCCACCACATTCTTTTCTCCTCATGACATCAACATCGGATCCGGACAAAAGGTGGTCTGGATCTATGCCGATGGAGCGCAAGAACCTCACAGTGTCACGACTGGCGGGTGAATGATTGCACTGGTGGTGCAAAACAGTTCGATAGTAGATTGAATCTCAATAAACCCGGGCATCGGTTTGAACACGTATTCAAACGTTCAGGCACATTACCCTGTCACTGTGTTCTTCATTTAGGGTCAATGCAGGGTATGGTGATGGTCAAAGAGACGCTCCCGATCCCTTAGCCAAATTCTCTTTCTTCTATACCTGCACGAGTGAGAGCCTGAGGATCATCAGGGTCGATGGAAAAACTATTTTTAACAGACTGATGATGGCACAGATGAATCTTGGGCGGCAGAATGCTTGAGGCCTCTGCGTTGAATCCTCATCATTCTGCACCGCGATATGGCTGGACTTCATCATTTTGACGCTCCTGGCCACGAGGCATTGCGCTCTTCAATAAAGAATTGATCTTCTTTCCACGAAACGGTTTTGGCGGGATTCAGAAGGTCCAGGGATTTTTTGTATCTGCCCGGTCCGAACGGGCATACATCAGAGGATGAGTGGTGTATAATTAACGTTTTGGCCAGATACGCATCTGAAATGGGAAAACTTGCTACATTCGTTACAACAACCGGGGGTGTTTGGTCGACCGGTGCCCGTGTTTTATAGAACCTCCCTATGTCTTATCAGCGTTGCTGCCGAGTGATGCGTTGTCCATCACGACCGGGAATGTCCGGGTGTCTGAAGTCGAGCCTGTGTATTGATCGGCCAGGGTCCCACAGAACGGGAGGGGGACGATGTCCGTAGAACCCTTTGGTGTCCTGGACCACCTGAAAGTTCTTTCTCCTAATCATGTCTACTTTCTGGCTTCCAAGGCCTTTGTTCTGCGTGGATATGAGTATTATTCCCAGGGAAGGCTTGAGTCGTATAGCTGGGATCGAACCCAGACGACTTTGGCCGCGATGGTGCGCGGAGCCAGTCCGTATCTCGTCCGAATTGGTGTTCAGAGCGGGCAACTCACCTTTTCCTGCAACTGTCCGGTGTGGACGCCGAAGTCGCATTGCAAACATGTGATTTGTGCCCTACTCACGACAGTCAATCTCTTGCTTCCCGATACGTTTCGTCTGCCCTCATCCAATTCCACGCAACGCGCCCAACTGATGCGGCAACTCATGCCAGGGGCCGGGAACCCTTTGACCCCAGGATCGTCCAACCCAACCATTCCTCCACGCTTCGAGATTACTCTTCGTAACCGTCATGGGGTGTCATCCATTAGCATTACCAACAATGGGAACATTTGCCAATCTTTTGCGGGAATGCCCACCGAGCTAGCCGTGCTTCTTCGTGCCACCCAGGATCCTGCATGGTCCGTCCAGGAAGGGCTACGGGACTTCCTTAAACATCACGGACAGAATCATGCCTTGTTCTTTGAGCATGCGGATGGGAAATATCCTGTGGAATGGGCCCCGGATTCGTTGTATACCACGAAAACCGAGTTGGACATTCTCGGCTCGCATGTCTCGATTGCCGCCTGTTGTTTGCGTTTCGGAGATGTGCAACGGGACACCCACGCCTGTATGGGCTTTGCGGCTGATTTGGGTGCTAAAAAACTTGGACCACTCGAACATGAAGGTGGGTGGGCCGTGTACGATTTGTTGTATGAAAACAGTCAACGGGAACGGATTATTGAGCCTGAGGATGTTCTCAGCCGTCCGTTGGCCCTGCCCTCGACACCCCACAATCGCGATGGCTGGCTTTCATCGGAACGCCCCTCAGGAAGGGACAGACCAACGTTTTCCATTCCGGTAGAACAGTTTATGGCCTTACAATTCGACATTCCCCTCCACGAACAAGATCGAATTTTGCGGTCGGTATTGCTCAAGTGTGCCGGTCAAGAAGTCTCGCTCACTGATCACCGCCACTCCGGAAAGACGCCAATTTATCAGTATCGTCTCACATTCATTCCAGAGACCATTCCGATGGATGCCTCGGTGTTGGATTTAAGGACAGGGATTCTACGCGCGGAATGTTGGCTTGGGGAAAGCAAGGGGAGGCCCAGTGTCCCTATTTTCAGGATGTTTTCATTTTTTGAGCATGCCAAAACGGTCTCGAGCGGGTTGAAGGCGAAGAAACGCCGTGCACTCCTTTATGACACCTTTTTTCAATTGATCGGACACCAAAAGCCATCGGATGTCAGGAAACTTATCAAGACCTGCATTGCGCAGGATGAATTTCGTCCCTTCAAACTGAAGGCGGAGGCCGAACAGATTCTTCAGCGATTTTCCTCGCCGGCCTTAGAGCCCAGTGTTCGCTTGGTGGTTCACGACGGGCACTGGTGCGTCGTGATGAACGATTGGGCGAAAGAAGCCTTGCTGTATGCCATTCCTTATATGCTGTGGGGGCCATCGCTTTTTGACGGAATGGTGGAACATGATGAAATGAGCCTTCCGCTGACAAACCTCTATCCCTTGTTTCCAGACCTTCATGCCAAATTGCAGGAAGTCGGAATCGGACTGTTTTATCAAGACCAGCCCATTTCCACGTCGCAGTGGAATTGCTCGATCGATGCGCGACGCGCTTCGAGCATTGATTGGTTTGAACTACGACCGGAGTTGCTCTGTGACGGGGTGCGGATTGAAGCCAAGGATATCAAAAAAATTCTTGAGCGTGGTGGGATGATGGAATCGGATGGGATGATCCGGATTGTGGACCAGAACACCCAGGCCATTTTGCGTGCGTTTGCCTTTCTCTCCAATAAACCCAGCTTGGAACACAAGGAACAAAAGTCCGTCGTTCGTGTGCCAAAATTGCAAATTCTGGATTGGGTGGCGTTGAGAAAGCAGGGAGTGACGGTCATCCTTCCTCCAGCGGATGAGGCGTTGATCAACCGGTTACTGCATTTTGAGCAGATTGAGCCCATTCCCCTTCCTCAGGCCTTAGGGGCCACGGTTCGACCGTATCAACAAGAAGGGTATCGTTGGCTCGGGTTTCTCTATCAACATCGCCTGGGTGCGTGCCTGGCGGATGACATGGGATTGGGAAAGACCCTGCAAGCGATTTGTTTGTTCGCGGGAATCAAAGAAGGCATTATCCAACCCCCGGAACCGATTCAAGGGCCACATCTCGTGGTACTTCCTCCCAGTCTTTTATTCAATTGGGAACATGAAATTTCCAGGTTTTATCCCACACTGACTATTCAATCGTATA
Source organism: Nitrospirales bacterium (assembly GCA_021604365.1). Classification (GTDB taxonomy): domain Bacteria; phylum Nitrospirota; class Nitrospiria; order Nitrospirales; family UBA8639; genus Nitrospira_E. Next base: position 4,338 of record BQIZ01000148.1, read on the forward strand.
CGGGAAAGGAACGCACGTCCTCATTTGCCGGAGCGGATGTCGTCCTCACGACCTACGGCCTGATCCGGCGGGACATTGCGATCCTCGAACAGATCCCCTTCAATGTCATTCTGTTTGATGAAGCCCAGGCGGTCAAAAATATTGTGGCCAGGACCACCGGTGCCGCGAGACGGCTCAAAGGGTATTTCAAATGCGTGATGACCGGCACCCCCTTGGAAAATCATGTGGGGGAATATTACGCCCTGATGGATTTGTGTGTGCCGGGCCTACTGGGAGACTATGAAGAGGTCAGGGGGAAAATGAAAACGCCATCCCCGGCGTTGTTGGAAACCATTATGCAGCGGAGCAGACCCTTTGTGTTGCGACGAACCAAAAGTCAAATTCTCAAGGAACTGCCACCAAAAATTGAGACAGATCTGTATCTGGAATTGACCGATCGTCAAAAGACGTTATATCAACAGACGGTCACCAAAATTCGTTCAACCATTGCTGCCGCCTATCAAAGTCAAACGCCCGCGCAGGCCCGTATTATTGCGCTGACGGCGATTCTCAAGCTTCGGCAAATCTGCCTGTCGCCACAATTGCTGAGTTCTGCCCATACCGATCTGTCCCCGAAGCTGGAATGTCTCCTTGATCGACTCAAGGAACTCCTTGATGAGGGACACAGTGCGCTCGTCTTCTCCCAATTTACGTCGTTTCTGGATATCGTGGAACAGGCCTTCGATGCGCATGGCCTTCCCCATGTCCGATTGGATGGTTCCACACCGACGCCCACTAGAAAAAAACTGGTTCAGGAATTCCAGGAGGGGGCGAACCCGTCGATCTTTTTATTGAGTCTCAAAGCCGGAGGACAGGGACTGAATCTCACCAAAGCGTCCTATGTGTTTCATCTCGACCCCTGGTGGAATCCGGCCGTGGAAAATCAAGCGTCCGACCGGGCGCATCGCATCGGGCAAACACAGAACGTCTCTATCATGCGGTTACTCATGCGTCATACCATCGAAGAGAAAATGATGGAATTGAAGCAGAAGAAACTGGATCTCTATCACGCCGTCCTGGAAGGAGGCACTCCTCATGGCGCCGGAGTGTCTCTCTCACAAAAAGATTTTGATTTTCTTTTGGAATGAACCATCGTTGACCAAGGGTCTTCGTGTTTCTGACCTTATATGTCACCATGCGGCTGGTCGCTTTGTCCGTCATGGTTCGTCATGAAGTCGTCTGCCGTATTTTCATCTTCATGCCCACTCGATCCAGATGACCAAGGTTGGGTGTCATCTGCGGCATCTTATTGGCGCTTATCGCCCATAACAGAGAAATTTTGATTTTGCGGCGGGAAACTAGGGTTTAATATTCCCCAAAATATGGGACGTTCGTTGGCGCGTTAACCCCCGGATTTGCAGTCTGTGTCTATTACTCTTTTGTCACCTGTCCGACCTTAGAATTTGGCGATTGTATTCCAACCGGCCCGCTTCGCTTTCTCCCTGGAATAGAAACACTGACCCGGTTGGTACTGATTACCTGGACGTCGTCCTGCATCTACCTCCAAAATGGAAAGCCTTCACCGGAAGCATTCCAAGTCGAGGTGAAAGAGTCGACGTCCCGTCATTTGGGAGGGCAATCCGTGAGGCCTGTATTTTCTACCTATTGTTTAGATTTTGGAATATTTACAATGCCATGCTTCGCAATCGGAGGGCATTGGTAATGGCCGAAACCACCCGTATTCTAAAACGTGGTGCACTTAGGCAAGCAGGGGGTGGTGTATGAACCAAAGGTACAAGCATTTCAATCACAAAGAACCCACGCTCATCTATTGGTGGCGGAAAGCACCCATGAGCCTCAGAGAAATGGGGAGACACCTACTGAGCAGGCATACCAGCATCAGTCGCGAACTGCGACGGAACCTCTGGTGTGGACAGCATGTTTAGCCGCAAGGGGCCCAGCTGATAGCTGAGAGTCGACTCCACCAGCCCGCGAAGCGGGACCGACTCAAATCAAACGCGGTCCGAGAGTATGCGCACAAGAAATTACATCGTAGCTTTCCCTCGGAATTTATTGCGGACCGGCCCAAATACCAAAACCAGCTGCCCGCCGTGTGTTACGAGGCCATCTATCAATAAATTTATGTTGTCGCGCCTGAATTGATTCGCTTGTTGCCCCGCCACCACCCCAAGCGGAAACCAAAGTGGCCGTATCGGAAGGCCGGTGGGCGGATCAAGCACGAACCACCTTGGCGTCCGTCCTCAGGCGGCAACCGCGCGACAGGTGGCATTGGAGGGCACGGTTGTTTATCACTACCCGGGATTGAGCTTATGCTCTCCTGTAGGAAAACATCTTCATGACAAATTCATCGCATCTTCATCTTCACCAGGTATGATCAGAAAAAGAGGAAATGCTATCGGCTCAAATAGCTGGTATTAGCCATGCATGCCTTTCCGGTGTTTTGAATTGGGAAGACTAGGATTGCCGTGATTGCATTAAATGCGCTTGAAGAAAATTAATTTTACAAGGCAGGCTATTGGCGATTTTTTTAAACGTGCAATCTTCCACCATAGCCATGGAGCGAAATCGCTCAACCCAAGCGAACCCCAAGAGGCAGATTGCTGCGGAGAGGATGTGACTAAAGAAAAACGCGAAAAATTTCAAAACCTTAGAGGTGATGAGAGACTTACAATGACATCAGGAAGTCAAGGAATGCACTTTGCAGAACAACATTATCAAGTGAAACATGCATCCGGTTTCTGATCCTATTGTCTGTGGACTTGTGATGATGGGCTTGTTGAGTCTTATGACAGGCGATTTCGTGGGAAGTTTGTGTCCCTCCACCAAAATACATTTTCAGGAAGGTCAATGAATGGAGCAAGAAAAAAACTCTGGAAGAATTGAATTCCCTCTTTTCAAAGGCGGTGGGGTTCTAGGGAATGGTATTGAAAGCATGCATGGCGATGACAAAGATTAGTCCCTGGCTACTTGGCATGATGGTCACGGTGGTGCTGTTCTCAATGGCTTATCCGGCACATGCCCAACGAACAACCCCCTCTTCTTCCGTATCCGAGATTCCGAAAACCATTTTTGCTGCGGGTGATATTGCAAAATGTAACGGCGACTACTCTAAGTGGGAGGAGTTTCTGCAGATGGTGCGTCTTTTGCCCGAAAAAGTGGGGGAAGAGAAAGAAGAGAAGGAGCCCGCTTTCCACAAGTTTCTCGAACTCGTAGGTTGGATTGAGGAAACCGACTATCATGCGAATGCAGAAAAAACCGCCAACATGCTTTATGGCCGAAATGGCAAAATTCTCGCATTGGGTGATCTTGGGTACCCCATAGGGTCCTCCCGGTCCTTCACTAAATGTTATAACCGGTCATGGGGGAGGCTCAAGGACAGAACCTATCCGGTACCAGGCAACCATGAATACAAAACCAAGAACGCCGCGCCCTATTTCGCTTACTGGGGCCACCGGGCCGGGGAGGCGGGGAAAGGGTATTACAGTTTTGATCTGGGTGGATGGCACATCATCGCCTTAAACAGCAAATTGGAAAAGCGCCGACATCGCGACACGATCTCAATCCAACATGCGTGGCTCCAACAGGATTTAGCTGCCACCGATGCGCAATGTATTCTCGCCTATTGGCATCACCCCGTGTTCAGCTCCGGCCGACATGGGGGATCTCAAAGGATGAAAAATATCTTGCAGACCCTCTATGCCAGTGGGGTCAGCGTGGTGCTCAAGGGCCATGACCATGATTACGAACGGTTTGCCCCCCAGAATGCCGAAGGGGACCTTGATCCCGCACGCGGCTTTCGCGCGTTTATCGTGGGTACGGGTGGCGCTCCCTTGTACCAACTTGAAACGCGACAAAAAAATAGTGAATTCTTCCAAGCAGACACGTTTGGCGTTCTGAAACTCGAACTCTACTCCGATTGGTACAACTGGGAATTCTTGCCCGTTGGAGGAAACCCACCTATGGACACCGGGACCGGTTCCTGTGTCTTACCTAAGAAGGGATAAATGGTTGGATTGGACCAGGCGAACAGAGGTGGCTTTGTTTCTGTGAAAACCTTAGCCCCATTTGATAAGTGGATCGTTCTTCTTGAAGGGGTGCGGTGGTGCTTGAAAGTATACGTGATCAGGCGTCTGGCTAGCCAGGCTCGATTGAGGCTGGCGGCTGTTATAAAGCTGGAAGTAGCGAGCGACGCCTCCTCGTGCTTCGGTGGCCGAGCCATAGGCCTGTAAGTACACTTCTTCATATTTGACTGATCGCCACAGACCCTCCACAAAGACGTTCTCCCGCCACGCGCTGGGATGCTAATAAACGCTGCCGCGACTGATGCCTGAGCCTTTCGCCTGTTTGGTGGTGGATACAGGGTGGAGGCGGTTCATCATCGTTCTGCGCTCAGCAGGCCCCTTGGGTGCGCGCAGTTTCTGAAAAATTGTTTTTCAATGTCAACTCGCCAATCTTGGCGAGAAGGACATTTACGTCCACGAGCCCCTCTAGCGTGGAGTCTCCCGCTGCAAACACATCCGTGGCTCCGTCTAGACGCATGGTTTTCCCTTGCAGAATTTGATCCGGGTGGACATCAAACCGTTGAGCAAGTTCAGCCATGATGTGTACACCTTTGACGGCGGCGAGGGCTTCCTTTGATGTAAACGCTGGTGAGTGCTTAGCCCATGAAATCATAGTCCTGCGCCTTCGACGTGTTCGGTGAGCTTTCCCATCTCGGGCGCATGCTCTTTGCGGAGGGCATGCATGAACTTTCCTTCTGTGCATGATCCCGTACCGCTTTGGCTGTGAAAAATCTCTTCCTTTGAAAACAGCTGGCCTTCTACCAAGAGGGACAAGTGAGACCGAGATGTTTCGATAACGTCTCGCGATTGATACTGGTGCTGCTCCTATATGGGTTGGCATGTGAAGAGGCTTTGGTGAATGGTACGCCAAGGATCTGAATCGGATGGGGTGGCACCCGTGCAGGATTACGACTGCTCTGACACTGGAAGGCGTGGTCAGAACTGGGCCTCCTAGCCTGAGTGGTTTGCACCATGTATATGAGCTGAAAACCAAGGCTGCATGTATTTTAGCGGACCACCGCAGGCACGGCTTGATCATTGTCTTGATCCGGCCCTGTTCACGATCGTGTTAGAGTTTGATCGTTCGCAATCGCAGGGCATTGGTAATGACCGAAACCGAGCTAAAGGTCATCGCGGCAGCGGCAATCATCGGACTCAAGAGGATGCCGAATGCCGGATAGAGAATGCCGGCGGCAATCGGCACTCCGA
>BQIZ01000149.1 GCA_021604365.1 Nitrospirales bacterium
GGTTTACTCGCCAGCGCCAGGACGTCTCCATTCCAGGGATCCAGGGCGACAATGGCTCCGGCCTCCTCTCCCAATAGGTCTTCTGCGAGGCGTTGAAGTCGAATGTCGAGAGTCAGGTATAGGTCATCCCCAGCCAGGGGACGATGAACGGAAAGGGACCGTTTCGGATACCCCAGGGCATCGACTTCAATGACTTCTTCTCCAGTTTCTCCTAGAAGATATTCATCAAATGTCCGCTCTACTCCATTTTGCCCGATGATGCGTCCTCCCTGAAGGTCGGAAAATCCCGGCTCCTTAAGCTGGGATTCGGAAATCTCACCCACATACCCCAGGACATGTGAGGCGTAATTCTCTAGTGGATAGTGACGTTGATATTCCGGCTGAATCACTACCCCGGGAAGTTCCAGCCGGTGCGATTCGATGAGTGCCGCCTCTTTAAGGGTAATGTCGGCTTTAATTTTAACTCGGCCTCTTCGACTCTTGAGTGCTAGTTTATGGGAAAGCTCTTGTTGGTCAATATCGACGAACTGAGGTAACTGAGCCAGAAGGGCTTCACGATCCTGTAGGTCTTCCAAAGAAAGATACAATTGGAAGCTGGGGATATTATTGGCGAGCAGTTCGCCGTTCCGATCATATAGAAGCCCGCGAGCCGGTTCCAAGACAATAGTTCGAGTGCGATTGTCGCGGGCGAGTTCTTGGTAGTGCAATCCGTCTCGAACCTGTAATTGCCAAAGACGTAGCCCTAACAACACTAACAGCATCAGAAAGCCGATCTTGACGAAAATTAGTCGGTTTTGAATATCGGCAAGTTCATTGGCTTGGCGGGAAGTGTCCAACATTGTGTGGGTCTTATCGAGGTTTCTGGCCTAAGTGTACCATACTCACCGATTGGGCAATGAACTTGATAAACCAGAACATCACCAGGGTTAGGAGGCTGTTGTAGAGGCCTTGTGGGATCAGTCCTGAGGAGAAGGCATGTAAGAGGTCGAGGCTATTCAGTCCTGGGTATGCCACGACGAGAGAGGCCAATCCACACCCTAACGACAAAGCGAAGGTGATGAGCAGGACTGCGGCACTGGTGACTGTGGAAAATGTGTGGGTTGTGATGCCGGCCAAGCCACCGGCAAGTGCCTTTATGACCATATTGAGCCCAATTCCGCCTGGAGTGAGTAGGTCTTGAAATAGTCCCACCGTCAGTCCGATCATCAGTCCTTTGTATTCGCCTGAAAGAAACCCGATTAAGCAGGCCAAGATGAAACATAAATCAGGGTAAATTCCTTTGACGGAAAGGATCGTGCTAAAGACGGCTTGGGCCAGAACCACTCCAAAGCACAGAACAATGTTGAGAAAAATCGTCACGTGATTACATTAGGGAGAAGGAGAAACCGCCGGTTTCGGTAATGATGGGGGGAGAGCAGGCTGAAATGAGGTAATCACCAGGACCGCTTCCAGTTTGGTAAAATCTACAATTGGCTCAATTTCCCCCAATTGAAATAAATCGGTATCGGCTTTGGTGACCTCGTGAATCCGGCCAATTTGGAGTCCACGGGGAAAATCATTTGTTAATCCAGATGTGACCACCGGATCTCCTGGTCGAACGGGGGAAAGAGGGGGCAAATATTTCATATGAATGGTTCCTTGAGGGGTTCCCTGTACCAGCCCCTCATCCCGGCTTTTTTGAATCATCCCGGTGATTGCGACGTTGGGGTCGGAAAGAAGAAGCACGATGGATGTCGTGGGGTTGACTCGTACGACACGTCCTACCACTCCAGCATCGGTGATGACACCCATTTCCGGATGAATGCCGTCTTGATTGCCTTTATTGATGATCATGGCCCGATACCAATTGGACACATTTCGGCCGATGATTCGAGCCGGAAGGGTCGTCATGGGTGTGGTTTCCTGATACGCCAGCAATTGTTGAAATTGCGTGGCAATAATGGCCTTTTCTCGAAGGAAATTCTTCTCTCCTTGTAGGCGCTGAACTTCCTGCCTTAGCAGTTGATTTTCTTCCCACGCATCCTGTAGTGCGATGTAGTGGTCCCAAGTGTGACGGATAGAATTCTGTATCGAGGCTACAGCATGCAGGGGGACTTCCAATATTCGTGCGAAAGGTCCTCCCACATGTCTTAACCATTCGTGAGATTGTCGCGGCAGAAACAGCAAGAGTGCGAGGAATAGAATGAGGATAACTCCTAGAACTCGACGGATACTTGTAGGTATGGGAAAATTCGGCTCTGATCGAGGCATGCAAATAGAGGGAAGCTCAGGGATTCAGCCTGGAATGCGAAGAAATTTTCCGAAGGAGGCTAAATTCCTCGAGAGTTTTTCCTACTCCTAAAACGACCGAGGTTAAGGGGTCATCGACAGTGACAATGGGTAGGGACGTTTCTTCGCGTAGTCGATTGTCCAGTCCTTGAAGCATTGACCCGCCTCCCGTCAGCACGATCCCCCGGTCAATAATATCTCCTGCCAATTCCGGCGGAGTGTTCTCCAAGGCCAGACGAATGGCTCGGATGATCGTGGTGAGGCAATCATGTAAAGCTTCTCGTATCTCATTGTCGTCGACAAGAATCGTTCTGGGGATGCCGGACACCACATCTCGCCCCTTGACGGCCATTTGCTTTTTTTCAGGCAGAGGGTGGGCTGAGCCGACTTCCATCTTGATGCGTTCTGCCATATGTTCGCCGATTAGCAAGCTGTATTCCCGCTTGAGATAGTTTGTGATGGCTCCATCTATTTGATCGCCCGCAACCCGGACTGATTCACTGTAAACGATCCCTCCCAGGGAGATCACGGCAATATCGGTTGTGCCTCCTCCGATATCGACCACCATGTTGCCGGAAGGCTCGGTAATCGGCAATCCCGCTCCGATTGCAGCGGCCACCGGTTCTTCGATGAGATAAACCTCCCGTGCACCAGCCAATTCGGCTGATTCCTTAACGGCACGTTGTTCGACTTGCGTGATTCTGGATGGGACGCCAATAATAATTCGTGGCCTGAGCAGAGTTCCCCCGCGATGAACTTTTTGGATAAAATGGCGCAACATGCTTTCTGTCATGTCAAAATCAGCAATGACACCTTCTCGCATGGGACGAATGGCGGTGAGATTGCCAGGGGTTCGCCCGATCATTCGCTTTGCTTCTTCTCCAACCGACAGAAGTTTTTTTGAGTTTGTCTCAACTGTCACCACGGAGGGTTCGTTCAAGACAATCCCTTTTCCTTTGATATAAATTAATGTAGAGGAAGTTCCTAAATCGATGGCCATGTCTTGGGAAAAATGGCCAATGAAATAATTAAATATACCCATGGGAAGTGTTGAGACCTATCAATTTCAGAGGGTGGGCGACAATAGCGGAGTCGGAATTAGGATTGTTAGAGTCTTTAGGCGCTACAGGGGAAATAGATCAACTTTACTTTTCTATGTATGATTTTCCGGTTTATCTGTATGTTTCGACGTTGGGTCGTTCTTCGCCGCTGGCCGGAAACCATTTAGATTGGTTCGGGGCTGGATGAATGATAGCCGGTATCCACTTATTTCCACCTAAGTATCGAGAAGGTGAAAGTTTCAGATTGGATTGTTCCCTGTCGTAGGGAAAAGTATATCAGAAGTCTTAAAAGACCACAAAGAAAAGGCGGATCTGAAACCAAATCTGGAAAAAGCTCCCCCTGGCCCTTGCCAGAAGGGAACAAATGTAGATAATTAGAGTCCGAAAATTTTCAAAAAGAAAGAAGGATGCATTCCATGGCAAGCAAAACATTATTTGAAAAGATTTGGGATCAGCATGTGGTTCGTGAAGAGCCAGATGGGACAACCTTATTATATATTGATCGACATCTGGTGCATGAAGTGACGTCTCCTCAAGCCTTTGAGGGACTCCGGTTAGCCGGAAGAAGGCCAAGACGTCCAACTGCGGCGCTCGCTGTTCCCGATCACAATGTTCCAACCACCGACCGGTCGCAGGGCATTGCCGATCCTATGAGTGCCTTGCAAATTTCAACCTTGGAAGGCAACTGTGCAGAGTTTGGAATTACCTACTACGGGATGGAGGATATCCGTCAAGGTATTGTCCATGTCATCGGACCTGAACAGGGGTTGACGTTACCGGGGATGACGATTGTGTGTGGAGATTCCCATACATCGACTCATGGGGCGTTTGGGGCCTTGGCGTTTGGCATTGGCACCTCAGAAGTCGAGCATGTGTTGGCAACGCAATGTTTGGTTCAGAAACGACCCAAAACTATGGAAATTCGGGTGGAGGGCACGCTTCCTGACTATTGTTCTTCCAAAGATGTCATTCTGGCGATTATCGGGCAAATTGGTATTGGTGGGGGAACCGGATATGTGGTGGAGTATACGGGTTCGGTAATCCGATCGTTTTCAATGGAAGGTCGGATGACCCTTTGTAATATGTCTATTGAGGCCGGAGCGCGTGCTGGTCTGGTCAGTCCGGACGAATTGACAGTCGCATATGTGAAGAACCGGCCGCTTAGTCCGAAGGAGGAGGTGTTTCAGCAGGCGAAGTCGGATTGGTTGGCATTGAAAACCGACCCTGGGGCTCGGTTTGATAAGGTTATTGAGCTGCGAGGGAAAGATATTTCTCCTCAAGTGACTTGGGGAACCAATCCCGGAATGGTGACTGATGTGAATGGCCATGTGCCTGATCCTGCATCCATTCCGGATGAAAAACTGCGGATGGCAACAGAACGTGCCTTAGCGTATATGGGGTTGCCAGGTGGCATCCCTATATGTGACATCCGGGTCGATCGAGTTTTCATCGGGTCCTGCACCAACTCACGAATTGAGGATTTGCGGGTGGCGGCACGCTATGTCAAAGGAAAGCACGTTGCCCAAAGCGTTAAGGCCATGGTGGTTCCTGGGTCAGGGTTAGTCAAACGTCAAGCGGAAGGGGAAGGTTTGGATCGGATTTTTCGCGAGGCGGGTTTTGAATGGCGTGAACCAGGATGCAGTATGTGCCTCGCCATGAATGCGGACGTGCTCACACCGGGAGAACGATGTGCCTCAACCAGTAATCGAAACTTCGAGGGGCGTCAGGGCAAGGGCGGACGGACGCATTTAGTGTCTCCTGCTATGGCGGCGGCGGCTGCCGTTGAGGGACATTTTGTTGATATTCGTGATTGGAAGATGGGAGATCAATAAGAGAATTCTTTTATCTTCAAGAGAGCAATTGCTTCCTCTACCATTAAACGGGAGATAGATATGCAAGCGTTTACTATATTGACCGGAACGGTCGCTCCGTTAAATCGCGGCAATGTTGATACGGATCAAATCATTCCAAAACAATATTTGAAAACAATTCATCGCACCGGCCTCAAGGAGGGATTATTTGCCGATTGGCGGCGACGTGCGGATGGGGCTCAGGATCCTGAGTTTTTTATTAACCAACCCTGCTATCAACAGGCCACGATTCTGTTGACCCGTGAAAATTTCGGATGTGGATCCTCAAGGGAGCACGCTCCATGGGCCCTGTTGGATTATGGCATTCGTTGTATTGTGGCTCCGAGTTTTGCCGATATTTTCTACAACAATTGTTTTCAGAATGGGATTCTCCCCGTCGAGCTTCCAGGAGAAGTCATCCAAACATTGTTTGACCGAGTAGCTCATACTGACCAATATCAGGTCACAGTCGACTTGGCTCAGCAGGTTGTCACTCTTCCCGAAGGGGAGAAGTATTCCTTTACCTTGGATTCTTTTCGCAAGGATTGTTTGTTGAAGGGTTTAGACGGAATTGGACTCACGCTTCAACATGAATCCGCCATTACTGCCTATGAAAAGCGCCGGGCTCATGAGGCTCCCTGGCTCTTTCAGGATTTTTCCTCTTCTGTCCACTCGTAAAAGTCTATTAATCTTCTCAATTGATCGGGATGGGTCTGGAATGCCCCATCTCGATTCTCCCCATGATCCTTCTTCCTCCCCTATCCGGAATAGCATGGTTCCATCTCAGATGAGTGGGACACAGCCCATGGTAGACATTTTCCTCGATCCGAGGGATGATGGGTGTTTGAAATCCACCCAAACTTCTTTATCGTGTCTATGTTTGGTATGGGGAATACGCTGAATACCCGCCATCGCCGCCCACTCGACTTATGAGTGAAGTCCACATCCTACGAGATGTCCTCATTATTTTTTCTATCTCCGTTCTGGTTGTTTTTGTTTTCCAAAAAATCCGGCTACCGGCGGTTGCGGGATTTTTAGTTTCTGGCACCTTAGTGGGTCCACATGGGCTGAACCTCATTTCTGATCTGCACCAAGTCGAAACTCTTGCCGAAATCGGTGTGGTGTTGTTGTTGTTTACCATTGGCTTGGAAACCTCTCTTTCTCGCATACGGGCTTCCAGAAGGCTCTTATGGGTTGGTGGTCCCCTGCAGATTTTGAGCATGCTCAGTGGCGTAGTGCTTGGGGGATGGTTATTGGGTCGATCATGGGAGGAATCGGTCTTCTGGGGTCTGTTGTTATCGTTGAGCAGCACCGCCATTGTCCTCAAGATTCTGGGAGATCGAGGGGAAATGGATGCGCTGCATGGGCAAGCAACTATGGCGATTCTTATTTTTCAGGATTTAGCCGTGGTGGCTATGATTTTACTGACTCCCGTACTGGGAACAGGTTCCCAAGGGGAGACAGGGGTCATTGTCGAAACGCTTGTGAAATCCGTCATGGTTGTGGGGTTGATCGTGCTGGCTGCACGGGTTCTTGTCCCTCATGTTCTTCATCTTATTGTGGGGACTCGAAGCCGGGAACTATTTCTCTTGTCGATTATCGTGTTGGGGTTGGGAACGGCTTGGTTGACCTCTCTGGCGGGGCTGTCATTGGCTCTTGGTGCATTTATCGCGGGGCTCGTGATTTCTGAATCTGAATATAGTCATCAGGCGCTCGCCGAAGTCATTCCCTTTCGGGATAGTTTTAATAGTTTATTTTTTGTCTCAGTGGGGATGCTAATGAATCCCTCGGTCATCTTTGAATTTCCCCTCCTGGTGATGGGGATGTTGGTGCTTGTGGTTTTGGGCAAATTCCTTACGGGAACCGGAGCGGTGTTCCTAGCTGGGGCTCCGGTGTCTTCTGCATTGTTAACAGGGGTGGCCTTAGCGCAGGTGGGTGAATTTGCCTTTATTCTTGCACGAGTGGGTCAGGGGGAAGGGTTATTGGACACGCAAGCCTATAATATTTTTCTTGCAGTATCGGTGTTGTCTATGACGATTACGCCCTTTTTGATTCAATGGGCTCCCCGTCTGGCTAGACGGACTGAGGCGCTTGACCGCCTGAAGCATTGGTTTCCTCGACGTCAGTCGAATGCGTCACAAAGCACCAAAATCAAAGTCAAAGATCATGTCATCATCGTAGGCTATGGCTTAAATGGGCGGAATCTTGCACGGGTCTTAGGTGATATGGAGATTCCATTTGTTGTGCTGGACGTTAATCCTGATGTCGTGCAGGCTGATCAAAAAGGCCGAGGCACCATGCTTTATGGGGATGGGACGAATCCCAGGGTGTTGACTCAAGCCGGGATCATATTGGCGAGAGTGCTCGTGGTCGCGACCTCTGACCCATTTGGCGCGCGCCGGATTGTCCAGCAAGCACGACAACTGAATCCCAGTCTTCATATTGTCGTACGAACACGATATTTAAAGGAATTGCAGGATCTCCAAGAGCTAGGGGCCAATGATGTGGTGCCGGAAGAATTCGAAACATCCATTGAAATTTTTGCCTTGGTTCTTCGTACCTACCAGACGCCGAAGGCCATGATCCAAGACAAAGTTGAACAAATTCGTAGGGAGGGTTATCTCCTGCTTCGGAGAGGGGAACTACCTGAGTTAGCTCACCATTTGCGTGCTGGAACATTGGCTGATGTGCAAGTCGATACCTGTCGGGTGGAAAACGATTCTCACGTGTTAGGGAAAGCATTGACGCAGTTGCATATCCATGGACGGACTGGTGCTTCTGTGATTGCAATTACCCGGAATGGGGTAACGCAATCCAGCCCTTCTCGCGAAATGATTCTAGAGCCAGGTGACGTCCTCGTCCTTCTTGGTGCTCGTGAACAAATCCGTAAGGCCATTGCCCTGCTTGTGGATGCTAAAATGTGAGAGGCTTAATCTCGTCCAGGCGAATTTTGACGACCGGTAATCTGTTATTTGAGTTCACCAATAAATAAGTACACTCAATACCCACCGATTTATTCTTCAGGTATAAAACGTGGTTTGCATGAACGTCCTATTTCCTGGAAATCGGGTTTGCCTGTCATGAGCGCTGCATGCTGGAAATGGTCTGAATCACAGGTAGGCACGGAGCGCTACTTGGACCGAAGGCTGCCATGCGTCTGAAGGAATGGCTTGCGACGGGTCCTTTCGGTTGCCAAACAAGAGGGCTGCGTCAAGAACGGAGTGTGAAGTCACTCACCGGTCACGGCACCGGGTTCATGCAAAAAAACTGGAAATTGGCCCTTCAAGAACGATGATGAAGGGGCGCCAAATGCCATGAGCTTGCTCCAACCTCCCCTGTCTGCTTCATGCCTAAAGGCTTTTGGGGATCCACCGATAAAAGCCCGTGAAGTAATAGGGCAGGTGGCTTCTCACATTCATGAAAGAGTTTTCATCATTCAAAAAAAGATGGCATAACAGTTCGTAAAGCGGTGGCCTCTTTCCGATAAAGGCAAACCCATTGTGAAGTGGGGACGCAAAGCCACGGGTCAGAATTGCTGATAGCCGGGTTACCGAAGAAAGGGAGACGTGCGGGAATGGGGCCTCTGTAGGTGTTCGAAGGAGGAATCCCATGTCTGATGTTTGTGCAGTGAGTCGTCTGAGAAGGTGTCTAGCGTGGTGTGTGTTCGGCAGTTGTCTACTTGTTCTCCCGACGGGGGCGCAATCGGCGACCAGTGATTCGGCGACCCTCCAATGGTCCCCCAATCAAGAGGGCAACTTAGCAGGGTATCGGATCTATCGAGGAACCAACCCCGGGGTTTATGGGGTTCCTACGACGGTTGGGAAGATCACGACCTACCAATATGCCAACCTACTCGCGGACAAAACACACTATTTTACGATTACGGCGTTTGATGCCTCGGGCAATGAGAGTCTTCCCTCCCCCGAGGTGAAAAAATTTATCGCCAATGCTTCCACCTCTTCCGGTGCTTCTAGTCCGCCGCCACCCTCCTCCCTACTCATTTCGAACCTGACTGTGGCCAGTGGGTCAGCGTATGGGGTGTCGGCCATCGGTCTCCAAGCGGGGGGGATGGTGTATCGGGACCGCACCTATCGGTTTACGACGGTGCCCACGAGCGTGCAGGGCGCGGCGTATATCCAAACCGCCAATAATGATAAAGCGGCCACGACGGCGGCCTTCTTGCGTTTTACGGTGAATCAACCGGTGTCCGTGTCGGTGGCCTATGATGTGCGGCTGACGCCGAAACCGGCGTGGTTGAGCCCCTTTACCGATACGGGCAAGAATCTGGTGACCTCGGATACGACCCTGCGCCTCTTTGCTCGGAGCTTCCCAGCCGGGACGATTACCCTTGGGGGCAATGCCAGCGGGGGGGGCGGTAGTATGTATGCCGTCATTGTCCA
>BQIZ01000150.1 GCA_021604365.1 Nitrospirales bacterium
TCAAAAATGTAATCTTTAATCAAGAACCACATCAACACAGGAGGCGTGGACATCTATGGCCGATACCAGTATAAAAAAAGTACAAGCGGATCATTCTCCCAAGGGTTCAATGGGACAGAAATATTTAGCCTCAGGTGTCGGATTGGCCATGCGATTATGGGAGGAATTGCCAATCGGGCACACACACGAATCATCAATCAGGGATTATGAAACAATCGGATATGTGATTCAGGGACGTGCTGAGCTTCAGCTTGAAGGACAAACCCTTTTGCTGAATGCGGGAGAATGTTGGGTTGTCCCTAAAGGCGCGAGCCACAGCTATAATATTCTGGAAACATTTACAGCCGTTGAAGCGACCCACCCTCCTGCTCATATCCATGGGCGGGATGAAGTTTAGCTCCAGCAGGCCTTGGTTTAGCCCGTGGCGATATGAGCATGAAATTAATTTAGTCTTCGACAGGTGGAAGGGTAGTGTTTGGAGCATGTTGAACCTTTTGATAAATTTCCACTGCCTCGGGCATCGACTCTTGAAGACGTGTAATCCTTGTCTCATGGCTGGGATGGGTGGACAAAAATTCAGAAGGTGCTCCTTCGCTTCCTGCCTGCATTCGTTGCCAGACCCGAACGGCTTCTTGAGGGTCATATCCCGCCTTGGCGGCCAGGAGAATGCCAATGGAATCGGCTTCGGATTCATGGGTCCGACTGTAAGGCAGGAGAATTCCGACTTTTGCTCCCAAACCTAAGGCAGCCATTGTGGCCTGTCCTAAGACCGGTCCCGCACCACTTGCGCCCAGTCCCACCGCCGCAGCAGAGAGCCCCGCTTGAGAAAGTACTTCCTGGCTCATACGCTCCGAACCATGGCGTGCGAGGGCATGGACCACCTCGTGTCCGAGAATGGCCGCCAGTCCTGCTTCGTTTTTCGCAACGGGAAAGATTCCCGTATACACAGCGATCTTCCCGCCCGGGAGGGCAAAAGCGTTTTTGGTCTGGTCATCTTTAATCACCGTCACTTCCCACTTGAATGCCTTGGCGTCTTCCGCAAACTTGGATTCTTTGGCGGCTTGAATAATCCTTTCCGCCACACGATTCACGGCTTCTTGTTCCTCAGGAGATTGAGATTGCTGGACCTTAGGATCGGAAAGAATTTGTTGAAAGGCCTGCTCTCCCATTTCTGCTGCCTGAGATTGAGGGACCACGACAAGTTGGGATCGATCGGTATACGGAACGGTCTCACAACCTATTGCCAAACCAGTCAACATACATAAAGAACAGAAAAGTTTAGCATGATAAAAAAGAGGAACCCTGGGTTGGTTGTGCATTGTGTTCTCACTTTAAAGGCGAAGGAATTAAATCCGGAAAAAATGATGGAAAATCATGACGGAACCGGGTATTGAAATGCAAAGGACAAGTAAATCATGAAAGAAAGAAGAAATGTCTATTTCAAGGACAATTATTCCCTCTGCTGAGATACCGGTTTAAGAGAAAACATGTTTGGGATTGAAAGAGAAGGCAAGAGAACTAAAATGAAAACAATAGGGACTTGCAAGACCGACGAAAGCCGACGCCCTTGGTAATTTTCATAACTCTGGTAAAGATTAAGCCGGACTATGGATTCCGCTTCTGAATCCGAATCCGATCAAGGGCTGTTTTCAGAATATCCCGCGAAAATGGTTTTACCAATGTGGTGGTCGCTCCGAGAGATAAAGCATGGTCAATTATGGCACGATCGGAATGCGTCGTTGTGAAAATGATGGGAATGGTGGAAATACCTCTGGTTTTTCGTACGGTGTAGATAAATTGAAACCCATCCATCTCCGGCATCCGATAATCACATATCACAAAATCGAACCGTGAGCAGCGCAATTTAAAAAGGCCTTCATGCCCATTAGTAGCCTCCTGACAAACATATCCCAAGGAGTTTAATCGGGTTTTTAAAATTTCCCGATGATCCGGGTTGTCCTCGACGATTAGAATTCTGCCTTCAGGTGAATTCTTGGAGAGTGCTGGAGATGGACTGATGGGGTTCAATGAATAGATTGAGAATTGTGACGATACTGCAAAATTCTTTATTGAATTCATTTGCATTTTCCTCTCCCTCAGTGAAGGGTTGCTTGCATTTTCAGCTATTTTTACCTGATCGACATGTCTGTGATGCCTGCAAGGGGGAGTTCCCTCCTCTTTTACGATTATCACTATTTCAACTGAAGTGCCAGGGACAAAAACGGCGGAATTATGGGTTCTTGTCTTTTTCGCATGGCGGGTGGACACGAAGGGTATTCATGAGCATGGGTAATGGACTCATGTTGAAGAGGGTTTTGGCAATCGTTGGTCGGCTTTAGAAGCCACGGTATGATAGGTGAAGACAGCCGATGAATGAACGTCCTCCATGTCATTCGGGTCATGGGGGAGGAACTATATACATTTGGTTTTTTGGGATGGTCGATTTGTCCATTGGCTGAATGTCGGCCACGTGATATTTGAGAAATACATTCAGCGATTGGGAACCACATGCTGTTGTTCAATCCATATTGGAAACCCAAAGGTTCTTCAAATAATCGGCACATTCACTTTTTGGGGAGGGGGTATGAAAGGTATTTGAGCTATAAAGAATCTGCTCTTTCAAGCTGGTTGAGAAAGTCGTCAGCACGGAGATGGATGGAAATGGACCTAACCAAGAAGGGGGAATGATATGTTACGAGATCTCGATAAAATCAATAACTGCGTGGTACAAGGGACAGACGGGATTATAGGCTCCGTGGCCGATGCTTATGTGAATGACCAGACATGGAAAATCCATTATCTGGCTGCTGACACCGGGAACTGGTTGCAGGGCCGTCATGTGTTGATCTCTACCCAGAGTGTGGTGCATCCCCATGAGGAGATTGGGTCATTCCGGGCTCTAGTCAGTAAGGCTCAAGTCGAGGAGGCTCCTAAGTTTGAAATAGAAAAACCACTCTCCTGGGAGAAGGAACGGGAAATTTGCAACTACTATCGATGGAGTCCCTATTACCCTATTGATGAAAGAGAACTTTCGGTATTTCCAGGACTATTGACCAGCGCGAAGGGTCTCAAAGATTTTTCCCTTCAGGCGTCGGATGGGGAAATCGGAAAAATTATTAATTTCCTCATTGATGATGCCAATTGGACCGTACGGTATCTGGTGGTAGATACCTCTAAATGGTTGGCCGGCAGACAGGTGTTAATTAGTCCAATGTGGAATAAGTCCATAAATTGGGCAGAGAGAATGATGGTCGTGGACCTCAATCAGAGCCAAATTGAACACTCTCCCGAGTATGATCCAACCGCCCCAATTGAACGAGTATACGAAATTAATCTGTATAAACATTATGGTAAACCTCATTATTGGTAGAAGGGATGAAGAAAAAAACATCTTGTTCTGGTTAGCGAAATTTCGTGGGGACCATAAGTATATCATCCTTTGGCTAGGGGACTCTCATCCGGAGATCAAGGCCCGACCTACCCCTTGCGCTTATAAGAGAATATTCCAAAAGGACCCTCATGGGGGTCTTTGAGCATATTTCGGATTTCCGTTTCTTCAATCAGATCATATTTTTGGAGATGAGGTTCAATTAGGCCTAATGTATGAACATTTGGTTATTTTTGGAGCCACAGGGGACGTTACGAAGCGGTTTGTTTTTCCTGCCTTGGCCCAAGTGTTCGCCAACCGCGGTCTTCCCACAGAATATGGAATCACGGGCGTTGGTCGGCGAGATTGGAATACGTCTCAATTTCAAGAACATGTGGTCGAATTACTTGTCAACCATCACACTCCACCCCCTCCAACATCCCGGGAAGGATTTCTGGAATCTTTGGAATATGTACGGGTAGAAGATCTTGGTGACCCTCGACAGGTTCAGTCGATCTTTCGTAAAAAGGCGGAATCAACCCTTCTATATTTAGGCCTTCCTCCCCAGATGTTTCCCCCCGTATTGGAGTCCCTTCGACAGGTCAACTTGCCGCCAGGATCCCGTATCATTATCGAAAAACCGTTCGGGTTCAGCTATGCCCAATCACAAGAATTGAACCGGCTTGTCCATCGGAAATTTCCTGAAGAAAGCATATTTCGCATTGACCACTTTTTAGGAATGCCGATCCTGGGCACTATTTTCGGACTCCGATTCGCCAATCCGGTGTTTACGCCTATCTGGAACCGGCAGTACATCAAAAAGATCGAGGTGATCTGGGATGAGACCTTGGCGGTGGAAGGGCGTGCGGACTTCTACGATTGCGCCGGAGCCCTAAAGGATATGATTCAAAATCACCTCCTTCAGTTGATGGCCGTTCTGACTCTTGAACCCTTGGAGACGATGTGGTCCCCTGATTTCCGCGACAAAAGAGTGGAATTGTTCAAATCAGTGAGAAGACTGTCAAGGGCTGAGATTCGAGCGCAGACTGTACGAGCCCGGTACCGTTCGGGGAAGATCGGTGGTGTTCAGGTTCCCGGTTATGCAAAAAGCGAGGGGATAGTTCCCGAACGAAACACCGAAACGTTTGCTCAGGTGATCCTCTGGGTCGACAATGGTCGCTGGCATGGTGTGCCTTTTGTGTTACGTTCCGGAAAAGCGTTAGGTCGAAATCGAAAAGAAATTCGGGTGCATTTTAAACGTGGACAGAAAGATACGGAATCTCTCAATCCAGAAGAAGGCGGTACTATCTTGTGCTTGAATCTGGCAAGCGAAGAAGTCAATCTTGGAATATTTACTATCCAGGAAGCCGGTGGGGTTAGATCTGCACCGATGAGGGTGGACGATCCCATTTCTCCCGAACATCTTTCCCCCTATGAACGGTTGCTTCTCGAAGCCATGTCCGGCCAATCACGACTTTTTGTGCGGGATGATGAGGTTGAAGAAATGTGGCAAATAATTCAACCGATTGCCGATGCCTGGGCAGAAAATGAGATACCCTTACAAGTTTACCCGGCCGGGTCCAACGGTCCACCTCTGGAGGATACAGGAGGGTTGACAGCGTCCGGCCATTCCCCGACGACAGCGGAGACTCCTGGAAGCGAGCCATTCCCATCCTAGCATTAGGATCCCATGTGATCGGATTTCGTTGGTGTGGGCGTGACACGTTTTTTAATTATCGGCATGAACCGAAACGTTAAAAAATTTAACGCGCTTAACACCATGGCGATTTCATAACGATCCCAGGCCACCGCCATTCCGATGGCTCCGGTGTTCCAAATACTTGCCGCGGTTGCGGTTCCGGCCACATTCCCCCTGTCTTTAAGAATGGCGCCACCGCCGATAAAACCGATTCCGGTTAAGATGCCATAGATGACACGTGCTTCTGCATCGGTGGACGTCAACACATGGATTCCCGTCAACATATAGGCGCATGACCCGAGCGCAACCAGGGGAAACGTGCGCAGCCCTGCACCGCGCGATTCTTGTTCCCGATCCCAACCGAGAGGAACCGCCAATAAAAAAGCAATGATCAGATGATAGAAATGCGACCAAATTTGATTCCATTCCAATTCAGAGACCACATCCATCGTGCGTCTTCTCCTTTATATGCTCAGTCGATTAGATCGGAGTGTGAAAAAACATTATTAAGAGAATCACGTGTCTTGAGAATCTCTCCGATTCTTTTCATGTCGAGTCATCACGGTCTGCAACGGTTCCTTAAATGTCAACGTGCGATAGGGGAAAGGTATTTCAATCTCGGCCTGATCTAACGCCCGTTTTACGGCCGCTACGACTTTGTCCTTTGATTTCCGGATGTCTAAGGGAAGGGAACCCGTCCACCAGGTAACTTCAAAATCAATGCTGCTGCTCCCAAACCCCTGAGCAAAAATTTGAATGGCCTTATCCTGGCTAACGGATTCCAAGCCGTCGAGTGCCTCTTGAATCACCTGCCGGGCGCGGTCGACATCCTCTCCATAAGCGATACCGCAGATAATGGTGACCCGTCGCAAGTCCCGATCCGTTCGCACCGTGACCGGATTTTTAAACAGCATGCTATTCGGAAGAACAACCCGTTGGCCATCCGTTTGACGGATATGGGTATCTCGAATGGTAATCTCTTCCACAAATCCCTCCAGCTCAGCGCATTCAATGACATCTCCCAATTGGAACGGTTCGCGAAGGAGGATGAGGATACCGGCAAGGAAATTTTCGAAAATATCTTTGAAGGCAAACCCGATGGCAATAGATCCCAACCCCAATCCCGTGAGAATTTTTCCCGGGGTTAAGCTGGGGAAGATAATCATGGCCGCGATCAATATTCCCACAATCCAGACTCCGATGTAGACAAGTTTCCTCAGCAGTTCCGAAAGGGATTCCCTAATGCCTAACCGGGAAAATATACGGCTCAAGACCTTCTCCAGAATTCTGGTTATGCCCCAGGCCGCCACAAGAATAACTACGGCCGATATGACATGAGGAAGATGCGCCAGAATTAGACGTCCCAAATTATGGAGACTGTTCAAAATGATGGTAAGAGGTTCCATAGACTATATGACCGGCGTTAAGCCGGTTTAGACGTATTAGGGTGTATGAATTTCATGGTGTACCTCCGTGATATCCCCTCGCTGAATATGGGGAATAATCAGCTCCTTGGCAAGGATTTTTAGACAAGCAGCGAAAGGGATGGCAAGAATTAATCCCAACACGCCGCCAAGTGCCCCGCCGATCAGCACCACCAGCAGAATAGTTGCAGCGCTGAGGTCGGTTGACTGGCTTTGAATCCAAGGTGTTAATACCCACCCCTCAAGGAATTGAACTCCGAGGT
Organism: Nitrospirales bacterium; assembly: GCA_021604365.1. GTDB lineage: Bacteria > Nitrospirota > Nitrospiria > Nitrospirales > UBA8639 > Nitrospira_E. Next base: position 6,754 of record BQIZ01000150.1, read on the forward strand.
AAACGGCACTGGGCCAGACGAGGAGTTGCATCCAATAATTGTCGGTTGAGCCCGATCCCATGGACATATCCAAATATTTCAAAAGAATGGCGACGGGCCATATCAAGGTGGCGGCATAAGGGACCAAACTCAATAATCCTGCGCCAAGTCCAAGGAGAATCCAATAAGGCATCCCCACCCAAAACCATCCGAATGCAAACATCACACTCATCATTGACGCAATCAGTAACCGGCCTCTGAAGAATTCTCCAATAGCTTGATCCATTTTTGATAATAATTTCGGCCACCGGTCACCCTCCTGAGATTCGACGACACTCCATATCGTGTGTTGAATGGAGGGAAAGCTCCAGGCAAAAAAGAAAAAATAAATGATAATTAAAGAGAACGAGAATAGGAAGGAACCCAGAGTGCCGATAATAAGATTTGTGAAATAAAAAACCTGTCCTGTCCCCGTTAAAAACGTCTTGAATGTAGACAAGGGATTATCCTGGATGTTCGCTGAGACCTCCTTGAAATTCCGTGATACCTCGTTCACATCTATGCCGTGCCGGTCGGCCAGGAGAGAAAGATAGGTGGGAACCTTATCAATGAAAAGGCGCAATTGTTCCGCAAGGTTTGGTCCCACCCAGAGGAAGAACCCACTCACCAATGCGCAGATGATCATCGCCATGAAGGTCACGGCAAGCCACCGTGGGAGTTTCCATGTCTGCTCAACATAATCCAGGGCAGGTTCGGTGAGGTAGGCCAGTCCCAGGCCTATGAAGACCGGAACTAAAATGCCCTGCAAGTGAAAGCATAACCACAGCACAATGAATCCCACTGCCAGGATGCACAGTTCACGAACCGCAACAATTTCCCAGAGATGGACATGGCGAGCAGATTTCATCATGGTTGAAGAACTAGGTGGCAACGGCATACATGGGTGTCCAATACGGATTCCTTGTAACCATTTCTATCAAAATTCAGGATGATCCTACATGGATAAAACTTCGCCGGGGCCTTCGTAACTTGTCTATTTTGAATGAACATCATCATGCGACATCATGATGAATCAGGAACAAGGGAGTTGCCAAAATTTTCCTATTGATGCCACCCCTCTCTTTAAAGGAATGAGAGCAGGCGCCGGAGTTGACGTTTTAAATTCTCATAATGTCAGATGGAGATCAGGATGGTCGTGACATGGGCGGTCAGACTTACTGAATCAGCTAACAACCTTCTCCAGGGACCCAAAAAACGTCCACCCGTGAAACCTCCGCCTGAACCGGAAAGAAAATCTCCGCCCATTAGTCCTCCCAAACGGGACCCGAAACCGGAGCCGATTCACGATCCGCCAATGCCCCCATCGCCGGGCACCGATCCCAACGATGACCCGCTCCCAATTGGTGACCCGCCAGATACGTCGGATGAGCCTATCCGTATGAGACTCAAGGCAGGCGGCTTCCCCATTGAATGGCCCATGGGGATTATTCACGAAACAGAGGCGGGGTGGCTTTAATAAATATACGAGATTCAACAATCTAAGATCCTCTTCAAACTTGTGAAAGGAGGTCTTTATGACCATATTGAAATGGGCAGCCATTTTTTTTCTCATTGCGCTCATCGCGGGCGGATTCGGTTTCTCCGGGATTGCGGAGGGAGCTGCCGGAATTGCCCAAATATTATTTTATATTTTTCTCGTACTGTGCGTGGTTATGGTTCTCATCGGAGTGTTTGTAGCCAAAAAAATTACGTAATGCCCTCTTGATGGGCAATGGTGGTTCAAATGAGAAACTGGCCAACAGCTTTGTTTCACATATCCCCCGTAAAAGAAGACGCTAACAGGAGAAATTATATTCCAAGAAAAAAAAATGGTATGACAAAACAAGAAAAAGCCAAATCGATTGCGCCGTGGATTAATCCTGCAAAATGGATCACGGTGGTCTTTAACGATGTGACGGGTTTGAACGCCGAAGTGTTCGGATGCACCGACAGCTATTTGTTATTTCAGGAAGCTTTCCCAATATGAAGGAACAAATTACCATTCCGTTAAAAGCAGTGCAGGTAGAGGAGGGTGATGGCCATTATACTCGTGATCCCGATGCTCCTCTTCAATGGCGATTGCGCCTGCGGGGGAATCAAAAACGTCCGGATGGAATATGATATCGCGCAAATTGCATGGTGAGTTCCCTTAACTATAATGATTCATTGGATATGTCGTTGAGATAGAGGCAATTATCATTAATCGGTAGGAAGAATTAGACGAGGGCCGGACATTGTTCCTACAACTTGTCCATTCACAATTTGCCGGATTTCCGGCTATCGTAAAAGTAAGGTTTAACCAATAATTCTATTTTCCATTAATGAAGAAAGGAGAGAATGATGAAATCAGCAGCAAAAGAACGAATGAAGATGGGAACGGCCGTCATGGCGTTGTGTTTGGGCATGCCTGTCATGGCTCAAGCAGGCTCATCCTATGATTACAGGGATCGATCGGATGGTGATACACGCGGATGGTCGGATTCCCGTTCTTATTATAATGCCGATCCTTACCGGTCCAATGACAATCAGCAGTTTTACACAAACCAATATGGTGATCTGGATACCATAGAGGATCAGGAAAAAGACAGCAGGTATCGGCGTCATGGGTATGTGACTCAGGATGGATATCGGTCCAATGTCTCAACTCAAAGTCCCCGGGATCGCAATGACCTCCGGCGGACGGATGAAACCATTCGCCGAAATATTATCGCTGAACTTGGAGAAGGTACGGAAAGAGTTCGAGTCAGGGTGGAACATGGCGTTGTGACGCTCACGGGCATGGTGTTAAATCGG
>BQIZ01000151.1 GCA_021604365.1 Nitrospirales bacterium
GTCGCGAGCGGAAAAACCTATGTGGCGCCCTCCTCCGGTCTTCAAGCCGGAAGCACGGTCTATATCGACCGTTCCTATACTTATACGACGGTCCCTACTCTCGTGCAGGGTGCCGCGTATATCCAAACCGCCAACAATGATAAAGCAGCCACCAATGCGACCTTCCTCAGCTTTACGGTCAATCAACCCGTATCCGTGTATGTCGCCCATGACGTGCGCACCACGAAGCCCTCATGGTTGAACACCTTTTCGGACACCGGCGCCAATCTGGTGACGTCGGATACGGCCCTCCGCCTGTTTGTGCGGGCCTTCCCGGCCGGCACCATTAGCCTCAGTGGCAATGCCAGTAGTGGAGGAAGTATGTATACCGTCGCCGTCAAACCAGGCAGCGGTACCACAGCCGACACCACTGCACCGTCTGTCACACTGACAGCCCCCAGCGCGGGCACCATTTCCGGCACCGTGACAGTCAGCGCCACCGCCAGTGATAATGTCGGCATCGCGGGCGTACAATTTCGGCTCCAGGGCGCCAACCTCGGGGCTGAAGATACGACCAATCCCTATAGCACCAGCTGGAATACCACCACCGTCCCGAATGGCTCCTATACCCTCACGGCCATCGCCCGTGATGCCGCAGGCAATACGAAAACCTCAGCCTCCCGCACGGTCACAGTAAGCAATACAAGCCCATCTCCCCCACCAAGCGGAGGAACACCGGTAACCACCTGGACTGCGGCCGCTCAAAATCCTGGTGGCAGTTGGAACAATTCCACTTGGGATAATCGGAGTATTCGGATCTTGCTCAATGGGAGTTCCATTACGACCAATGGCACGACGGTCCAACTCACCTTGCAAGGTCGGACCTCAGGTAATTACACCGTCCAACGGGTCTCGTTGGTAAGGCGAGATGGCACAAGCCTCAATGGCGTCAACAGTACCCATCGTCAGCTGACCTTCGGGGGGACCTGGAATGCGGGGGGCACCGTCCCTGCCGGCGGCACGCTCACCAGTGACCCAATCCCTTTTGACCTCATCGCAGGACAGGATGTGTTTGTGACGTTTTGGGTCCCAAATGGGAACCCGACGGTATATCGAAATGGCGGCAACAACACCATAGGCTGGACAATTACAGGAACCGACCAGTCAGGAACCATTGACTGGGGCAGTCTGTCAATCTCAAATACCAGTCAAAACATTTATGTGCTTGGAAAATTAGAGGTACTTCCCCCGAATGGGGGTGACACCACTTCCCCGACCGTCACACTGACGGCTCCTAGCGCGGGTACCGTCTCTGGTTCGGTGACGATCTCAGCCAATGCCGATGATAATGTCGGCGTTACAGGCGTACAGTTCCGCCTCCAGGGGGCGAATCTCGGGGCTGAAGATTCGACTAGTCCCTACAGCACCAGCTGGAATACCGCCAACGAGACAAATGGCTCCTACACCCTCACGGCTATCGCCCGCGATGCCGCAGGCAATACGAAAACCTCAGCACCCATCACGGTCACCGTGAGCAATAACACCACGCCACCACCCCCTCCCCCTTCAACACTCAATATTTCGAATTTGACCGTATCCAGTGGAAAAGCGTATGTCGTGCCCAATTCAGGCCTCCAAACCGGGGACACGGTCTATATCGACCGCAGCTACACCTTTTCGACAATCCCCACTCTCGTGCAGGGTGAGGCATATATCCGTACGGCGAATGATGACAAAGCAGCAACCAATACCACTTTCCTCAGCTTTACAGTCAATCAACCCGTGTCCGTGTATGTCGCCCATGGCGATCGCATTACCCAGAAACCTTCGTGGTTGAATACCTTTACCGATACCGGCACCAGTCTGGTGACCTCGGATACGACCCTCAGCCTGTTTGTGCGGACCTTCCCCGCCGGGACCATTACCCTTGGGAGTAATGTCAGCAGTAGCAATGCCGGAAATGATTTGAGCATGTATTCCGTCATCGTCAAACCCCAGGGAGGGAGTATCCCATGAACCATTAATGGCGAAACAATAAGAGACTATCCGAAGAAAGATAAGTGACACCTATATTATTAATTCGACTAGATATTACAGATCCAAGATTGAGGTGGTGGAAAGCTCTGCGATGGGAAGAGTGCTCAGCCCCCCCCCTTACAGACAAGTCTTCAGATGAGGAGCACCTGGTCGAAGCCTGATGAGATAAGGGAAATGCTTTTGAATCGGCTTTTGATCTCAATTGCTTCCCTTAAAAAGATTTAAAGACACACTCAACAAATTATAAGTGCTTTTAAATGGCTTATGGGTTTTCACTATTAAGGCTTGTATTACAGGGTAAGAAATCGAGCGATGCTTAAACTTAAGCATCCCCGTAAGGGAGAGATCTAGCCTATGATGACAGATCCTTTGATATATACCTTTTACCAACCACAGATACCCAGATTAGGCAGAGGCTTCATACAAAATCCAACCAGACGCACAGCAAGCAACTTTTTCCAAAAACTTCGTTCGTCAACAAGGTTGAGTTTTCGGCTTATGACATAATTAAAGCTGAAAAAATCCTTAAAAAATCTTACTAAAGCTTTTCTTAATATTACCGAAACACAACCAGTCACGGGATGTGAAAACCCAATATTTAGGAAACTATAATGAAATATGTTTAATAGCTTTACCATCCATTACATTCTTATGCGTAAGGGATTCAAGAGGAGTCACGACATAGCACCACAAGGAGAAATCCATGAATAGTTCATATGCAACAAATCGAGCAATACTCTATTGTTCTTTACTCGCAGCATTTTTCATGCTGAATGCCACTCAGAGCATTGCCGCGACCTACTACATATCCCCCACAGGAAGTAATATCCTGGGTAATGGCACCAGCCAGAACCCTTATTATACCCTCACGCATGCCTTTTCGAAGGGAGGTAGCCATACCTATATCCTCAAAGATGGTCAGTATAATTATGAAGGAAGCACCATCACGAACCCCCCAAGTGGGTCAACAACCTCACCCACGATAATTCAAGCAGAACACGATGGCAAAGCTGTCATTGATGGTGCAGGCGTTCGTTCGGGAATTGACATCCGCCAAGCGGGCACCCATCATATCGTCATCGAAGGGCTCCGCCTCCAAAATTCTGGCGAAGGTCCTGCTGTTTCCATTCAATCTCCGGATGGCACATCGTTAACCAATCAAATCAACAATATTACCGTTCGCCGCACTGGTGCATTTGGGAGTGCGATAAACACGAACAATAACGTCTGGAGCTTGGCCAGGATTCGTGACTCTTTATTTGAAGAAGTGTGGGGCTGGGGTGCTGGCCGATATGTCCTGAGTGTCTATGGAGGCACAAAAGTGACCGTCCGGCGGGCTGTGCTCCGATGGGATCGTTGGGATGGATTAGACTACAAACCTGGTGATCCAAAATTCAACATGAGTTTATACAATACCCACGACTGCCTCCTCGAGAATGTGATTCTCCTGGACGGGACAACTGCCACAGGAGGAGGAGATCGTGGCGGGATTTTGCTTGCCGGCAATAGCAATGGTGACACAGCTCCCTATACAGGCTCATCAAATAACGTCATTCTTGGTATGATTAGCCTCAATAATGTCGGAAACGGTCTGGCATCTGAGTCAGGAGGGGCAGTCAATAACAATAATCGATTCGAAAATGTTGTGTCATGGGGCAATGTATACGCAATTACAGTTCCTAGAAAAAGCAGCAATACGACCCTCAACCATGTCACATTGGGAGGGGGATCTTATGGGACGTATTTCGGTGGGGGCGGTAATCAAGTGACCAATGTTTCCCTAAAAAATAGCCTCATACACAATAATTCAAATAGTGGAATAAATGGATCCGTCACATCAGATTACAATAACGTCTATTCGAATAATCCTAATTATAACGGCGCAAATCCTGGCGCCCACGATTCCAGTATACAACCAGGATTGAAATATCTGCTGCGGGCGGAAACAGGGACACCCAATAAAGGGGCGGCTTCGGATGGTGGAGATATTGGCGCGACGATTATCAAACGATATCAAAATGGCACCTTAACCAACGAAAACCTCTGGCCATTCCCCAATGAGGCAAGGATCAAGGCGGATCTCTGTGCAAATGAATCACGAGGATTCTGCGGGAAATCATCCCTTACACATTATATTTGGGAATTTCTTGGGAACCCACTTCCAGCAGAATATGCGAATGGGGGAGGCACCTCAGATACGATTCCTCCGGCTTCCCCCAAAGGCCTTACCCTTACCATTCAATAATACAGTCTAACCTATTGCAGCAAGCACCCTTGAAGTGCTTGCTGCACCTCACCCCTACGAGAAATACTTCCACCCATCTGTAAGGAAATCACACATCAGAACAGGCGCCGAGGAGGACGGAATAGTATTGGGATGCGGCGGTATCCCAGGTCAAGGTACCGACTGACCCGCAAATTTCAACTTGATCCCATTTTCTGGTCAGAGCAATATCCAACGCCTTACATAAGTGGTGACTATTGCCAGGCTCAACGAGCATTCCATTGGCTTTTCCAATGAGATTGGGAATATCCCCCACTTTGGACGCCACCACTGGACGCCCACAGGATAATGCCTCAAGAACCACATTGGGACATCCCTCGCGAAGACTCGGCAAACAGAAAACATCACAAGCACCAAGCCATAGAGGAATGTCCTGATGAGGCTTGGGACCCACAAACTGGATATGCTCCTGAAGCCCTTGGTGGCGGACAAGCTCATGATAGGTGGGGAGCATGGGACCGCCCCCAACAACATAGAGGGTTAATTGCTTTTTACCCCCAACAAGTTCTTGAAAGGCTTCGATGAGATACCGAAGACCCTTTTCTTCCTCTTCAGCCAACCTTCCGACAAATAGAACGCAAGGGCCATTTTGTGGTAGTCCAAGAATGGTTTTCGACTCGGTCTGATCTCTTGGGAAAAATAATTGTTTATTGACACCGTTACGAATAACCGTGACACCATCATGATCTATCCCCACGCCCAGCAGATGAGTTTTCAATTCTTCTGAAACGACTGTGGCTCGAGAAGCCTGTTTCAAGGCACGTAGAATAGGCCCTCTCTTGTGTTTTTCAAACAAAAACATATTCACATCACATCCGAGACCTGATAGTACCAAGGGTACTCCCATAAATCTGGCAAGCCGGGCAGCCGCCACTCCATCAGGATAAAGCCAATGGGCATTTATCACGTCAAATCGAAAACGGCGCCTCAGGACGTACGCGTATCGAACAAGACCTAGGAACAATAGGAAGCTATGGTAACGGTCACCCCATTTAGGAATAAACGGATATTTCGGGCTCAAAACGGGTATGTTATCGATATCATATTCGGTTGGAATTAATGAATATCCATACCATCTCTCCAAAAATTTCCATCGAGGGAGCTTTGGGAACCAGGGTTGTGGGCAAACAACCCGGACGTCGCAATAGTTCATTAAACCGTGAACAAGTTGATGGCTAAAGACTCCCTTTGTTGGATTCACGGGAGTCGGAAAAATTTGGGAAATAAACAGAACTTTTAAGGGAAGTGGCATATCAAGCAGAGCAACTATCAATAAGAAGATAGATCAATCAATATATTTCTTGTGCCACATTTCCAAAGCGACAAGAGAAAAAAGTCTTCGGCTCAAATCTTCCTTTCCCTGCCGATGTCGCTTTAAAGCATTATCAATATACGACTCTTGAAAGTAATTTCGTGTGAGACTTTTGCTGTCCAGCAAGACGTCACGAATCTGGTGATAAAGGTTTTCCTTAAACCACTTTGCTATTGGCACGGGAAATCCTTTCTTCTTTCGATAAATAATCTCATGAGGCAAAACTTTTTCCATAACTTTTTTTAAGGCAAATTTGCCCTCCCACCCTTTCAATCGATACTCATCAGGCAAGGACATGGCAAATTCAAGTAAATGGTGATCCAAAAATGGCACACGCAGCTCAAGGGAATTGGCCATGGTCATCTTATCCGCTTTAACCAACAAATCATCAGGCAACCAGGATTTAATATCCAGATAGCCCATTTTCCTCAATCCGGAACTTTGGGAAAGTGTGCCAAAAAGTTTTTCAAAAAATACATCAGAATCGTTGCCCAAACGAGAAGCAAAGCCCGGTTGATACATTTTTTGCTTGATGCTCGGCGTCACATCGTTAGAGATTCCTCGATAGCGGTTGAGAAGAGGCATTCGCATCCAATCAACATACTTTGTGTATTTTTCATTGGCCTTGAGGCTCATCGACAGACATTCTTGAATCCAGGATGGGAGGTAGCCAAATACACGGTGGATTCGATCAAGCCTTGCCATAATTGGGTAAAGGGGGTAGCCGGCTAGAATTTCGTCACTTCCCTCCCCTGAGAGAATAACCGTCACATGTTCTTTGGCTAACCGAGAGAGGTGAAAAAGTGCAATTGCCGCACTTTCCACAATGGGTTCTTCCGTGAACTCAAGTAATAAATCCAATGATGCAAAGAATTCTTCCGATTCAAGGATATACTCGTGATGTTCCGTGTGAAAAATATTTGCAATACACTGGGCATAGGGAAGTTCGCTGGCATCTTTGTCATCCTGATATCCAATAGAAAAGGTCTTGACCGGCTCGGTCATAAATTGACTCATTCCAGCAACAACCGCACTGGAATCAATCCCACCACTTAAAAATGCCCCCAATGGGACATCACTCATCAGACTCATTTTAATGCTTTTCTGAAGTAATTCCGCATACCGTCCTTGAGCCTCACCAAAAGATAACTCGCTGGGCGGAACATCATTCAGATCCCAATACTGTGAAAGGGTCACCTGTCCATCCTGAAGAATTAAACCATACCCAGGGAGCAGTTTTTGGACACCTTGGAACAAGGTAGTTTGTCCAGGTACAAATCCTACCGACACGTAGAAATCCAAAGCAGCTATATTTGCGGATGGGCGAAATTCAAGCACCTTGAGAATGGCGCGCACCTCGGAAGCAAAGAGGAACTGATGCTGATCCACATAAAAGTAGAGTGGCTTTATCCCAACCCGGTCCCGAGCGAGAAAAACCGAATTCCTGTTGGCATCATAAAGGGCAAAAGCAAACATGCCGTCAAACCATTTGGGACAGTCAATTCCATATTCTTCATAGGCATGCACAATAACCTCAGTATCACACTTCGTTTGAAAGGTGTGACCCTTGGCCATTAAGTGTTCCCGCAATTCTAGAAAGTTGTAAATCTCGCCATTGTAGACAACTGCAATAGTCCCATCCTCATTAAACATAGGCTGTGCGCCAGCATGTAAATCGATTATCTTCAGCCTTCGATGTCCAAAGCCCACATGCTTATTCAAAAATATACCCGCGGAATCAGGGCCCCGATGAACCATCGAATCCCTCATCTGCACAAGGAGACTTTGTTCGACCGGTTCACCATCCCTAAACCTCACCACTCCACATATGGCACACATAGCATTTGACTCCGAAGAAAAAGGTTATGACATTGCGCCAGCAAAAAACAGTGCAGTAAATAATCGAAGAAACATTACAAATCCAACTTCTATCAAGGTAATCCAAACGATATCATTTAGAGTCAACCGAGGATGAAAACCATTTAATGAGCAAAAAGCTGCAGCAATACCAAGCTGTACATAAAAAAGAATAAAATCTGTGGTCACAAACATCGAGGTGGCTGCATAAGAACAGATGCTCGCCAAAAGAGCCAAGGCGAGTGAGCGATCCTTAGGATCAGAGACTTGCCTCGATACATGCCACAGCCCTTTTATCGACAGATACGACAATGAGATGTAGATAAACAGCCCGGGAAAGCCAGTTTCGCCAAGATTTTCCACATAGGAATTATGTGCAATGAGACTGAGCCCCGTTTTATCTCTCGCGGCGCTTTTAAAACGCATTTTCCCCACTCCAAAAACCGGGTTTTCCTTCGCCATCTCCAGCCCCGCAGCCCACAGGTCCACACGATGTGCCGCCGACTTGCTCCCATCGCTATCATCAAACCCACGTGTCGTCAGAAATCCCACCAAAGGCGCCGCCAAAACCAGAACAATAGCTCCAATAATAACCGCCGTCCGTGGCTTAAACCGCAAGACCAGCGAAGCAAACAACGCGACGATTGAGGCCAGCAACCCTCCGCGTGATTGAGTCAAAAGAAGTCCTTGAAAAATCAGGATGGTAAAAAATAAGGAAACAATCCGAACGAAAGGGCTCCAAGGAGAAAACATGAATTGGATGAGAAAAGGAAACGCAATCACAAAGAGCAAGGCCAAAACGTTCATCCCATCCCAAAGTCCAACCCATTTGGCTCGCCCACCGTGCCCATCATCCCAACCAAGATGTTGCCCGGCCCACCCGACCCCATTGGCCACTTGATCAATGCACTGAAAAGCGAGAAGACCTGACAGAAAAATTTGAAACCAGACCAGACGGCGAATTTGTCCGGCTGAGTTCAAGAACAGAAATAAACACATAAAAATCAAGAATGATTTCCCATACTCCGTAAATGCCTGCCTGGCATACCACAATCCCTCCCCACCCTGTGCAAGATTTGAAAGAAAGATCACCGCAAGCCAGACCATCAACATATACAGTAAAGGCAACTTGCTTAAACGAGACCATGCATCCACTTGAACAATCGAACCACCAAGCAAAAGGGCAAACACAATGTAATCCACGGGCCAAAACAGCATAAACGGCACCCAATCCTGGGGCCGCAGGTAGAGAGTGATAAGGTATATAAAAAGCAGAAAGGATAAAGGTGAGGGGATAGGCGCCTTCACGGAGATCTGTTTAGGCTCTATGGCGTCCACCGGCCCGAGTGATCCGGTTTCTTCTTTGACCATCATGATGTGAAGTAAATCCTTTTCGACGACTCTGAATAGAAGAGTTTGTGTCTATGCGACTTCATTCGAAATGTTTCGCGGATTGAGGAGATCTCCCATTTTTTGCTAAATAGAGAGAAGGATCGCTCACGGCTCCACGTTCCGCAGCCTTAACAACCTGGAATAATTCATAGGCAGTCACATAGTGAAGACAGTATCTCCGACCATCGTTATATTCGTCTTCCAGATAAGTCCACATACGTTCCATGGGCTCTCCAAGCAAAACCCCCATGTTCTGCTCATCAGCTCCATGAGTATGAAGTTTCACAAAGATCCAGTTGGGCTGTCCTTGTACGTGAATATGAGTCTTAATCCAAAGATCAACGCGATCTTTGGAAGGAGGGTTATCCCCTGAGAGTTCTCCATTTTCAATCCTGGGGAGTAATCCTAATTTTCGGGATTTCCAATTCAACCCTAATGGACCTTGAATCAACATCAAATCTCCACTGGACTTCCTGCCAGCTTTAACAGGGACACCGGTGTTATGGGATTTCGGTCTCAGTGGGTCATCGGTGGCATAATACAGAGAGTTAATTGTGGCAACCTGAGACTCGTCGGGAGCGGAAGGAAAGGTAAAATCTGCGTAACACCCCGTCTCACGCAAAATGGAGATCTCATTATTGACTCCACACCATCTCCCTGCACCACCACTATTATCTAAGGCCCA
>BQIZ01000152.1 GCA_021604365.1 Nitrospirales bacterium
AAGGTCCGGCAATGACCATCCGGAGAGACGATGCCGCCCTCCTGATAGAGATAGCCCACTTTCTGCGGCACACTGATAGAGACACCGCCTGCCAGGGCCATATCACACTCACCACTCAGCAGGGCTTGGCAGGCAAGATGAACCGCGACCAGGGACGTCGAACAGGCCGTTTGCACCGCTAAACTCGGCCCTTCCAGATTCAATTTGTAGGACACCCGCGTCGAGAGTGAATCCTTTTCCACGCCGAGCATCGCCGCCATGTCAGCGGCCGACTGTAAGAGTATCCGGCGGGGGAATAAATTAAAGAGATAACCGCTAGTGCTCGATCCTGCGTAGACGCCGATCAATCCTTGATATTGCTCCGGATCATATCCGGCGCGTTCCAGTGTTTCCCACGCACATTCAAGAAACAGTCGCTGCTGAGGGTCCATGATCTCGGCTTCTTTAGGTGTCATATTGAAAAATTTGGCATCGAAGAGATCAACCTCATCTAAAACCGCGCGAGCCCGGACATAGTTCGTCCGATCCAAAACCTTTGCCTCCACTCCAGACTCCAGTAGCTCTTCACGACTCAGCGTGGAGACAGACTCGACGCCACCATGAAGATTGCGCCAAAACTCATCAAGATTGTTCGCACCTGGAAATCGGCCGGCCATCCCGACGATGGCTACTTCCAAGCCCTCAGCGACTTGGTCCTTATTGGATAACTCCACGGCGTCCGTCATTCGCCCCTCACCGCTTCTTGTCTCTGTCGTCGTTGCTGCTTCATCCGCCTCACTCCCGCTTCTCGCTTATCCCTAACCTGTTGCGTCGCCCCTGCTTCCATAATTGGGGCCCCATCCGCCGAGACAAATGCGGCCAATGCCTGTACCGTCGGATAACGAAACAGATCGACCATCGCCACCTGCTGCTTGGTCAAGGCTCGTATCTGAGTGAGGACCTTCGGCAACAGAAGGGAGTGCCCGCCCAGATCAAAAAAATTGCCGTGCAGTCCGACGACGTGCAGACCCAGCGCTTCTTTCCAAATCGCTGCAATATTTCGCTCGCAGTCGTTTCGAGGCGCGCCCTGCCGATGTGACGCCACATCCGGCACCGACCGAGCCATATCCTGTAACGCCTTGCGATCTACCTTTCCGCGGGATGTCAGAGGGAAAGCGTCGAGAACAATCCAGGTTCTTGGCACCATATAATCCGGGAGACGTTCTGCCAAAAATCCGCGGAGATCCCGAACAGTCGTCGCATCATGGACACGAGGCACGACATACCCCACAAGTCGAGATTCCCCTTCCCGTTCATACCGCATGCCCCCTAATCTGAGGCGAAGAAGTTTTCGCTGCGGTTCGGTCAGACGATTGATCCGTTGAACAACATCCTCCATATCACTTCACCGCCTTGACGACAGCCATCGAATCTGCCCACCAATAATGACAATCCTCCGGCGGAAGCAGCGATCGGACGATGCTGAGGGTGAATGAACTAAAATGCTGAAAGAGAAATCGTTGATGCCGTCGGCTGAAGGAATCGATCTCGTTCGTGTAATAGGTAAACACACCACCCGGCCGCAATAATTTCGCAGCCGAAGGTATGAAGGCTTCGGCAAAGTTGATGCTATTGATCACCGTCTCTTCAAACTCCGCTTCACTCGCCGGGTAGGTATCAAAAAATACGGAGTCAAAGTCAGACAATGTCCCAACTACTTCCTGCCACTGTCCTTGCACAAGACGAATATCCCGACCCGGGTATCGCCCGGTCCAATCCGAAAACACATTCATCACATCACGGTTGCACTCAATGATGGTGTGGGAACGAGGTTGACCGGCCTGAATGTACGTCGCTGAAATGCCCATTCCGAATCCGACCTCAAGCACATCGCCACGGGATTCCGTGGCAATGTCGGCCATCGCCTTCATCAAGGGCGCTTCCCAATCCTGCATGACTTGTTGCCCTTCGATGATCAGTTCAGAAGGCGTATATTCGGCCCGACTTCCCGTCCAGCTCTGATCGATGCTGACCCGGTCTGACCCGGAAACAAACCGCTTGGAAATAGCGTCGAGGGCGACGAGATCATCAGAAAATTCGTCAAGGGCCCGGCGCATAAGCCAGTTGCGCTGATTTTCACGCGGTGGCGTCAAGAACTCTCCGTTATTGATTTTCAGGTACACATCAAACTCCGGCTTTCTTTGAATCACAGTCTTCCTCCGTTCCTCAGCATTCGATTCCACGTCATACACCCACTGCGCTTCCACTGCGGTCAAACACTCAACTTCCTGTAGCATCCGGTCTTGTTCGATCTCACTGAGGCCACCGATGAGCGCGGGCCATCCGGGAACCCCACCGGATTCCAAAAACACTCTGGCCTCCTTTACCTGGGGACATTGGCGCGCATGGAACTCAATGTCAGGAAGCTCGATCCGGAATCCTCGGATCTTTACCTGTTCATCCCGTCGTCCCAGAAATTCCACCTGCCCGTCCTGCCGCCGACGGACACGATCACCGGTTCGGTACAACCGTTCCCCTGCCCCACGGCTGTATGGATGCGGAATGAATTTTTCAGCCGTGAGGGTCGGCATCTGGTGGTATCCACGCGCGAGCCCAAGTCCTCCGATGTACAGATCACCCGGCACACCCAGGGGAACGGGCTGCATATTCGAGTCAAGAACATACAGCTCGACATTCGCAATTGGTTGCCCGATCGGAACGTTGGCCATGGTGTTCCAATCCACCTCCGGTCCTGGCACATAACTGCTGGCGGTGACCGTGGTTTCCGTGGGGCCATACGAGTTGCACCAGACAATACGATCTCCAACGACACGTCGCCAGCGGACCAGAGAGGCAGGCAAGGCCTTTTCGCTCCCCACGATGACCAGTCTGATCAACGGTGGAACCGGCAGGCTGATTCGCTCCATCTCTTCGACCCACCCCGCCCAGTAGGGCGTGGGAAGATTCAGGACAGTAAGGCCCTGCTCGCAAAGAAATTCGTGGAAATCGGTACAGGCAGGAACCGGCTCATTGGGGCGCAATACCACCGTTGCACCCGCAATCCAAGTCGGGAAACATTCTTCGGCAGCCACATCAAAGCTGACGGATGCAAACTGAAGGACACGATCCGTCGAAGCAAGACCGTATTGCCTCACCATCGCGGTCGCGTGATTTACCAGTGCTCGATGGGAAATGCCGGTTCCTTTTGGCCGGCCGGTTGTCCCGGAGGTATAGAGGATGTATGCCAGATTGTCGGGGCTCGTGAGATTCGGCAAATTGGTGTCCGGAAACCCAGCCACCACGTGCCAATCACTATCGAGTGCAAAGACCGGTGCCGCTTGATCCGGCAGCTCTCCGGAAAACTTCCCTTGCGTTAAGAGCAGCCGGGGCTGGACATCTTTGAGAATGATCGACTGCCGCTCTTTTGGATAGGTCGGATCCATGGGCACATAGGCCGCGCCGGCCTTGAGGATGCCCAGAAGACCAACCACCATTTCGAGAGACCGATCCACGCACAGGGCCACGGAAATCTCCGGACCGATTCCTTGTGCCCGTAAATACCGGGCGAGTTGATTCGCTCTGCTGTTTATGAAGGCATAGGCATACGAACCCTTCTCGCACAGCAGCGCTACGGCATCCGGACTGGCAGCGACTCGAGCCTCAATCAGTTGATGTAGACAAGACTCATCAGGATAGGGCGTTGTCGTCTCATTGCAGCTTACGAGGACATATCCGCGCTCGTTCGCCGTCACCATTGGCCAATCATCCACGCGGGACTCCGGACATGCGACAACTTGAGCCAACAAGGCCTGAAAATGTTCGGCCATACGAACGATTGTCCGGCTCGTAAACAAATCCGTACTGTATTCGAATACTCCCCCCAGACTCCCGTCTGCCTTTTCTGCCATCTCCAGCGTCAGGTCGAACACGGATGTTTGCGTATTCACATTCATCCTGGACGCTTCCAGGCCTCCCAATGCACGGACATCCGATGGACGATCCGCCAGGACGAACATCACCTGAAAGATCGGGGTATGTCCTAAGTCTCTACCCACCTTCAACTCATCGACCAATCGCTCGAATGGAATCTCCTGGTTCGCCTGGGCACCAAGAACCGTCGCTCGAATCTGATCGAGGAAAACAGGAAATGGTGGATTGCCGGAAAGATCGGCGCGCAAGGCGACCGAATTGACGAAACAACCAATCAGGGATTCGCACTCAATCCGGTTACGGTTAGCAACCGGCGTTCCGACACAGAGATCTGATTGACCGCTATAGCGAGACAAGAGAATATTAAAGGTCGCAAGCAACGTCATGAACAACGTGGTCCGATATCGATACCCAACCGCCTGCAACTGCTGGACAAGTGACGCATCCAGTGTCCACTCATAGCGCGCCCCTTGATACCCCTTTACTTCCGGTCGGGGAAAATCAAACGGCAGATTCAGGGTGTGGGGAGCATGGTCCAGGCGCTGTTGCCAGTAGGTCACCTGCCGTTGAAACATTTGTTCTCGAACACTTTCTCTCTGCTGAATGACCGTATCGAGATACTGGACCGGAAGAGACGGCAACGGGGAGACCCGCCCCTGCAGAAATGCCTGGTACAACGCTGCCAATTCACGGCTGAAAAGACCCATCGACCAACCGTCCGCGACGATATGATGAATAGTCAGCGAAAGAACATGGTCGGCTTCGCTAACCCGGAATAACCGAAGGCGAAGAAGTGGGTCCTTCATCAAATCAAAAGGTTGCCGAGCCTCATCTCCAAGCAAGCTTTGAAGCTGCTCTTCACGACTCGACTCGGAAACCCGCTGCAGGCCCTCTATCGAAAATGGAAGCTCAAGACGAGGTGCAATGATCTGAGCCGGTTGGCCATCGCGTAGAACGAAGGTGGCACGGAGAATCTCATGACGAGAAACAATTTCGTCGAACGATCGACGGAGGACCTCAATATCGAGCGAACCTTTCAGGCGCAGTGCGATGGGAATATTGTTAAACGGAGTCCCGGGTGATAACTGCTCAAGAAACCAGAACCGTTCCTGGGCAAACGACAGAGGCGACGCTCCCTCTCGTGACGCGGGGTGAATGGACGTCCTCGAAATCGATTCGACAGAGGGCGTGAGGGTCCCGATGTGGGCGGCAAATTCCGCCGCGGTCGGATAATCGAAAAGCGCATCCAACGGCACATCGACTCGACAGATTTCCTGTAGACGAGCCAACATCTGCATTCCGCGCAATGAATCCCCCCCCATGGCAAAAAAATTGTCCTGGAGGTGAATTCTCGGCTGCTGCAACACCTTCGACCAAATCTCGACGACGGTTGCTTCTAGCTCATTCCCTTGCACAAGGTCTGCCTGCTCTCCCCGTTGGTATCCGGTTTCAGCAAGAGATGTCGGCAGGGCAGACTGCCCGACCACATTGAATCCCTGAGCGAGAAACTTCAGACGACACAGGCCTCGCTGAACTTTTCCACTGGACGTTTTGGGAAGTGTCCCTGCCTTGATAAGCACCACTGCCGCAACTTGTACTTCATGATGTTCGGTGATGGCCTGACGAATCGCGGCTATCACCATCTGGACATTAAATGAGGCAGGACGGGACTCCACTTCATGGACGACCACCAGGGACTCTTCTTCTTGGAACGTAATCGAGAACGCCGCGCCGCCTTCCGGTCGAAGGCCCTCATGACTCTGTTGTGCCGTCAGTTCGATATCGTGGGGATAATAATTGCGACCACGAATTATGATGAGATCTTTCAACCTCCCCGTGATGAACAGTTCACCTTCCTTCACAAACCCAAGATCACCTGTTCGAAGGAACGGCCCTTCGCTGGTATCCGAGGTATAACCTCCGAATGTCCGTGACGTGTCTTCCGGTCGATTCCAATAACCCCTTGCGATGCTGGGACCTTTCACCCACACCTCTCCGACGCGGCCTACCCGACAAATTCGTAATGACTCGGGGTCCACAATGCGAATCTCCTGTTTTAATCGTGAATACCCACACCCCACCATGTGTTGCATCTCGGCATCGGATTCCGTCCCATCTAGGATGCGATGCTCCTGCAATTCGGTTTTATTAATCCTTCGAAGCACCGGAGACCTTGTCCTCTCACCGCCGGAAACAAACAAGGTCGCCTCTGCCAACCCGTAACACGGATACAGCGCCTCGCGACGGAAACCCGACCCACTGAAGGTGTCCGTGAATCGATCCAACGTGCCGGGGTGAATCGGTTCAGCTCCATTAAATGCGACCATCCAGCAACTGAGATCCAACGACGCGCGCTGCTCCGGAGTCGTTTGGCGGACGCACAGGTCATAAGCAAAATTCGGCCCGCCGCTGGTCGTCGCACGATATCGCGAAATCGCGGACAGCCACCGGAACGGCTTCTGCAAAAAGTGAAGAGGAGACATGAGCACGCACGGCGCACCAAGATACAGAGGTTGCAAAACGTTTCCGATCAATCCCATATCGTGATAGAGGGGGAGCCATCCGAGCACGACCGTTTGCTCCGTATGTCCAAATGCCTGCTTGATCACCTGCTCATTGTCCAACAGATTACCGTGACTGACCATGACGCCCTTCGGTAAGCCTGTCGACCCTGATGTGTATTGAAGAAATGCGAGTGTCCGACCGTTGATCTCAGGCATGCACCAAACTGTTTCGGTGTCCGGTGTGAGCACATCAGTGCTCAACCATTGCAGATTCTTTAAATTATCCAAACCGGAATCCTGATTGCAGAATCTCTCGACACTTGCGTGAACTTGTGTCGTTGTTAGCGCTAATTTAGGTTGTGCATCTTTCAGGATAGCTTGCAGGCGTGGCAACGTACGCTTACGTTGCGGAGGATAGGCCGGTACCGCAATCACACCTGCATATAAGCAGGCGAAGAAGGCGATGATAAAATCAAGTCCCGGTGGATACAGTAAAAGGGCCCGTTCACCGGTGACGCCTAAATTTTTCAATCGTGTAGCAATAGCCTGCGCCCGCCGGTCAAGCTCCTCATAAGTCACGTGAACGGCCTCCGTTTCACCGTCCACTAAAAAAATATAGGCTTGTTGCTGCGGGATCCGGCTCGCCCACATTCGTAAAAGATCGACGATGGTCTCGTGCTCAACATTCATGAAAGGAAATTCACTTTCTTTCTACTCAAAGGTTTAGCCATGCTCCGCGCTACCTGGCCGATAGAGCTAAGACGGATACGACACGATTACCCGTACGCTTTCCATATTGTCGCGATGAATAAATTGAAAAATTCTTTTTTCTTTCTAATCAAAGCTTAAAACCTGCCCCACTCTATCTGGCCAATAGAGCTAAGACGTATACGAAACGTTTACCCGTACCCCTGCAATTCCGTACCTTTAAATAAATCGTTCAGTTTTAAAATTAAGGCACATTCAACTGGAACAATGATGTGATTACTCCATGTTTAAATTGCCCATGAAACGGGAATCCACGCAAAACAACATTTGAGAGTGGCGTGCCAATTTTGTCTTTACGGCGCTCCTCGTAACCATAAAAAAAACCCACATTCGCCGGGCGGCGAGCGTGGGCTCTGGACTTGCAGTACTTTGGCCTCTTGCCGTATGTGACTGAATGCTCAAAAACGAAACCGATATTAATTATCAATATCAATACATTTATCGATCCCTACCTGTCAAGTACTGCTGACGGTTGCACGTACCATGATAAAATTTTCCGCCCGCTTCTCACGCAAGAAGTTCTACACGCTAAGGACAATCTCTCAGTCTACACAGAACCTCGGCCACATAATCGGGGGTTACCTTCACATCTTTTCCGCATCCAGACTCTCAAGAAATTCCACTACAGCAGAATTGTTTGTTCATCAACGATCAAGAATTAAGGGACCAGATACAAAACGGACTCCTGACACTTGAAATCAAACCAATATCGAAGCAGGGGATAAAGGAACCTCTCCCCGACACCTCACTCCTGACAACCTAACGCAGATCATCTGTCCGTCTTCAGGAAAAGCGTTCACGTTTGTCTTTTACTCATTTATTTTTTGTCGATAGGATCCGCTCAAAATCTGTATGGGCAGGTACCGCTACATTAAACTGAGATAACGATAGATCGAACCATGTGTCAGGGGATGTTGG
Source organism: Nitrospirales bacterium (assembly GCA_021604365.1). GTDB lineage: Bacteria > Nitrospirota > Nitrospiria > Nitrospirales > UBA8639 > Nitrospira_E. The sequence goes on from BQIZ01000152.1 coordinate 8,100, forward strand.
GTTGGGTGGTTGAACAGGGAAAAATAATATTTGAACTCGGATGTTTTTTGTAAACAGCCCACCGTCTGGTTGCAGCACTCTCTTTGAATTCCTCCATAGCTTTCACCTTTTTTCTCACCTTCGTGTTCGGCCGGATGGATCCAAGGCTGCCTTACTTCGAAATTTTCCATGGTGCTCAATCGGTCAGGTTTCATGGAAATGGGTCCGTCATTGTTAATAAACGCCCTGGTAAGACCACACCCATAATTAATGTATCTGGCATTTAGATTTTCTAGCTTGTCCAAAGGACAACGATGAGAATATTGCCATTAAGTGAATAGTCGACGCACATTCCCTCCGGTTTCTAAGAACTTTATGGAAAACGGAGATGGAAGGTTCCGGATCGCACAGTCTATTGGAATCGGGAAATCCCGATTATGCAAAGAGCCTTCTGCGTATTAGGCGCTGACATCGGAAGGCACGGCGTGAAGTCTTTCTCTAGATGACGTAATAGGATCCTGCTCCACCCTCGATTTCCCCAACCGGAACCGCGCGGTTGAGGTGCCCAACTGCCGGCAGGCAAGCGAGCCATCTCATATCCGCTCCATCGACTACCGAAAAATCTATGCCCTATATTCTCCAGAATTCGAGTAAGATTTCTTCAATTTTATTTATCCGAATGACCAACCTTGACATCCATGGAGGTATTCGTCCTTTCCCTTGACCTTGGATAGGATTGTTCAACTTCCTGATTGCACCGGCTGTCCTTCCCCGATTTATAAAAGCTGAATTCTGTTTGAAGATGGATTAAATATTTCTGCTGAGGTGGGAGGTCAGGTTTTTTCCCTATCATTCGTCTAACTCTTTATGCAGCACTCTTTTTTTTACTGTTTTTTAACGATTTATTATGACCCCGCTTATCGGGGTGGACAGGAATCCGATTTTTTACCAGGAAGGAAATAATGCATTACCTCTTTATTCTCCTTCACCGATGGGTGGGACTGGTAATCGCCGGGTTTTTAATTATATCCGGATTGACAGGGGCGGTGATTTCCTGGGATCACGAACTGGACGACCTGCTAAATCCCCACCTGACCCATGTGGACAGCCGTGGGGCGTATTTATCCTCACTTGATTTGGCCCAAGCGATCGAAACCCGTGACTCGCGGGCGAAAGTGACCTTTGTGCCGCTTGGCCCAGAAGCGGGCGAGGCCCTTGCTTTCGGTGTCGGCCCTCACGTGAATCCTGCCACGAATAGATTGTATGAACTCGGCTATAATCAAGTTTTTATCGATCCCGTAACAGGAGATGAGTTAGGCCGTCGGGAATGGGGCGCGGTCTGGCCTGTGACACAGGAAAACTTAGTCTCCTTCCTCTACAAGCTGCACTTTTCGCTTCACATGCCAGAGATGTGGGGCATTGACCATTGGGGGGAGTGGCTATTGGGAGGGATCGCCATTCTCTGGAC
>BQIZ01000153.1 GCA_021604365.1 Nitrospirales bacterium
AAGGTTGGGCGATACCGGGTTCATCCATCACGTCATAAAGCTTGGCCTCTTGCGCAAACGCGTTGTTGCCCGCGAATGCTAAAACGAACCTGATGAGTCACCGTACTGCGAATTGTGTGCTCGTGTCATGTAGTCCTCAAGGGCCCTCTATAACTACACCAAGTGTCTGCATCGCGTATATCTGGATAGCAACGGCGATCCTTCGGAAAAATCCGGGGTCAGCTCATTTGTGAAGCTGTTGTGGTTCTCCTATTGTTTAAGTCCTTCGGGTGCTCCAGAATCTGAAGCGCGCGCGTAAATTTTCTAGGTCAAGCTTTTTGGGCTACCGTGGCCGTAAGGAATTGCGGAATCGGTTTTGCAAGCGAAGTTCTTGAACCAATCCATTTAGTTGATTAACCTGCAGCTGTAACTGCCCTTCATTATTTCGGCTCATCGAAGAAGTGAGTGGGTAACTAATAGAGCTCGGGTGTCGTCACGGTGTTTATTGACGGGCGCCCGTGTTATCCAGCTGGAGCGGCGTCAAAAAAACGGTTTGCGGGCAGTGCGGTACGGGGTGTCGGAGTTACTGCGACAGCAAGACGCGGCTTGTCCGGGACCTCACCTGTGGGGATGCGCGAATTTATCTGGAAGTGGCAGTGCGGCGGGTCTCCTGCCGGCGGTGCGGAAAGGTGAAGCGGGAGCGGCTGGACTGGCTGTCCGACAACCCCTTCTACACGAAGCGGTTTGTGTTGGTTGTCGGGCGACGGTGCCGTTCCATGAGTAGCAAGGACGTGGCCAAGGACGTGCATCTGGATTGGCACACGGTGAAGCGATTAGAGAAGCAATACATGGAGGAGCAACTCCAGCGTACCGGCCTTCCGGCTCCGCAAGTGTTCGGGATCGACGAGATCTCCCTGCGGAAGGGGCATACGTACCGGATCGTCGTCAGCGATTTAGAACGGCGGCGCCCCCTCTGGTTTGGAGGCCACGACCGGTCTGCGGAGAGCTTGGACTCATTCTATATATGGTTGGGGGACAAGAAGGGGGCCGGGATCCGGCTAGCGGAGATGGACATGTGGAAGGCCTTTGAGAAATCCACACGGACGAACGCGCCGCAGGCGGCGATCCTGTAAGACAAGTTCCACGTGATGAAGCATCTGGGGGCAGCCCTGGATCAGGTCAGAAAGATGGAGTATCGACGGCTCTCTGGAAAAGCCCGTTCCTACATCAAGGGGCAGAAGTCTACGCTGTTATCGAACCGGGAGAACCTCACCTTGGATGGACGCAAGGCGCTGAAGAAGCTTCTGGGAGCCAATAAACGTCTGCAGACGGCGTACCTGTTAAAGGAGACCTTCGGCCAACTGTGGAGCTACCAGACTGAGGGATGGGCTCGGAGGTTCTTCGATCACTGGAAAGAATCCTTGAGATGGCAACGGCTTCAGCCCTACGAGAAGTTCGCTGAAATGATCGAGCGGCACTGGGACGGCATTGCGGCTGACAGCCGGCCGAAGAACAAGGTTGCTCTTGGGTTCGTGGAAGGGTTAAACAACAAGATTCGGCTCATCCAGAGGCGAGCCTATGGTCTACGGGATGAGGAATACCTTCGATTGAAAATCCTGACCTGCATGCTTAAAGAGATATAAATCTACCCACTCGATTACACGAAGACCCTTTAAAATTTTATAGGCTTAGCCAGGAGGTGAAAAACCAGAAACGGCCTCAGCCGGGGTGGTGCAAGGTCGGACAGGGTTGATCGTAGCGATGTTGCCGAGACCACTGCTGTCGATAATATTGGTGTTGCCTGCAGGTTGGTTAAATAGATATTCGAAAATTTTCATAACAACTCCTTTTAGGCAGAAATATCCTCAAGCTATCGAGCGGCATCGGAACTCGGGTGCCATGAAAAGATGGCGTTATCGTGAAAGCAGGGATCGAAGTTATAGAATAACTGGGCGCTTGCCCGAGGAGCTTCAATGTTGGCTTCAATGGACGAATGGCCTTTGACTGGTCGTCCGTGAAGATAGGTCTTGTCCACCCAATATCCCCCATCATCTTCGAGCTCTCCTGTGGCCGGATTCAGGGCGATATAGGGTTTCCACGCGGGTGTCGGAGGAATTAGATCGCCACCGTTGGGATCGGGGTTTCTTAAGAATCCTGGGAACTGTTGGGTTGGAAAACCTTCTTGATTGGGATGATGTGTCAACTCCTCTTCCGGCATTTTGGCCACACCAAAGGCCTCTGTGTTGAACCCCATAAGGACTCCGTCTCGTCCATCCTCATCCTTCAAGGGATCTCCGGCATCAATCGGATCTCGATCCGGATTAATCGGATCTTCCCCTTCTGGAGAGCCGGCTCGAATAGGTTCTGGTGGGTCGAAACGCCAATATCCACTCACATTATGTTTGAAGATATATCCCACATGTTTTTCCCCGAATTGATCAAGAAATGGCGTAAGATGCAACCGATCGACAATTCGTGGGAAGACTCCTCCTTGTTTGGCAATGCCACGATGCGGCACATAACCCCAGCCGGTTCGCCATTGCATTTCAATCACTTTTGGGACACCATAGTTCGGTTTCGTGTTCATTTTGTCGAAGCTGAACTTTCCATTTCCAAACGTCTTTTTTATATCATCTGTATAACGAGCCCCAAAATCTACATTTCGATAATAGTGTGTGTGCCGATCAAGGTTAATGACTTTAACTTTTGTCACATCTCCTTGTTGGAAGTCATTAATGACATCACTTTTTCCATCGGTGTTTGGTTGACCACCGCGAGTAATGCCATAGAGCTTATTGTTGACAAATGCGAGAACCGCATCGAAAGGACCAATCCTTCGATCTTCAGGAATGACGCCAGGCATGTCTTTGATTGTTTCCCATGCTTCCGGGGGTAATTGACGTTGATTTCTTGATAGGGCTACCCATTCATGAAACACACCCCTTGGTGTCGTGTTACGTTCATTGAGCATTCGAGCAATTTCAGATCCTGTTGTTCCGTTGAGTGCCTGCTCGGCTACCCAGTAGGCCTTTTTCTCTGGAGAAGCCATCCCAATATTTTCAATGGTCTGGTCCTCTCTATTCCTTGTCACAAACGAATATGAGAACGGGTCCCAGCCATTTTTCCCGCCTTGCTTAGCCTCTTGTTCGCGGACGGGTTGCAGGAATTGGATGCGTGGGGGATGAGCGCCCCATCCCCAGTTATAAAGGCCTCTAAAGTTGATGATTGAAGGATATTTGATGGTTATTTCATTTAAGCTTCCGTTGGTCATAGAGAGGAAAGTACTGTCAAGCCCATGGAAAATTCGCCCAGCGGCGTCATTTAAAACTGTCGTCGGTGCCAAATCTTCTTGAATCATCGAGTACACCCGCCAGTTGATCTGAAACTCATCATAGTTGTGAGCCTGTTTGGGCACCCGAAGCAGAAAGGTGTCGGAATCAAAGTTTTGTCCTGTCCACAACATATTGATGGTGACGTCCCAAATCTTATGTTGTTTCCCATCGATAAGGCTCTTCACGGTCTTACCGGTATCTTTGAGACGTTTCATTTTGTACTCGCCTGGGACGTGATCGGGAGTCAGGCCTTTTCCTTTGTTGATGTCTGAATATTTCGTATGAGCAAAATTATAGTTTAGCAAGGGAAATCCGTCGTAAACTTTACCTTGAGTCGTCCCACGAAGAATAGCCCATGCCTCCTTAGCTGCCGTCAAATCGGTTAGGGGTTGGTGCCCGGCCATTCTTGCCGCACGGTCTAAATTTTCCAATGCCAGCTCTAAATCATCCCAGGAAGATCGGATATTTCCTGTAATCGGAAAGCCTCTCATGCTTCTGGCTTTCTCGAAAGCGGTCGTCTTGAGCTTTCCCACATGAAGGTTCGGTTTTTTGTTTTTGACAGGATTCGAATTAGGAACCCGAATATCCTTTTTAAACGCTTGACTGAGCACGGGGTCAATTGAATCAGGGTTCACCAAATCAAAGTCAGACATATTATTTAGGTTATTGGACATGGTTGTACTCCTCTAGGCATATCAGTGTGACAATTTGTAAATGTGGCCATCCTCATGGTTTGGAATTGGCTAATGGTTTGAGGTGTGTTTGATCCCCTGGATGGAGGACACGCAGTAACCCCCATTGTCCGATCTTTTGGTGTGTTTGCCGGTGATTACTCCACATGTAATCGCCCGTGTGGTGGCTTGGTCCACCGGCGCTCGGTATTTCAATGTTGAGAACTCCAGAAGAAGGCAGATACCGTGAGCTAACACGGTCGGACCCTGGAATTTGAGGCATTAATTCCCATTCATGTGCCTCTAGAGAGAACATTTGTGGCTGTTCGCTGTATCCACTAATGATGCGGAATCTCACAGGATCGCCAGCAAATGTTTCGAAAACATTGGTCGTTGGATCTTCAAATGGATTGTGGTTGCTGAACACCGCGCGGGCGGTGTTCATGTCCTCTGAGTTTTTAAACCGATCACTATCTAACACAATTCCAAATTGATTCAGACGTTTCTTCAGTGGTTCTGCCCGGTAATTCACCAGCGTCATTTGGTCAATTTCTTCGTCGTAGGGCATAACAAAGGTGCCGATATCTGGATCCGCATCGTGATACACCAGCGCAAATTCCCTGTAATCCGGCAGATCGGGGTTTTGAATGACAGCTGTCACTCCACTGGCCAAGGGTTCACCAGTGATTGGATCAACATACGTCGAGCCTTGGGGTTCAACGATGAGCGCACCGTACAAGCCTTTGGCTCCATTCGTTAACGGATCACCAAAGTCTCGGATCAACACCGCTCCCAACTCTTCCTCCGCAAAGTATCGATAGGTTCGACTGGAAGGCGGGTGTTCTGATTCATCGTGCGGTGGAACAGTTTGGGCTGGGTTCAACCCAAGTGTGATACCCAATGACCCCTGGGGATCAAACGTCGGACTATCCAGATGAAACGACGCATGGTGTGTCTTCATGCGGTTCGTCAGCTTAACGGTAATGCAATCTCCGATATTGGCGCGAATCACCAACGGGTTGGCTTGCATTTCACCGCTCAATACCGCTTCGACATCTGAATCCAACACATACATTCGTCCATGTTGGTCAAATTCTGAAGAAGTCGTCGCTGGATTGCTCAGGAGAAATTGTTTGTCTATCGCTGAGATATCAAAATGTTTTTCTGACGCATTTGCGGGACAGGGATTGCCGGGATCCAGCGCTGATGGAGGAGAATCTCCCTTTGAAACATTCCCAAGGTTTGGGAACCCGATTCCATTCAATGGCTCACGCCCCGGTAGGGGTTGCAACTCAGATTGAAGGGTATTGAATACCCTGAGAATGCCCCACGCTCCATTCCGGAAATGTCGTTGAGTCCCGTTGTAGTAAAGATAGTCGCCGGGTTTTCTTGCCGCACCACCTGCGGCTTCAATATATGCATTAAAACGCTCAGAAATTCCGACACCGTACACCGTCAGCGGTGGGGAGTTTTCTTGGAAGCGTTCCCATCGGAAATGATGCCCAGTAATATGGAAGGGATGAATTTCTTCGGTGGCCGTGGTCAGCAGTCGAAAGATGATGGGATCACCGGTATAGGCTTGGTACATTGGTGTGATGGGATCACCGTAGGTCACGCTACTCAAACCTAAATGCGGTGGGCCGTCTCCCCGATCTGTTCCCGGTTTCAGTGGCTCTGCTCGAAGATTGATGGATCCCGTATTCTTCTGCTTTCGTCCAGCTTGAGATGTCGGGTCTCCTGCTGATTGAGTTCGGTCTGTCGAGAATGCCACGAACTCTCTGAAACTGCCCTTCAGCCCAGGCACCACTTCCTGATCTGCGTTGACGTGAATATCCATAATAGGCCCACTCAGGGTTTCCTCCCCGCTATTGGGATGGTGGTAGGTGGATCCTCGAGGTTCTGCGATAATCGCACCGAACAACCCATGTCCCCATCGTTGTAACGCATCCACATGATCATGAAAGTAGCTTGCGCCGGTTTGACGTTCCGCGTACCACCTATACCGAACGAACTCCACACTCACGCGTTCACCTTTTTGATGAGCATGTTTGATTGGCTTTGTGAACTGAAGAATATTGCCATTTGTGTTAATGGTGTTGATCACAGCTGTTTCAAACACATCCGTTGATTGGTCTATTCCGATGGCCACAACCGTTCCTGGATGAAACGATGAGGTATCATTGATTTGCAAATGCGTTGCGCCTTGTTCGATGTCTTGCACCAAAGCAAAACTCATACCTGCGTCGTGAATGGGACGAGGGGATTGTTCAAAAGAGGCTCCGGAAATAACACCATCCGAGGCTTGGACGTCAAAGGCCAAAAAATGTTGATGAATGTTGGTCTTGCTGAGTTCCGCGGCTTCTCCGGTTTCCTCCAGCTCGTTCACGAGAATCAGATCAACACAATCACCTTGATTCGCTCGGATAGCCAGAGGAACTTTATATTCTGGATTGGACCGTGCGAGATCCTCATTGTCTTTGACCACAAAGAGCATGCCTTTGTTATCTGTTTCATCGTCAGTCACCTGAATTGGCGTTTGAATGGCATGAATTTTATAACGTCGGGAAGGTGCATTTGTGGGACACAAGCTGCTTGGACCATTAACCCCTGGTGATGCGGGTTCGGACCGATCATGGCCCAAAGGTTCCAAAAATGGCGCTGGACCATGGTGCGGGGCAAACGGCGGACGCCGCCCTAGATGAGGCCGGAGCATTGGATACGCGAGTTTTCCCGTTTGAGGCTCAAATCTTATGGCAATCCGTTCACCAGGGTTTGGCGAGGCAAAGTTTGGCCAAACATGTTTCGTTTCTGGTTCATTCAAGTACAGATGTCCTTGACGTTTCCAATCAAACACCGTGGCATCTTGCATGGTTTTGGGACGCCCTTGTGGCGGAAATTGGACTTCGACCACGTCCTTAAGATTGGAATGGGTTACTGGTATGGTCTGTCCTGCAAAGTCCACGGTCTTCCCGATGAGATGTTCCGATGTCACCGCAGGTAGCTTTTGCCCTTTTCTGTCAGGCAATTCAGCCAGTCTGCCCAATTCATCGGTCTTGTTGACATCATAGTCTTGTGTGGCTTCATCCGTGTTGTCTTGCAAGGTGTTATAGACACGCCAAAAATGCCACATCCCAGAGATATAATGAGACGCCACATGACAATGAAACAAAAAATCTCCCACGGCTTGTTGACAGCCGCCACTGCCGCAACCAATCTCCAGTTCATAGGTTTCGGATGGGCCGATGGTTTGCGCATCATTGCCAGAACTGGGCATCCGGCTCGTGAAGTGTTTTTTTAGGCCGGCATCGATGGGCGTGTAGTCGGGGTTGTCAGTCGTGTTTCCTACACCAGGCTGTCGCTGCCATTGAATGCCTCCGCCATGAAGGTGAGGGACATGAAACGTCTCACTGCCTCCATGTACCACGCGGAATTTGGTGGGATCGCCCACATACGAGCGTGGAATTGGAGTAGCTGGATCGCCAAATGCATAGGTTCCATAGGCTTGAGATTCATCCGCCACATGCTTGAGATCTCCAATGAAACCTTGGTTGATTTTGTCCCAAATTTCCTTGGCGACTTCCGTATTATGGAGATAGGCGGGAGAATCAGGCGTGTGATCCACTTCGGAACCTGGGTTGAGATTCAACACCTTGGCCATCACTTCGGCCTCGCCCAATCGTCTCAGAAACGATTCACTGCGATAATTAATTGCCCGCCCATTTGGCTTGTAACTTCCAGTCAGAGGGTCGATGAATAAATTTCTTGTGTCGCCGTCTTTGTTGAGTGGGAGATACTGCTCATTGCCAATTTCGTGGTACACCATGGTGAACTCGCGAAAATCGCTGTTGTCATCGCCGGGCGAGATCATGGCATTCCATGAACTTTGACAAGTTGCCGTGTGATCAGGTTGTGTCGTACACAATGGACTACCATCCTGGGCATTGAAATACTCCGACCCGGCTTGTTCCACAATCAATGCGCCCATCAAGCCGTGGCTGACGAGCCAACGCATTTTGGGGCCATGAGAATGCAGATAATGCGTGTTTTCTTGATAAAAATCTGGATTGACGTACCATTCAAGGTGGATGGCATCGCCGGGAAGGGCTATCGAGTCAGGATCTGTCGATAGGGCCGGTTTTCCAGAATCAGTGAGAATGAAATCAGCTCCATGGACATGAAAACTTGCAGGATGACCTTTTGACGGTTCCGGATCGTGAGTAAGGTTTGTGAAGGTGACTTGAACACAATCGCCAACGTTCGCTCGAATCGTAAGCGGTTGAATTGGATCGTTTCCCAATCCAGGGTTGAGGCCAAAATTTTCTCCAAAATGAGAATCAGTTGCTGCCGATTCCTGTTGACGAATTGCGGGAATGGTGTCACGTAAGGCATACATGTAGGCATTTGGATCCCGATCTCCCCACCGATTCAACACCATGGTGACTTGCATGGCAATCACATCATAGAATTTGACCGGAGCGTCGTTGGGACAAGCCTGTGCTTCATGGACCGGATGGGTGTGCTCACTGCGGTCCGCAATCATCATCGGACCACCCATTTTTTCGTGTCCTGACATTTTGAAATCGGTTTGATCTTCTATCTTCTTGTTGAGTAGGTCTTCTAATGGGGAAAAAGGGTGCTGTGCATATGCGTCAGGGCTGAAGGACGTTCCAAGGAGATATATGGACAAGAAAAAACGAATAACCCCCCCCAGACTCAGTGACCTGTATTTATTGAAAAACATTTTGAACCTCCAATCTCAAATATTAGTAGAAAAACTCTTGGAAATTGCTAGCACCTATTGATGTTCATGTTTTACGCAGGAATCATTCCAAGTTCTGCAAATTAAAAGGAACTTATGGAAAGCAGAAAGTTTTCAGTCGTTTGGGAGACAGAGGAAGGAAGGGTAAAAAGCGGGTGCTACTCCTCGACGAACGCTAGGGTATCCAAAGAGATACATAAAGTATCTGGTTGGATGCACAGGGGGAATTGATCCCATAATGGGTTTGAGCGGAGCTTAAATCGTAAAGTAACTTTGAAGGATCAGGTGAGAAATGCAGATTTTTGGTTGCAATGAGTGATGCATGGCGAACCGCTTTGATTTTGGCCCTGTCCTGTGACATACCATCATGAAGGGTTCCTAAAAAAATTCTCCGCTCATTTTTCCTTCCGACCCCTGTTATTTCTGTTCTGCCTTTTCTTTCGGTTGTGCTAGTATCGGTGACAATAGTGAACGCAATTTTGCCCCAAATGTGAACTATCGGTTTCGCTCCCTCCTTCGCTATGGCCCGGCAACGAGTCACCGCTCAAGACCTCTATAACTACACCAAGTGTCTGCATCGCGTATATCTGGATAGCAACGGCGATCCTTCGGAAAAATCCGAAG
>BQIZ01000154.1 GCA_021604365.1 Nitrospirales bacterium
GTAGAGGGAAAGGGTGAAGCCAATGCTTAAAAGCCCCACTGAGGCCGCCACCCACCCTCTGATTCCAAGGCCATCCCACATTTTCGAACTGAGACCGTCGGGTATTCAGACAAAACCAGGGGTTTTTAGAGGTTCCCTAAAGCTACTCGGTCTGAATACATCATGTCGCGGACTCAATATTTATTTCTCATGGATTGGGAGACTGGTTCCATAGTTGACACATATGATTTTTGTGATTTTGTTCACCTAATTTTTAAATCAGGCAACTTCAATACCATCCATATATTGAGTGATTCCCCCCCTTTTCTCTGAATAGAATCACTTGGATCGAAACAGATATTTCCGTTTTTGAACAGTTTTACTTTTGTGGAGCCATTTCAAGTATCCCCATAGAGTATCCATTTGGATACAAGGCTTATCCATTTGGATACATTTATTAGTTGAAGACTTTTTTGTTGTGGAATATCCCACATTCAAATCTCAATCTAATCTAGAAGAGACCTGATGTAGTATTAAGAATCCTTTTCGAGGAAAATCACAAAGAATCCATATATTCCAACTCAGATATTGGAACTGTCCCGGGGTCCTGTAGGGTTAAAGAAAGAAGGACCAACCAACGCCAATTCGGCAGTCTAAAACGCGGGCTACTTCCAGAAAGTGAACAGGATGAACCCCAGATAAAGAAGAGAACGGTCATTGCTATAACGTCAGTTTCTGACCTTCTTCCAAAATGGAGACATGAGGGATATCCAGATGGCTTATTTCATGAATGATTTGATCCCGTAAGGTGGGCTTCATATGGTAGACATACAAAGGCAGATCAGGTTTCCCAATTTTTCTAAATTCCTGGGCTAAAAGAGTTGGCGTGAGGTGTTTACTCCGATAGGCCATATCTTTCATTGAATCGGGAAAGGATACCTCAATGAAGATCCCTTTTAAATTTGGTATTCCGGCCGCCTCCTGCCAAATGTTTTCCGTCACATAGGTATCTCCACTATAAATCCATGCCACCTCGTCATCCTGAATAATAAAACCAGCTGTTTCGACGGTATGGTTAACGAGAAGGGGGGTCACTCTAACCCTCCCGGTCAAGCGCAATTCCCGTTTGGGCTCCAATTCTTTGCCACGTAAGATGGAATATCGTGAACCTGGAAGATAAAAGAAATTCGGAAAGACCAAATCGTTAAAAACATGCTTCTGAAGTCCAACTAAAACTGAGGGTAAACTTGCTACCACGATTTGATGATCTATCAGTCCGGACATATTATCGACAAGTGGAGGAATGCCCTTCACGTGATCCAGATGCAAGTGGGAAAGGAGGATATATTTGATCCGTTTTTGCTCCTCTACAGTAAGTCCCGATGCTAATGTTCCAGCGTCTACCATCAGTTCTTCATTAACTAAAAACCCGACGCTCCGACAAATATGCTGACTGGTTGGCTCATTCAGGAGCAGGTCAGACCCATGGGCCCCCAATACCCGAATATTCACAATAAACCCCTCAAATGAAAGCAATGATTCATTTGCTTGCGATACACAGTTTGCAAAAATCAAAAAATGTAGTTATGGGAGATCCATTTCAAGTCGCGGAATCCTCTGGGAGTTACCTGTTCTTTATGAGAAAGACAATCAGAACATCTTGTCTTTTTTTTTAATCCCATTCCATGTCTCCTGCCTGTGATGTCCATCACTTTCTTGGTGTGATTCCCCTCACATTTTGCCAAATCCATATTTTCTAAAAATAATCAATATCACCAAACAGGATCTGTTGGGTTTTATTCCCATAATCTATTGATATAGATCATATTCCTGGTAACCATAAGACTTCCGTTTTTTTTCAGAGCCTTAAGGGTTCGACTCAAGGTTTCCCTAGAGCATCCTACCATTTGGGCTAATTCCTGGAAGGATGGGCGATGGGAAATCCATCATTGCCCATGAGTCTCCACCCCAAACTGGAACTCTGCTCAATAAAAAAACTCACTCGGCTCCACCGTTATCACTGTTGCGAATCGTGGAGCCGATTCCAGGATAGCCATTTCACCGAAAAATTTGATGGACCTAAATACGAGAGGATAAATTCCTGACCGTCTTGGCCCTTTAAAAGTACCGTAAATTTGCCTGACAATATAACGACCAATACTTCGCCTGAATCGCCTTCTAGGAATATGACATTTTTGTTAGGCAATTTTTGACAACTCCCCGAAACAACCAACAGACTGAATTCCTGATCCGATAATTCGAAAAAAGAGTGAGACATTTTTAATGATTTGGTGGTTCATCACCATGATAATAATTTCCCTTAGGTATTTGTATTTATTTGTATTTATCAAGTCTCGGTTGTTATCCGGATAAAATGAACAGTAACTCTGAATTCAAGATATTTGGGGATATCACTAACCTCATAAGGCAAAAACTATACTACAACACCATGATTACAGAATTTTCAAATTCTGCTGGACATGGGCGTGGCTAATGGCTGTTGATTGAGTAATTGGGGAGGAGGGAAGAATTGACCATCTGCATTAATAGAATAGCTTGCTCCTGACAAAAAAAAGCCCTTTGCAAGCGTGGCTGCAAAGGGCTTTAGTCCAATGTGGCTCCTCGGGCAGGACTCGAACCTGCGACCATTCGGTTAACAGCCGAACGCTCTACCAACTGAGCTACCGAGGAACGAATATTTGTTAAGTGCGATTTTTCTAAACTAAAAGTATGATCATAGCGAGACTGCCTGATTTCTTCAAGAACCGATGTAGTATTTTACGTATTTTTGTGAATTAGAACTGAAAATCCGCAGAATCCTCTTCCCCCTCATCCGCCTCTGACGCATCCCCATCAGATAACTTCACGTAGTGGCGTGCCCAGGATAAATAGATATTGGCACTATCTTTCATGGCATCAGTGCCTTTTATAAGTTTGCCAACAATTTCCTGGTCTCCCCCATTGATTTCAATCTCCCGTGCTTTGGTTTCTAAGGCATGATGAAAATTTTCCATCTGTTCGGTCAACTTCTGCATATGATGATTCAAATCTATACTCATTTTATCATACCTCTAAATCATGCTAATCCATTATTAGGTGGCGGTTCCCGTCAAACAAATAAAAAAGCCCTACGACCAATCACCAGACGGAAGATCGTAGGGCTTTTCGTCTTTTAGAGTTACCCCTGATAGGCTTGACCCAACTCCGCGGCTTCTCCAGCCTTTTCCATTAAGGTCCCATCTGAATTCACAGCGACCATCTCAATGGCTTCATGTTTAGCGGCGTCACACACGACTTTACACAACTCACAACCCTTGCACCTGTCAATATGCACTTCGGCTATCATTTTGTCTGAATTGAGATCCAAACAATTAGCTTCCGGGCAATACATGATGCAGAGCCGACAGCCTTTTTTCGCCACACACTTTTCTTCCGTCACTAGGGCAACATTATACATCTATCTCTTTCCTTCGATGATGAGGTTCCGGCTATTACGCAGCAGCGGCTTCTCCAACCATTATTTCCACGTTATTTTTCTCTGCCCATTCCGCAGCGATTTCATAAGATCTAGCCACCGTATCTAGATTCTTTTTCAACAACATTTCTTTCTTCGCAAACTTCTTCTTAATGGCTTCGTCCAGCGTTGCCGTACCGCCAGATGCCACAAACTTCTTACCAAATCTTTCTTGTAAGGCCAAATCCAATCCATTCATGGATACACACTTCGTAATTCCTGCTACCGAACCAATCATGGTCATGTTTGTCGCCAATTCAGTCCCTGCAACTTCCAGGGCAATATTCGTCCCTGGTATGTTAAAGACCGACACATTAAGATCTTTGAGTCGATTCACGTCTTCATCCGACAAAAGGGGCATGTCGGTATTAATGATCACGAGCCCACCCTCTTTAATCCCAGAATAAAATGGCATTGTATAACTCTTGCCCATCGTAATGACTTGAGGATGAAATACTTGAATCACATCAGGGAACACGAGTTCCCCCCGATCGTAAATTTTCCTCAGTCCTATTCGACAGTAACTCTCAGCTGGCGCCATGCGTTTTTCCGCTCCAAAGAATGGGTTTGAAATTGCAAACTTACCATCTTTAGATGCAGCCATGGCCATGACATGGGCCGCAGTCACGGCACCCTGTCCTCCCAGACCTGACATTCGGATATTGATTCGACGTATAATCATGGAATATCTCCTCTCACATGTCCCGCCGTTTACACTGTTACTGTTTGGGAAGCAAGTTGCCTTTTCGCTTCAGCCTTTCGTTCTTTTTCCTTCGCTGCCAATTCGGCCAATAATTCCTTTGCCGGTTCACTTACATACTCTTTATATGCAAACCGTTCTGTTGGCTTTTCGGAATCACGCATTTCCTGCAAACCTTCCATACTGTTTTTCCCAATTTCCAAGATACATGGCGTATACAACTGGAGGTAAGTCGGCCCAATTTCCCGCGCAATATTCACAGCATTTTTAATTACTTTTTCAATGAGATTTGGTTTGCTGACCGTGCAATTCACCACATAATGGCAACCGGATTCCCTGGCAATTTCGGGAAGACGGACTTTTTCAAAAGTCTTACCTACAGGGGCCATCTTGGCAACAAAACCCTTTTGCATAAGCCCACTTTCTTGACCACCGGTATTGGCATACAGCTCGTTATCAAAACAAATGGTAGTAAATTTTTCCTGACGAAACCAGGCCTGCAAGGTCATGTCTAAACCAATATCCACCGTAGCCCCATCTCCTGCCAGCACTACTACGTCTTTGTGGCGATCAGGAAACCGAACCGTCAACGCCCGTTTCAACCCAGATGCAACGGCATTTTGATTGCCGAACAATGAGTGGATATTGTGGACCGCCACATGTGGGAATACCAAGCTGGTACATCCCGTCGAACCCACCATCACTGTATCCTCTGGATTCGGCAAAGAGGCGAGGATATAGCGAAATGCCATGGACTCCGGACATCCGGCGCAAAGCGAATGCTCTTCAATGAGTTCCTTCGCATTACCGATATCCTTCCATCCCCGTTGTTCATTCCCATACGTCGCCCGCTTAACTAAATCCTGATACTCAGCGGGCATGATATCAAATAACTCCTCTGCGATTTTTATTCTTTCTTTACTCATGAATTTCTCCTTATAGTCGTGATCTGTTTGAGCGCCATACTCTCACTGAGTACTTTCCGTTGCATCAACCCCCACGCCCAGCCAACGAAGGTGCCTTAACTCCTAACACCGTTTTGATTTCTGCAGCGATTATTTCAGGCGGCATCGTCATGCCACCGCATACATGGGGACCCGCATGAACCCGATTATTATTCGGAATGGTTGCACTCACTTCACGGGCCAACCATCCAGCGACATTAAATTCAGGAACAATAATATGGTTCGCATGTTTTGTAGCCTCCCTGATCTCCTCTCCTGGCCATGGGCGTAGAGTTTTGACCTTCACCAAACCAACCTTAATCCCTTCCTCTTCTAATATCGCAATGGCTTCCCGGCTTTGCGAGACTGCCGTTCCCGAGGCCACGACAAGGACATCCGCATCAATATTTTCGGTATCAATCAGTCCATCCATCCAACGGATAGTATGCTTCCTGGACCGCTCAACAGCCGCCCAAACCTCTTGCTGCCAGCTCGCATGAGTGGCGTAACTGATATAATTGCTTTTCATTACGAAAGGATCTCTCATCATGCGAACAGGAGGACATTCCATATCCATACACGGAACAGGTGACCGATAAGGATCGTACGGTGGCAGGCACATATCCACGGGGGTCAGATCAACCATATCCTTCGTATGGGTCACAAAAAATCCATCGCAGCATAAGGCCAGTGGCAAATGGACATCAGGTTCTTCCGATACCATGTACCCCTTGAGTATCCAATCATAAAAATCTTGTGCAGTTTCCGCATGCCACACCAGCATACCAGTTTGCATCAGATAAGAAATTTCCAATGTATCCGGCTGGATTGAGAGCGGAGAATTGATGCCACGACAGGTTACAATCATTTGAATAGGCAATCGCGCTCCGGCCCACATGGGGAAATTTTCCATAGCCCGCATCGTGCCTGGTCCAGCAGTGGTGGTAAATACTCTGGCACCACCAAAAGCTGCTCCCGCACATTGAGACATGACGGCAAATTCACTTTCCCCTCGGAAGTAATCACCAATATAACCTTCGGCAAAGAGTTCCCCGCACAAAGCAGCAGCTTCACTTTGAGGTGTAATGGGATAGGCGACCATTATGTCACAGGAGGCTCGACGTACAGCCTCTTTAATGACTTCACTCCCGGTAAAGAACGATGGCGTCCTTGCCGCCTCATTCATCATGTGCCAGGGATCGGTATACACCTGCTCTTTTTTGTTTTTTTGTCCTATAAAAGAAGCTTGAGCGGCCATAACTTTGACCTCCTTTTTCTGCTTCAGGTTGAAAAACTTCAGATTTTCCTAAAATACAACACTTAAAATCACAGAGGAAATTTTATCAGAACAAGCACTTCATCTTTTCATCTACGATAAAGACCCAGAACGATTACCCCTAATGTTTCACCGGAGGAGTAACCGACCCCTTCAACTTCTTTACCCAATCTGCCAATCTAATTATTTTATCGGCTGTCGCGTCACGAACGGATAACATGGCATCTTCATGGCCAGCTTGGGCACACATAGCAATCGTATAACAGTTCGTGCCACCACGAATGATCTTGAGAGAAAGATTGGCCTGATGGCAATGGACGCCCACAAACATACATGCATCAATTTTATTATGCCAGATGGTCAAATTTGGATGGTTCGGGTTAATTTCAATTTCAGGATTAATTTTAGGATACTTCGGTCTATAGTCCGGCATGGGAATAAGCATAGCCTGCTGACATGAAGAATCCACACATTCCTTGATGGTTTCATACAAATGGCGGATTGCTTTGGCTTTCTTGGCAGCCTTGTCATTCCAAGCCCACAAGACCAATGGTCCAGGGAAAATTGTAGGCACTTTTGCCGAAAGAAACTGTCTCGCTGCTTCCTCCAACGCTTCTTCTTCAGAAACTATGCTACCATGAATATGTCCTTGACCTGGATCGGGGAGTCGAACCCCCATAGAAGCCGCTGATGGTGGCAAAAAATGTTCGGGTCCTGGCATAACCCTATAAGAAGTTGTCATCGTACCCTCATGTCTCCATTAAAAAAATTGACAATACTACCCGCTGCATCTTCTTACTGTAAGAAGACAATAAGCAAATCTCAAGATCAAAAAAGACCCACCGGTCAAAAATATTTGCCTTTTTGAGAATATCCCTATGAGTCTTTTGCCCTATAATTAAGATTATTCCTTAATAACCTAGGCTAGTATAAGAAGGCGCGTTAAAAATTGTCAATTTGACAATTGTCGATAACAGACGCATTAGGCAATTTTTCACAGTAAAAAAAGCTTCATGACTGTCAATTTATAATTCGTTTGAAGAAGTAAAGGCCTAAGATTGAGAAAGAAGGGAATGAAAACCCACGGCAGGCAAGAGGGAGAACATGGCCTATCTGGCTCTTACCTTCAAAATGGCGTATCGCCACGTAGCTTCACCAATAATTTTTGGGATCGTGGGAAAAGGAATGGTTAAAGAAAAATCTCTCGCCTGTTTCGGAGGGATTTCCAACGAGATCTCTGCGGTTTCTTGCCCAACAATTTCACATTCCGTCGCATGGCAATCCTCAATCGTAGCCTGAATAGTCACGGAAATGATGGTAAAGATTTGAGCTGTATTTTCAAGCCTCCCGGTCAGCACAAACGATCGGGAGTTCAGTCCGGGTCGAACATCCATGTGAGAAAGTTGGACCTGGCTAATAGGAATCCGTTGAAACTCCAACTCCCGCTCCTGGGTATCCTGCCAAATAATGAACGCGATGGCTCCAAACAGAATCATCAGGATCACCCCTAGGACGCGACGAAATTTCGGCAAATACGCCGCCACCAAAATCATGATTAATATCAATAGGATAATAGTAATTGGTAGCATATATATCACAGGCCGTAGGTGCGAGAAAAATTCTTATTCCTCTTCTACACACTTATCGGACTTCTGATTCCCCTTCTTTCACCGGAGGAAGCAATGCCAGATTTTTCTCATGAAATCGAAATCGCCTCGCATCTGGCCCGGAAGGCTGGGGAGATTATCATGGACCTCTATAAAAATGACTTTACGGTCATGTACAAGGGCATTAACGATCCCGTCACCAAGGCCGATCAACAGGCCAACGCCCTTATCGTAGATGAATTACACACACATTTCCCACAAGATTCAATCGTGGCGGAGGAAAGCCCCCTACCCTGCAACTCTTTAACGACAGGCCGGATTTGGTACATAGATCCCCTAGATGGCACGAAAGAGTTTATTGCACACAACGGGGAATTTTCCATCATGATCGGACTGACGATTGATGCTCACGCCAAACTTGGCGTCGTCTACTGGCCTACCCGTGACGAACTCTATGCGGGCCTGACGGACCTGACGGCTTGGGTAGAACGCAACGGGGACCGCCAAAAACTCTTCGCTCTCGAATCCAAATGCCCCCCCAACATTTCACTAGTTACCTCTCGCTCCCATCGATCCCCAGCACTTTCTACCATTAAACAATCATTACCCATTCACAAAGAACAACAGATGGGAAGTGTGGGACTGAAAATTGCCCAGATTGCCCAAGGAACAGCTGATGTCTACATTGAACCCAGTCCGTATACCAAAGCATGGGATGCCTGTGCACCTGAAGCCATTTTGCGAGGAGCCGGCGGATGCTTCACTGATATCCACGGGAAACCTATCCAATATGGCTTCAATAATTTTCGCAATCTTCACGGGTTGGTCGGAAGCACTCCAGACATTCATCAACGCGTGATTCATGCCTTGACGGGTCGATGTTCCTCGTGTGAAAGTTGACACCTTTTTCCGGCGATTCTTAGAATTTATCCTTTAATACCTTTTCAACGACTTTCTCTATTATTATTCTCGCTCAATTATGAGAAAAGACCTCGTCATTATCGGAGGCGGCCTGGCCGGATCAGAGGCGGCCTGGCAGGCGGCCAATTCTGGAGCCAGAGTGACCCTGTATGAAATGCGGCCTAAGGAGGAGACGGCGGCACATAAGACCGATCATCTAGCCGAGATCGTCTGCTCAAATTCCCTGGGATCAAATGATCCTCTCAGCGCTCCTGGTATGCTGAAAGAGGAGATGCGCCAATTGCATTCCTTGATCATCCGAATTGCTGACGAGGTGCGAATCCCGGCAGGGACGGCATTAGCGGTAGATAGAGACCAATTTGCCTCCAAGGTGACCCAGGCATTAGCCGAACACCCGAATATCAAAATTCTTCGAGAAGA
>BQIZ01000155.1 GCA_021604365.1 Nitrospirales bacterium
GGTAAGTTTTTGCTTGAGAAAGACCATAATTACATCCCTCCCCTTTTAGTCGGCCGAAAGGTGCGATTCGATCAAATCGGGCCTACCCCAGTAAGGCTAACAGGACAAGAGGCGAGAGAATCAATCCCAATGCCCACTTCAAGCAAAGATTCTCTTCTTCGAGTTCGACAAGACGTTCCGATAATTGACCGGTCGCCGGATGCATCTCAATTCTTACTTGAGGTGCTGTTGCAGGAACCGCTTGGGAGCTCTTGATTCTCCCTTGAGGACCTTCATCCCGGGAAACCAGGTGCAGGAATCTCACCTCTTTTTTGTCATGTTGCACGCGATCTGGCACAGAATGCTGACCGGCGGTTTTGTCTGCAATTCCTTGTTTTTGCGCTTCCTGATGCGCTAATTGGTCCGGACCGTCGTGTTGATCAGGTATCGCAGCACCCAATGGATTCGGAATGGTCTCATCCAGTGGATTTATTCCAATTGTACGTCGTTTCGTCATACGCGACCTCTCCTAAAAAAAAAGGGTACCTTGAAAACTTCCCAATCAGTCACACCCGTTCCTGCTTGATCACCTCTTTTGCCAAAGCCCGATAGTCTTTTGCGCCATTCCCCTGTGGATCATACAATGTCACGGGTTTCCCGAATGATGGACATTCCGCCAACCGAATACTTTCTCTGACGACCACTTTAAATACTTGCTTTCCAAAACGCTCACGGAGTTGGGCCACCACATCTAATGCATGCCGCGTACGAGCATCAACCCGACAGGCTAGAATCCCGGAAATCGCTAAATCCGAGTTTAACCTGACACGAATCGTCTCCACCGTTTGAAGCAGATGAGCCAATCCGCGCAAGGCCATCACATGGGTCTCCACGGGAATGAGAATTTCTCTGGCGGCTACCAACGCATTGATGGTCACAATGCCAAGCGTGGGAGAACAATCAAGAAGAATATAATCCCATTGATCAGACAGGTGAGCGAGATGACGATTGAGAATCATCTCTGCCCCGACTTCCCCGGCCAACGCCTTATCTACCCCCACCAGCCAGGATGAAGAAGGGATCATTTCAACCCGAGGCACACAGGTCGATTGGAGGAGATTCTTGAGATTTTTTGATTCCGTAAAGGCCTCGAAGAGCCCCTTTCCCTCTTCGGCTATCCCATACCAGTTGGAGGCTGAGGCCTGGGGATCGAGGTCCACCAGCAGAACTCGACGCTTGAGTTCGCCCAGCGTCGCGGCAAGATTCACGGCGGTTGTCGTCTTCCCGCTTCCGCCCTTTTGGTTGGTGATGGCAATTACGCGACCCATAGCTTGAAAAAGGGAATGCCCCTAGTTATTGGCTCAGGAAACGGTCAGTGGAACATAAAAAAGACATGGACGAGTTTCAGCAAAGCCGGCTAAAAAGTCAAGGAGAACTGAAGATTGGTCACCCCATCCTATTCAGCTAATGGTTTGTCCGACCGCACTTTCAAGGAGAAGGATATCACGTTGATACTGGTAGAGAGCATCAAGGTATGCCTCTTGAATATCGTTTCTCATCTGGTGGGCATCAAGGAAGGACAGAATTTCGCTGTTCCCAGTTTCGTAGGATTTCTTCACGGTATCGAACAGGGACTGAGCGGCATTCAACGCCCTGGCTCGATAGGCTTCCACTAACCGACGACTTTGAACAAGATGACGATGCGCCAAATCAACTTGAGCATGCGCCTCATTGAGTGTCTGTCGCAAATCGGCCTCGGCGATCTGAACGACGGTGGCGGCTTCCCGTATGCCGCCCTGATTCCTGTCGAACACGGGAAGGGGCATACCCACGTTGAAGGTCCATTGCTGTTGGTTGTCAGGTCCCCTGGATCCCTGGACCATGAACCCCAGGTCCACCGTCACATCCGGGTATTGAATAGCGAAAGCAAGCTTCAATTCGGCGCGACGCTTCGCGTACAAGAGACGCTTGGCCCGAACGTCCGGCCGCGTCTCTTCAACCCGTGATTTCAATGCATTCATATCAGGGGTGATCGACTGGAACGTGAGGTCCGTTGTGAGGTGCAATTCAGTTTCGGGGGAAAAGGATAAGAGCAAGAGGAGGTCCGCGGTGTCGGAATCGATTCGCTGAGAATCACGGATTAACTCGTATTGTGCATCCACCAATTGAATTTTGAGCCGGGCAAGGTCTTTGTAGTTGCCCATCTGTTGTAACTCATCCGTCATTTTTTTCACCACACTAGAGAGGAGATCACGAGTCTCTTGATCGAAAGCCAGATGACGACGTGCGACCTGAACGCGGTAATACGCATCTTTCAGGGCGAAACTGAGCTGTCGAAGCGAGTCCTCAAACCCGGCTTCGGCTGATTGCGTGCCAAACTCCGCACTTTCAACACGGAACCCCCGTTTGCCCGCCACGACAAAGAGTTGGCTCAGGACGGAGCTAATCGCTCCACAATCAGAGAGTTGGCAATTTTGAGTGTAGGAACTCAGGGTATTGATAGAAAATTCCGGGTTCGGAAAGAGGCCGGCGGTAATTTGTTTGGCCTTGGCGGTATCAATGCCATATTTGGTTTGAAGGAGATCCAGGTTTTGACGGAGAAACAAGGCAATCGCATCATCCAGACTCAGGCGCTGGACTGCGGGCTTCTGTCCTGCAGGCCTGACTTCCTGTTTTCCCGCCATGACGCTGCCAATGCTTCCCAATCCCAGCCAGCTAAGAAAGCCCATGATGATACATGCCTTCACGAATAATCGAATCACCGGCATTGGCTTTGCGTGGTCGCGAACGCGTGAAAAAGGACAAAAGGAAGATTGGGCACACATCATAGGCCGGGATCTTTAGCTGATTGGCTGAGCAGCCGCACTCTCGAGAAGCAGGATATCGCGTTGATATTCGTAGAGTGCGTTGATATATGCCTTATCAATATCTATTTTTGCCTGAAAGGCGTCGAGCAGATGCAGAATCGTCGTCTTTCCCGAATGGAAGTCCTCCTCCACCCTATTGAACAAGGCTTCGCTGGCCTCGAAGGCACCCGCGCGGTAGGTCTCGACTAGCAGACGGCTTTGGCCTAAATGCCGATAGACCGTGTTTATTTGGTGATGAACTTCATTCAGGGTCTTACGCAGGTCGGCTTCTGCAATATGCACTGTGGTGGCTGCTTCCTTGATGCCTCCTTGATTTCTGTCGAACACGGGAATAGGCATGCCCAAATTGATGGTCCATTGTTGCTGGTTGTCAGGGCCTTGAGGTCCCTGGACATTGTACCCGAGGTCCACCGTCACATCCGGATACTGGTTGGCTATCGCCAGCTTCGATTCTGAACGGCGCTTGGCCAAGAGCAGACGCTTGGCGCGAAGATCCGGCCTGGCATCCTCGACGCGCTTCTTCAAAGCCACAATATCGGGGGCGATCGGCTCGAATGTCAGGTCCGTCGTCATTTCTAATTCCGTTTCCGGTGAGAGGGCCAAGAGCAGGAGGAGATCGGATCTGTCCGAATCAATCTGTTGAATATCCCGGATAATATCAGCATGTGTTTTAACCGCTCGAATTTGAAGGCGGATTAAATCTTCAGGATTTTGTATCTTTGCCGATGCACCACCTAGTTTCTCGATAGCACCATTGATCCGTATGGACCTCTGTTCATCATCCTCCAGAAGTCGATGCCCCACTTGAACCCGATAATAGGCATCCTTCACGGCAAAACTGAGTTGTCGGAGCGTATCTTCAAACCCGGCTTCGGCTGATTTCGTCCCGAACTCCGCACTTTCAACACGGAATCCGCGTTTACCCGCTACCAGAAAAAGTTGACTAATCACGGGCATAATTCCTCCGCACTTACTCAGGTTACAATCCTGGGTGTACGCGCTGAGGGTATTGATGGAGAGTTCGGGATTCGGGAACAGGCCGGCGGTAATTCGTTTGGCCTTGGCGGTATCAATACCATACTTGGTTTGAAGAAGATCCAGATTTTGACGGAGAAACAAAGCAATCGCATCATCCAAACTCAGACGCAGCACCCTGGAATTCTGCTTCTCCAAGCTCCCCTCCCCTGTTGCAGCCACCGCTGGATTCAGACTCAAGACCCCCGCGATGATCATCACCATCGCTAGAAACCATGCCTCCCAGCACCATGTCCATCCCCGCATTTCCCTCACCGGATAGGGGTAGGGTGTAGCCCAACTTCTGGTCATGCGCTTCCTCCTCCCTCCTGACAACTCACCAAACAAAAGATCCCTTCTAGTGCCTGCACCAGGCTTCCCCCCGCGCGCCGACGCGCGACAGGGCATACATGCGAGGGCGGATTTCACAGGCAGGCTAACTAGGGCTGTCGTTCGTGTCCAACCCAATATACCGATAGATACTGGCGCCAGCATAGCTCAAATATTCCGTCCGTTGCCACATGCCATAGACCCAAGAGGACTTTCTTTACTGCCAATATTTCTTTTGCGGCGGCTGTAATTATTCACACTTACTCCCGGATTAAAACGTTTGCCAGTTAGAGGCTTGGTAGCGACGTACATTGAACGAAACGAACCATACGTTCTCTGAGCTTCCTTATTTGGGATGATCACCTACAATTGCTAAGCTAGTATTCTTCTTAACCGTACAACGTACTAATTTTCCTTACACATAAAGGAGGAATCAATTCATGAAGATGCATGTTCATCGCACAACCCTGATGTTGGTCATCTTTCTTTTCCTCTTACAAGGATGCGCAGCCACGCAACAACGACGAGACGTGGTCAAAACCGGTTTTCTGAGTGCGAGTGAACAATCCATGCTCACAGAAGGGAAAGGTGTCCACGAGGCCCTGCTTCGCTACTACAACCCAGATGCGGACTGGCGCTCTTACGACAGGATAATTCTTGGTTCCGTGGCGGTCTGGAAAGACAAAGAAACGAACGATGTGTCTTCCGAGGATCTTCAGATGCTGACCGATTTTGCCTATAGCCACCTCCATGAGGCCTTGACCAAAGATTATGCCATTGTGGGCCTACCCGGACCTGGCGTCATGCGTGCAACCTTTGCCATTACCGAAGCGGAGGCTTCACGTCCGGGGGCGGATGTGGTGACGTCGATTATTCCCCAAGCCAGAATCCTGACCGGCGTCAAAGGCCTTTTCGTGGGCGGCAAACCCGGCTTTGTAGGAACGGCCGGCATGGAGGGCAAGATTACTGACGCCCAAACCGGAAAGATTCTGGCGATGGCCGTTGACCGGCGCGGGGGGACCAAAGATCTCACCGGAATGACCAACGAATGGGATGATGTGGAGAAAGCTTACATCTATTGGGCGGCCGCTTCTCGCTAGCGGTTGTGCATGCTTCGCGGTGAAACAAATTTTGTGAAACCTGAAGCATAGAAGATACCGACATCCCGACCGGGTCGAAGTTGGGCGGGACCTTGCGAGGAGCTGGAAAAACTAGTGTTGTTCGTCTTGGGTGCAGAGTGTCTTCAGGTCGATAAGTTTGTGCAACGCTCGGACTTTCCTACTTCATTGATCCCAAAGTAAGGAGCACATGCAGTCGCCAGACCGCGTCAGAAACAATTAAGGTTTTCACCAACACTGACAGAACACCGTGGCTCATATCTCCGGAGATGGAGCTTGCCCTGTAGTCATTGGCAGGTATTCATCTTGTTGCCGTCATAGCCGCGATTTCAGGCGGGTACCCTTCTGAAAAAGGCAAGGTTAACAAAATTTGCGGATTATGAGGAGACAGAGAGATTACTGTTTGCCGGGAAAAACAGTGAAGGCCCGTTCATTCTCAATACTCAACATGTTCATCCTTCTTCAACCGCTGCCTGCAAATTTCTTCCTCAGGGTTTTAGACGTAACAATTGAAAAAAATTTTCCCGTGGCCCTTGGATCAATTGCAATCCCCCATCATTTATGATAATGAATATCAAAATTATTGATTCCGTTTTTTCTTGAACAAATTGAATTTTTCATAGCCAGGGACGAATTTCTACTCCAGTCTTTTCCCGGCATTTCACATAATCCTCATCTCGTTACGGCTTCGGTTCATGACCGTTTTATTTTTTGTGGGTGTTTTCCTGTGCGCGGTACTGATCATACTTTGGGGTTGTTCCGTATTTACCAACGCTGTTGAGTGGCTGGGGAAGCGGACCAATACGCCGGAGGGTGCCGTGGGCAGCATATTTGCGGCCTTGGGGACGACCCTGCCGGAAACCGCCATTCCTGTTAGCGCAATTTTTTTCACCGATGGTCCCTCCAAAACAGATGTGGGAATGGGCGCGATCCTTGGCGCTCCTTTCACCGAGAGTACCCTGATCTTGCCAATCCTGGCGATCCTGCTATTGGTGTTCTCCCGATACGGCAGACGTCCACCAACCTTCAATCTGAATGCCCTTGTCGTGCGAACCGATCTGCGTTGTTTTCTTCTGGCCTTTAGTTTGGGGATTGGTTGCGCCTTGCTCCCCTATCGCTGGCTGCACCTGGCGACAGCGGTCTTTTTAATCGGCCTATACGTGTATTATGTCACCAGCAAATTTTCCGGTCAGTCCAGTGGAGATCTCAATCCCGTTCCCTTGATTTTTGCACGAAAGACCGCACTCCCTTCTTACGGGATCATTCTTTTGCAAGGAGTGGTTGGCATCACAACCTTGATCTTTGGCTCTCAACTCTTCGTGTACGTGGCGGAAAATATGGCATCAACGTTAGAGGTTTCACCACTTCTTCTCACCCTATTAATCGCTCCCCTGGCCACCGAATTGCCGGAATTGGCCAATAGCGTGCTATGGCTCCGACACCGAAAAGATACCCTCGCTATTAGTATTATCACCGGAGCCATGGTGTTTCAGGGGACGATTCCCGTGGCCATAGGTCTGGTTGGGACTGACTGGAACCTGGACTCCCGAGCCCTGACACCAATGATACTGGCTCTCTTGGCTATGGCGGTATGTTATTTCCATTTGAAATGGCTTGGACATTGGCGGCCATGGCTGTTGAGCGGAAGCGCCATACTCTATTTCGGATTTCTTTTTTCTTTGTAAGTTTGAGGCCCAATGCCTCCCGCCCTCAAGGAGATTTCAATCCTCTCGCGCGATAATACTTTCATAGCGACAGATAATGAATAGTGTGGTAGGTATTTAGTACACGGCCGAAATTCCGGGTTCCCTTATCCACTTCAATATAGAGGGCAACGATGGGACTTAATTTACTCCTGGTCTTCATCCCCATTGCAATAGGACTGGACTGGTATGAAGCCAACCCCATTCTTGTCTTCATCGTCTCGGGCCTCGCCATTGTGCCCTTAGCTGGGTTGATGGGGCGATCGACGGAAAACCTGTCGGTCTACATCGGGGCCACCCTGGGAGGATTACTCGCCGCCACGATGGGGAATGCCCCGGAATTGATTATTTCGATCTTTGCCTTGAAAGCGGGACTGTACGATGTGGTCAAAGCCTCAATCACGGGATCCATTTTGGGAAACCTGTTGCTCGGCATGGGGCTTGCGATACTCCTCGGGGGTCTTCGCCATAAACAACAAAAATTCAATGCCACAGCGGCCGGGATGAGTTCGGGACTCTTAACACTCGCAGGTGTCGGACTTATCGTCCCGGCTCTGTTTCATTTCACTTCCAAACAGGAAGAGGAACTCAGTACCGAAATCGCCGTTGTGCTCTTCATCGCCTACCTCCTCAGCCTGGTGTTTACCCTGAAAACTCATCAGCATTTATTTCTCACGGAAGCCGAAGAACCGATCGAAGGGAGCACACCACCAAAAGAGGAAGAAAAAGAAGAGGTATGGAGTAAAAACAAAGCCATTGGAATGCTAGCGGCCGTGACAGTGGGCATTGCCTTCATGAGCGAAATATTAACGGGAGCGATTGAACCCGCCGCCGCAGGCATCGGCCTCACTCCCATCTTTGCCGGTGTGATTTTTCTGGCCGTATTCGGGAATGCGGCAGAGCTGATGAACTCGGTGCGGTTCGCCAGGAATAATCAAATGGATCTGGTCATGGGCATTGCCGTCGGGGCGAGTATTCAGGTGGTGATGTTTGTGGCACCGATGCTGGTATTCGTCAGTTATCTTCTCGGTCCCAAACCGCTGGATCTGCTTTTCGTGCCATTTGAAATTGCGGCCATTGTCATCGCGATTCTTGTCAACGGGAACCTCACCAAAGATGGGGAATCCCACTGGATGGAAGGTGTGATGTTATTGGGAGTCTATGTAATTTTGGGCATTGGATTTTTCTTCCTCCCGATGTAGCCAGGCAAACCCATGGCAAGCTTTAAAACAGTCCTCTCCGCACACTTTCCGAAGGCGATACCACAAGGGGATTTTGTCAAACGCTCTTATGATCTCCTGCAGGCTGAAGGCTTCCGGGCTGAAAACACCATTGCCTTCGTCAGCCTGTGCCGGGATGAATTAACATTGCCCTTCGTTGAGGACGTGAAAAAAACCTGGGGAGAAGCCTTTATTTTTTCCAGTCTGGGCGGCATGCTTTTTCTGGGAAAGACCGGATTTTTAGCGGCGCAACACCATGCGCCGAATGAAGATGGGCGTGAACGCTATGTGTATTTTGCCCTGCCGCACATCGGCGTGGATGCACAAGGCGAAATTGGTCGCCATGATCGTCCTGGGCGTTTGCAACCGTCCCATGCCTGCGGGGCATTGCACGGATTCCAAGCTGAACTGGCCAATCGGTGCGTCTCTTTGGGAATCGATCTTGATGACATCGAACAAAGCCTGCTGAAGCAACATCTCTTTCGCAAACTCACCTACGGTGACATTCCGGACCTCCTGAGTCTGACGAAAACCGCGTATGCTGTCATTCTTGAGGAACTTGAAAGAATGATCCAATTAACCGTTGATCCCGTGCAGAATGACTATGCAGTTCTCACGGGCATCCAAATTCATGGGCCCCAGGGCATGGAGTATATCTGGCCTGGAGAGACCTACTGGGTTCGCGACGGAAATCGACATACCATTGTTTTGGAGTAGAATGAATGCGCCAGGCAAACACCTAAGTGCTAATACCTTAGCGACGTATTTGGAATATGGAATGTGTGATTCCCTGAAAACCTCACCTATTTCATGAAAAATCCCTTGCAAAAAATTTGATTTTAATTTAGAAGTAATCGCTGCGTGGAAAAGGTGTGAATAACCATTTCTTGAAGGAGGGTTTGACAAATGGAAGCTGTAATTGGCGGTGCGGTTGTTGGAGCAGTGGTAGGAGTAGCAGCCCCGTCCCTTCTGTCCGGTTTCGGTGGAGTATTTCGTCCTTTAATTAAGGAAGTTTTAAAGGGAGGCATTGTGGCCTATGCCGCCGTTTCGGAAATGGTTGCTGAGACCGGGGAACAATTCAATGACATTGTCGCTGAAGCAAAAGCAGAAATTGCCAAACC
>BQIZ01000156.1 GCA_021604365.1 Nitrospirales bacterium
GACATGATATTCAGCTATTTCGAAGGAGACATAGGCATGAAGCCGGCATTAGCGATATTGGGGACGGGCTCTGATGTGGGGAAAAGTCTGGTCACGGCGGGCTTATGTCGGCTATTGCATCGGGCCGGAGTCAGAGTGGCACCGTTTAAAGCACAGAACATGTCGCTGAATTCCTTTGTTACGACGGATGGGGGAGAGATGGGGCGAGCCCAAGTGCTTCAGGCGCAAGCCTGTGGGTTGGCTCCGCATGTGGACATGAATCCGATTTTGTTGAAGCCGGAAGCCGACGCCAAATCTCAAGTGATTGTTCAAGGAAAAGTATGGCGAAGTCAAAATGCCCGGGATTATTTTGATCGAAAATCGGAGCTGATTGAATTTGTGAGGGCGAGTTATGACCGGCTATGCAAGCAGTATGATGTGATGGTGATTGAAGGGGCAGGGAGTGCCGCAGAAATGAATTTGCGGGATCGCGATATTGTGAATTGGCCGATGGTCGAGATGGCTGATGCGGCGGTGGTGTTGGTCGCCGATATTGATCGAGGGGGCGTGTTTGCGCAGATTATCGGGACGATGGATTTGTTAGCTCCGGAGGAACGGCAGCGGGTGATCGGGGTCGTCATTAATAAGTTTCGAGGGGATCTGACGTTGTTTGAAGATGGTGTCACCATTATAGAAGACCGCACGGGCGTCCCGGTGTTTGGCGTATTACCGTATTTGCGGAATTTGGAATTGGATCAGGAGGACAGCGTGGATCTTGATCGATTCCGAAAGACCCCTTTTGAAGACGATACCGTCAATATCGCCGTCGTGTTGCTGCCACATATGAGTAACTTTACGGATTTCAATCTATTGGCTGCGGAACCGGATGTGGCGCTTCGCTATGTGGCTTCACCCCAGGAACTTCATGGGGCGGATGCTATTATTCTGCCGGGAAGTAAAACGACGATTGCCGATTTGGAGTATCTCCGGAAGGTTGGGTTCGAGCAATCGCTTAGGACGCACGTCCAACGTGGAAGCGAGCTTATGGGTGTCTGTGGTGGATTCCAGATGCTAGGGAAAGAGATCACGGATCCACAGCATGTTGAAACGGGTGGTTCGTCGAAGGGTTTCGGGTTACTCGAAGTTGAGACGGAATTGCTTGCTCAGAAGAAAACGGTGCAAGTCCGTGCCCGCTCCTTACGGGAGTCCTGGGGGCATGAATGTCCGGTGGAAGGGTATGAAATTCATATGGGGGCCACCAGGGGTGCGAAGGACATTCCATCGTGCTTTGGCATTCTTCCTCACCAGGAGAAACCTTCCTTAGAAAAGGAAGACGTACGATTGGATGGGGCGATGAGTCCGCACGGGCGTGTCTGGGGGACTTACATTCATGGGGTTTTTGATCAACCGGAATTTCGCCGCCGATGGTTAAATCGAATGCGAATCCGTAAAGACCTCGCGCCGCTTAATTTGGAAATATCAGCGGAGGTTTCCCATCGGATGTTGCAGGCATTGGATCGTTGGGCGGACCATCTGGAAAGCCATCTTGATGTGGATCGTATTTTCTCGAAATTGGGGCTAAGTCGTTCCAGTCGGGACAGGCTTCATAAACCGAAATGAAGAGGGGTTGCGTTTCAAGGGTAGCAATAATCAGATCCCATCCGGGTATGGGGTATAAGAAATACCAATGAGGAACGATCGAAAATTATTATGGAAAACTGCGGAGCCGGGGTTGGGCGATCATAAATCGGCCTGGTCCGGAAGTCCAGGGGTTTGGTGGGCAGTGGCCAAAGAAGTGTGGGTCGCTTCAAGCGAGGACGATGTGTTTGGACGGGCGGCACAACTGGGATTTTATTTTTTGTTGGCGTTATTTCCTGCCATGTTGGGAGTGACGGCGCTCATTGGTATGTTGCCCAGACAGCTGGTCGTGCCCAATGTCATGCCCTACGCCCGGGAAATTCTTCCAGCTGAATCCTTGGTCCTCGTTGAGCGCTATGTCGACCAGATGATCCAGGGAAGTGGGGGGGGACTGTTTTCCCTGAGTCTCCTGGGCTCTCTTTGGGCAGCTTCCTGGGGAATGATGGCGATTATCAATACCCTTAATGCTGTCTACGGGGTGAAAGAAACCCGCCCGCTTTGGAAGGCCGGCCTGACTGCCGTGTTGTTGACGATAGGGGCTGCGGTCTTTTTTATCACGTCGTTAATCTTGATCCTGGGCGGTGAAGAGGTGAGTCAATGGGTTACAGAGATGACCGGGTGGGAGTGGTGGGCGACGATTGGCTGGCCCCTGTTGCAGTGGCCGGTCATCGTTCTTTTCATGCTGATGGCTATTAACCTGGTCTATTATTGGGCGCCGAACAGTGATCATGAATGGCAGTGGGTAAAACCTGGATCCGTGCTTGCCGTGTTTCTATGGATTATCCTATCCCTGGGGCTTAAAGTTTATGTGGAGAATTTCATTAATTACAACGCGGTCTATGGACCCATTACGGGAGTGATTATCCTGATGATGTGGCTGTATGTGGGCGGGTTGACTCTTTTGCTAGGAGGAGAGCTCAATTTCATTCTCAAACGTCCTCACATCAGGGATGAATCTGATTCGTCAGAAGCTTGAGTGGGAGTGTTGAAAAATGCCGCCAGCGGCGTTCTCGCCCCTTGGCCGTGCTCACGTACTCCTCCGTACGCTCCGCTCCTCCAAGCGGCTGCGGCCTTTCCTTCGAGAAGCCTCAGGACAGGACTGGACAGGCCTTTTTGAATACTCCACTATTTTTCTCTGGTGAGCTTCGTTGACTCCTAAGGTGATGAAGCGGTGAAATTTTTAGAATATTCAACAGTCCCTTGAATGGTGAATCTGTGCAAATTGGCATGAAGCATGTGCCGCGCCTCCCCCGCCAATTTTCCAAGGGGATGTTCTGATGCTGCCTGAGCCGAGGAGCTTCGTTTATGGTGTGGGTGAATTGCGAAGGCCGGTTGGGGATAGATCTTTTAGAACAGACAATCCTATGCCCGTCAACAATCCCTGAAAAGCGATTTCTTGACAAAGCAGCCACGTCCCTCCTACATTCTTCAAAAACACACACGGAAAGAATGATGGGAAGCGGGTGCAATTCCCGCGTGGTCCCGCCGCTGTAACTGAGGACGAACCCCGCCAGAGCCACTGTCCGAATCTGTTGTGATATTCGGATGGGAAGGTGCGGAAAGTAGGTTATTTACTCAGGAGCCAGAATACCTCATTCTTTCCAAGACCAATGTTCCCTCGTGGGCTGGGGAAGTGGTGAGGATGAAGAATCGGGTGCAGTCCTCAAGGTTGAATAAGCCTTGGGGATTTTTTATTTTGGGCAGTTGTGTGCGCCATGTGATCTGCGGAATCGCGGCTTGGTGGGTGATCTTCCAATGCGGATTTCCTGGTGTGATGGTTCTGGCCTTTGACGGAGAGATGATGAAACGTCGCCAACAGGGTATTTTAACCGGTATGCCCTTCATGGCCAATGTGGCTCCCCGCACCTTTGTGGACGATCTTGGACGGAAACTCTATCTGGCCAATCCCCCTAAGCGCATTGTTTCATTGGCTCCCAGTGTGACCGAAATTCTTTTTGCCATCGGATTGAATGAGGAAATTGTCGGGGTCACCGAATTTTGCGATTTCCCTCCCGAGGCATTGGCTAAGCCGAAGGTAGGATATGCCACCCCCAATCTTGAGATGATTCTGGGACTTCAACCGCAATTGGTGTTGGCACCCAGGTCTTTCCTGCGTGCCGACCTCATCAACAAACTGGAACAGTTAAAGATTCCTACCTTTATCCTCGAGGCGCATACGGTGGAAGACATTCTTGCGCACATTCAGTTGTTGGGGCGTATGGTCGGCCATTCTGAAGAAGCGAATGCCCAAGCGGCCCTTATGCGGAAACAACTCGCCGGCTTGTCGAGCCGGTTGGTGGATCTGCCTCGCCCCACATTATTGTATATTTTGAATTCCTCACCACTGATCACGGTCGGGCCCGGGAGTTTTATTCATCGACTGATTGAGCTGGCGGGTGGCAGAAATGCTGCTGAGCAAGCTGTGGCACCTTATCCGCGTCTGACAATGGAAGAAGTCTTACGACAAAATCCTGACATTCTGTTGTTTCCGGTGGGGCGACAGGAAGGGATTTCTCAGGTGGAACAGGATTCATGGAAACGGTGGACGACATTGGCAGCGGTGCAACACGGCAAGCTGGTTCAAGTTGATAGCGATCTCCTCAATCGTCCAGGTCCACGGATTCTTGAAGGGCTGAAGCATTTGGTGAAAATTCTGCATCCGGAAGTGAGTCAGGATAACCTTCCAAATTGAGTTATCTTATGGAAAATCATCGAGATCCGGGAATGGGAAATACCTTTCCGTTCGGTTCCGGAAGACCATTTCACCCTTGCGCTCACTGAATCCAAAAAGTAAATCTTGTTTGTGGACTCCATGGCAAAAGTTCCGCCACTGACCATTTCCCCATCGACAACAGGTTCGACGGAATGGGTACATTCTCCTCCCACTTTGCCAATGCCTGTCCCCTCTTTGCCGACACTCACGATCCGTCGGTGGTGTTTGTGGGTGGGCATATCGATCATGTTGGCGGTAGCAGCTCTGTGTACCTGTCTTGGATTTGGGACCGAGTCTATTGCTTTCTCCCGGATCTGGTCCGTTCTGCTTGGGGCGTTGATGGGAAGAGAGTTCGTGACCATAGGGACGGATCCGGCATCAGTCATTCTGCTTCAGGTGCGATTGCCCCGGCTGATATTGGCATTTTTCGTAGGTGGGAGTCTGGCGATGGTTGGGGTCGCACTACAGGCCTTGTTACGCAATCCCCTGGCTGATCCGTTTATCATCGGTATTTCCAGCGGAGCGGCGCTGGGCGCCGCTATTGCCATTCTATTTGGCGTGGGAATATCCGTGTGGAGTGTGTCGGCTTTGCCCGTGTGCGCTTTTGCGGGGGCCGTTCTGTCTTTGTTGATTATGTATCGCATTTCATCAGCGGGCACTGGTTTTTCGATCTACACCTTGTTACTAGCCGGGGTGGTGTTGAATGCGATTTTTTCCGCATTCATTATGTTTTTGACCAGTGTGGCAGATCCCAATCGGGCCTTCGGGATGTATGCCTGGTTGATGGGATCATTAACCGGCCCGGATTTCTCCACCCTAGGCGTTCTGGCTCTGTATTTGGGAGTGGGATTGATTGTTTTGGGGACACAAGCCCAGTCATTAAATCTCTTGACCCTTGGCGAAGAAACGGCCCGATCGTTGGGGGTTGAAGTTGAGCGGGTCAAACAATTGGTGTTTGTCGCGTCAGCTCTGTTGACAGGGGCGGTCGTGAGTTTTAGTGGCATTATCGGATTTGTCGGGCTGATCGTGCCGCATGCTGTCCGTCTGGTCTTGTGTGCGGATCATCGACTCTTACTCCCGGTTGCCGGATTTGCGGGAGGCATTTTTCTAATGTTCGCCGATACGATCGCGCGAACCGTCTTGAGTCCCGCTGAATTTCCTGTCGGTGTCGTCACGGCGTTGGTGGGGGGGCCCGTATTTTTGTTTCTGCTGATGAATCGGAATATGCGGGTGGGGATGTGATGCTGAACTCGGATTCTTTTATTGCCGCGCCGGCCTATGCGCTTCGAGATGTGACCTTTCGCTATGCCACGTCTTCCCGCGACACATCTGAATCGGTGCTGAAGAACCTCACTTGCTCGATTGATTCCGGGAAGATCCTTGGGATTCTTGGCCCGAATGGATCAGGCAAAAGTACCTTACTCAAGCTTCTAGCCCGTGTCCTGCTTCAGGGGTCCGGTACGATTGAGTTGTTCGGGAATTCATTTTCCCGACTGTCTCAGGGTGAGGTGGCGAGGCGGGTGGCGTTGGTTCCGCAGGAGACCATGCAGATTTTTCCCTTTACCATCGCGGAAATGGTTCTGATGGGACGATTTCCTCACCATCGGGGTTGGGGTGGCTGGCATTGGGAGGACTCTGACGACTGGCGAATCGCCCATCAGGCCATGGAAGAACTGGATGTCACACATCTGGGGTCCAGGCTGGTCACGGATGTGTCGGGAGGGGAACGTCAGCGGGCAGTAATTGCGCGAGCCCTTACTCAGGAGCCACAGATATTGCTCTTGGATGAGCCTACCGCTTTTTTGGATTTGCATCATCAGTTGGATATTGCGCGAATTCTTCGGCGACTGAATAGGGAGCGTGGCCTCACGGTGATTCTGGTGTCTCACGATTTAAATCTGGCCAGTCAATACTGTGACCGCCTGATGTTGTTACATCATGGACAGATTGTGGAGGTCGGATCTCCTTTAGAAGTCCTGCGTCCTGAGCTGTTGGAATCGGTGTACGGGTGCCCGGTTCTGGTAGATGGTCATCCCCAATCGGGATTACCCCGAGTGTCGTTACCGGTGTGAGCGAGTGAACCAGTGTTTTATGTGTGGCTATCGGTCTTAATCATTTAACAAAGGAGTAGGGTTATTTAGAGGGAAATCGACGGTTGTGACGGGGAAGCTGGTGAAAATCCAGCACGGTGCCGCCACTGTAAGCGGGGAGTAATTCTGCAAGAGTCCATTGTGGACCTGATGTCCATGAGAAGGCGCAGAAACGCGAAGATCCGCAAGTCAGGATACCCGACAATCAGTCTCTTCCATAAAACCCCTTCGTGCGAAAGGGAGGTGGATCATGTTTTCAGAAATTTTGCGTTCATGTTTTCTCGTCGTAATTTTTCGAATTTTTGGATTGCTCGTCATATTTCTATTTTTTCCAATCATTGTTGAGGCAACAGATTCGCAACATTCCGAGGCTGTCCAGGAATTAGATCCCATGGTGGTGACGGCTACGAAAACACCCGTTCCTCTTAGTCAAGTCACGAGCGCAGTGGAAGTCATCACAGAAGAGAGCATGCAGCGTCGGCACAGTCGAACCCTCGTGGATGCCATTAGTTTGAGCCAAGGTGTATCGACCTTTTCCTCTGGTGGGCCAGGGACGAACAATACCGTGAGGATTCGCGGAGGGAGTTCGGCTCAAACGTTAGTACTGATTGATGGTGCCATTGTGAACAGTGCGACACTTGGGGAATTTAATTTTGGTACCGTGACCACGGACAATATCGAATCCGTGACCGTCCTCCGGGGGGCGCAGAGCATGCTGTGGGGTTCTGATGCTGCCGGTGGGGTGGTCGACATTCGAACCAAGCGCGGTACGGGTGACCCGGTTGCCAGAATTTTTTCAGAATATGGGTCCTATAATTCGATTCGAGAAGGAGGGAGTTTTGCCGGACAAATGGGACCGGTAGACTTTTCTGCCACCTTAACGCGTTGGGATATGACCAAATTCTCTTCGATCAATTACCGGCGTGGGGCAACTGAACGGGATGCCTTCCGCAATTGGCAGGCGTCTTCGTTGTTAGGGGTAAAGGGACCCTGGGATGGACGGTTGGAACTGGCGTTCCGGTGGATCAATAATGATATCGATCTCGATAATCCCAGTACATTCGGCGGTCCTTTCGATGTATTTAAAGCGAAATCCGCGAATGAACAATTTATTTATAGCGGGAGTTATCATCAACCGATTACTGACTGGTGGGATCAGAAGGTAACCCTCGCGCATGCCCAGGAAAGGTTAATCACTCAGGCCGGGGACAACCAACGTAGCATTACCACAGGGCTGGAGAGTACCCCTGGAGCGTTTGGCAATTCAGATATTCGAACCAAAAGCAATCGGATTGAATGGCAGAGTAATTTTAAAATCGGGAAGCCTCTTCTTTTGACCGTTGGTTATCAATACAGAGAACAACTTGGAGAAAATAAAGGCACGTTTTCTGAAAAAAAGCTTTCAAGCAATGCTGGATTTGCACAACTCCAATTGAATTTGTTTGACCGGTTTTTTGCCACCGGGGGATTCCGACAGGATTCCTATAATACATTTGGCGATGCGACGACCTATCGTGTGACGGGGGCATATCTTCTCAAAGAAACCGGCACGAAACTTCGGACCAGTTATGCCACCGGATTTCGAGCTCCATCGATTAATGAACTATTTTTCCCGAATTTCGGGAACCCGAATCTCAAGCCGGAAAAAAGTCAGAGCTTCGATATCGGGATCGATCAAACGTTTTGGGACAAGCGCGTCACCTTGAGTGCAGGATATTTCTGGAACCGCTATCGCCAACTTATTGTCACAGCGTTTGACCCTGCAGGCTGTGCCCCATTCTCACCGTTTGGGTTTTGTGCACAGAATATCGGGTCGGCGAAAAGTCAGGGGTGGGAGGGGAGCGCTAAGCTCATTCTGGCTGAAGGGCTCCCCTATATGAAGTTGCTGGATCTTCAGGGACAGTATACTTATACGATCACGAGGGACCTGGAGACAGGGTCCCGGCTGCCGCGCTGGCCGGTTCATCAGGGGAGTGTTGTGTTGACCTATCAACCCATTGCTCCTTTGAGTATGACCACCACGTTCCGCTATGTGGGTTCTCGGTTTAACACGACCGGCGATCAACAGCCACTCCCGGATTTTTATCTCATCAATCTTTCGGCCTCGTATGACATTACGCCATCCTTGCAAGGATATGTGCGCGTGGACAATATTCTGAACCGGCATTATGAAGAAGTTCTGTACTTTGGAACCCCGGTGCGATCGGTGTTCGGTGGCGTTCGAGTGACGTTTGATCTTCCGGTGTCAAAAACTTCTAGTCCCACGGACAACTCATGAGCTTTCCTAGACTCGTCATTGCGGGCACGCATAGTGGAGTCGGCAAAACGACGGTGACATTAGCGTTGTTGTCGGCGTTTCGCGCCCAGGGTCGCACGGTTCAACCGTTTAAAGTCGGGCCGGATTTTCTGGATCCGGGGCATCATCAGTTGGCCAGTGGCCGGGAATCCCGGAACCTTGATGGGTGGATGCTTGGGGCGGTATTGAACCGAACGATTTTTCAAGAAGCGACTTACGGTGCCGACCTCTCGATTATTGAAGGCATGATGGGTC
>BQIZ01000157.1 GCA_021604365.1 Nitrospirales bacterium
GCTTTGCTTTATTCACCACTGAGACCATGCCCGGCACGGACATGTGGGCTCAAGCAATTGGTTAGGGGGAACTCGATGAGACAAACCAATTTCCTTTTCACCTCGGAATCGGTCACGGAAGGGCATCCCGATAAGATTGCCGACCAGATTTCCGACGGTATTCTTGACGCAATCATTGCAAAAGATAAGAACTGCAGGGTGGCCTGTGAAACCATTCTGACCACAGGAATCGCCTTTGTAGCTGGAGAAATCTCCACCCGTGGGTATGTAGAAATTCCCGAGATTATCCGTGAAACGATTCGGGAGGTTGGATATGCAGATGCCACATGGGGATTCGATTACAGCACCTGCTCGGTTTTGACCGCCATTCATAACCAATCCGGTGACATTGCCATGGGAGTGGACTCTGGCGGCGCTGGCGATCAAGGGTTAATGTTCGGGTATGCCTCGAATGAAACTCCTGAACTCATGCCAATGCCAATTATCCTGGCCCACCGGCTTACCAGAAGACTCGCAGAGGTTCGGAAAAAGAACATACTTCCCTGGGTTCGCCCTGATGGAAAATCACAAGTAACCATCGAATATAAAAACGGCAAACCTATTCGCATTGACACCATAGTGGTTTCCACTCAGCACAGTGATGCTGTCACTTCGAAGAAAATCGAAAAAGATGTGATGGAAAAAGTGATTATTCCCGTCATGCCTAAGAAATTATTCAATCCAAAATCTATAAAATTCCATATTAATCCCACTGGGCGATTTGTCGTCGGTGGCCCCATGGGTGATACAGGCCTTACAGGAAGGAAAATCATCGTAGACACTTATGGAGGTGTTGGCAGTCACGGAGGAGGCGCTTTTTCAGGGAAAGACCCCAGCAAAGTAGATCGATCAGCCTCATATATGGCCCGTTATATTGCAAAAAATATCATTGCGGCCCAATTAGCAGAAAAATGTGAAGTACAATTGGCATATGCCATTGGGGTCGCCGAACCGGTTTCCGTTTTGGTCGATACAAAGGGCACCGAAAAAGCATCAATTGATCGGATTGAAAAGCTCATCATCAAGCATTTCCCATTGACGCCCAGGGGTATCATTGAGCACCTCAAGTTGCGACGTCCTATTTATAAAAGGACCGCTGCATACGGACATTTTGGCAGAAACGAACCTGGGTTCACTTGGGAGAAGACTGACAAAGCCAGCTTGCTCCGAAAAGGCGCAGGCCTATAACTTCCAAGTGCCTAGCCCGCCGAATGATGGGGAAGGGGACCAAACCTTCCCCCCTTTTCAATAGACCTTCATTACTCAAACAGAGAAGGAGAGACAATTCCTATGAGCACTGCAATTATGACCAAAACCGCCTTGATTGACTATAAAGTTGCTGATATCCGTCTGGCTGATTGGGGAAGAAAAGAATTATGCATTGCCGAAACAGAAATGCCTGCATTGATGGCTCTTCGAGAGAAATATCACGACTCACAACCATTAAAAGGTGCCAAGATTCTTGGCTGCATTCACATGACCATTCAGACAGGAGTGTTAATTGAAACGCTCATAGAGCTGGGCGCTGAAGTCCGCTGGTCATCCTGCAATATTTTTTCAACACAAGATCATGCTGCCGCTGCCATCGCCGCAAAGGGAATCCCTGTATTCGCCTGGAAGGGTGAAACCGAAGAAGAATATGAGTGGTGCCTGGAGCAAACCATTCTAAAGGGCGGCCAACCGTGGGATGCGAACATGGTCCTGGACGACGGTGGCGACTTGACCATGATGCTCCACAAAAAATATCCAGCCATGCTGGAGCGAATTCATGGAATCACTGAAGAGACAACCACTGGGGTCCATCGTTTACTGGAAATGTTAAAAAATGGCACACTAAAGGTTCCAGCCATTAATGTGAATGATTCAATCACCAAATCAAAGAATGACAATAAATATGGTTGTCGCCACAGTTTAAATGACGCAATCAAACGCGCCACTGACCACCTCTTGTCAGGAAAAAAAGCCCTGGTAATTGGGTACGGCGATGTCGGAAAAGGCTCCGCTCAATCACTCCGCCAGGAAGGCATGATTGTCAAAATTTCAGAAATTGATCCAATCTGTGCCATGCAAGCCTGCATGGATGGCTACGAAGTGGTTTCTCCCTATAAAGGTGGCATCAATACCGGCAAGGTCGAAGACACCAACTCCGTCCTTCTTCAGAACACAGATTTAGTAGTCACGGCTACCGGCAACTTGAATGTCTGCGATTCAGCCATACTGCAATCATTGAAATCTGGTGCGGTCGTTTGCAATATCGGACACTTTGACAATGAAATCGACACTGCTTTTATGCGTAAGAACTGGGAATGGGAAGAAGTAAAACCTCAGGTGCATACGGTGTATCGTGACAAAGCCAGCAAGGATCATCTCATTTTGCTGTCCGAAGGGCGCTTGGTGAATCTGGGAAATGGGACCGGACACCCTTCCAGAATAATGGATGGTTCATTTGCCAACCAAGTCCTCGCGCAAATCTACCTCTACGAACGGAAATTCGCAGACCAAAAAGGTGGAACAATTACAGTTCAAGTTTTACCGAAACATCTCGATGAAGAAGTGGCTGCCCATATGGTTCGTGGATTCGGAGGGGCTATCACTAAACTCACTCAAACTCAGGCTGACTATATTCACGTTCCAGTTAATGGACCGTTCAAAGAAGACAGCTACAAGTATTAAAATATAGCTCGGGCAGTTCTGATATTTCTTCAAGGGACTTCGTAACTGAGGGCATAACAAATGCTAATGGGTCCGCAATATTGATTGCGAATTCAAAAATAAACGCCAGACAGTAGTATTTAGGGGGCCTTGGCCTGGACAGGGTCCCCTAGACTTTTTCAATTCATTTGGTATTCTGGACACATGAATAGTACCATTGTTGAATTCTGCTATGGGATTGCCTCTTCCCAACTAAATTGTTACATTATAATCTCAAGCCACTCTTTTACACGGTAAAATCAAGGCCCGTGTTAGTCGGTTTCAACAACCCGCTTTCGTATATGTAAAAGAGATTTCAATCCTAGGTTTTATTTCACAAACAAATCTCTCGCCGTTGAATTTTCCCTCTTGTGTGGGGAACATTCTCCTTGGTGACTGGAGATATAAGAGGACTTAGTCAGCTATGTCACGAACGTTAGATCCCTCCTTAGCCGGAACTCCACAACGAGATTTCCCCACAATGATTCTGTTTGGATCAATTGTGTTGACCACAATCGTCGGGCTCCCTTTGTATGCCTATTTTTACGATTTTTCCTGGGTAGACTGGACCATGTTTATCATGCTTTACCTATTTACAGGATTAGGCATTACAGTGGGCTATCACCGGTTAATCACCCATAGGAGCTTTAAGTGCCCAAACTGGATCAAAGCCATATTCTTAATCGCAGGCGGTATGGCGTTAGAAAACTCAGCATTAAAATGGGCCAGCGATCATATTAGGCACCATGCCCGGTGCGACCAGAAGGAAGACCCCTATAACGCCACACTGGGCTTTTGGCACAGCCATTGTGGCTGGATTTTCTGGAAGGACCCCAATCGTGACCCCAAATATGCCACACGCCTCCTTCAGGATCCTCTGATTTTGTGGCAAGACAAATATTACCTTCCCATTCTTTTGTCTGGACTTGTGCTGCCATTCGTAGTGGGATTTCTGTACAATGGGTGGATTGGCGGTCTCGGATGTTTTCTGCTGGCTGGGCTTGCACGTACTTTCTTTGTTCTAAACTCAACGTTTTTCATCAATTCCATTTGCCATATCTGGGGCGATCAACCCCATGGCACATCTGATTCGAGCAGGGATAGTTGGTGGATATCATTACTCACATTTGGTGAGGGATATCACAACTATCATCATATGTATCAAAGTGACTATCGAAATGGGGTCCGCTGGTACAATTTTGATCCATCCAAGTGGCTTATTTGGACATTGAGTAGATTGGGCTTAGCGTATGATCTTCGGCGGCAGTCTCCTGAGCAGCCGTAACGATATTTAGCATCTAACGACCCCTCACCTGAATTGGGATCCGGGCAGGAGTCTCTCTCCTGCCTTTTTGTCATCTGACCAATCTCCCACCCAGCTCATTATTGCGAACCTAAGAAGTCGTGTGATAAATTCGCCTGCATTCACGCGGGTTTTTGCCAAAATGAATATATGATTACAAGTGAACTCCAACAAAATGCGGATAGATTTCTGATGAATACCTATACCCGCCTACCCATTTCGCTTGTTCGGGGAAATGGATGCATGGTGTATGATGCAGAAGGCAGGGAATATCTTGATTGTCTCGCGGGGATTGCCGTCAATATTCTTGGGCATGCTCACCCGGATCTGGTAGAGACCATCACACGACAAGCCCGACAACTCATTCATACCTCGAACCTGTTTTACACCGAACCCCAAACCAAATTGGCCCAAAGGCTGGTAGAACTGTCCTTTGCCGACAAAGTGTTTTTTTGCAATAGCGGGACGGAAGCCAACGAGGCCGCCATAAAGTTAGCCAGACGGTATGCACACAACACCTTCGGTCCGGAACGCTTTGAAATTCTGACCATGGAGAACTCCTTTCATGGACGAACATTGGCGAGCCTCACGGCAACCGGACAGCCAAAATTACAAGAAGGCTTCGGACCCCTTGTTCCTGGATTTCGCTACGTTCCATTCAATGATCTAGAGGCGTTGAAAGCCAACACAACTTCACAAACGGCAGCTGTGATGTTAGAACCCATTCAAGCCGAAGGTGGGATTATGGTTCCCCATCCTTCCTACCTGAAAGGACTCCGAGAATTCTGCACAGAGCAACAAATT
Organism: Nitrospirales bacterium; assembly: GCA_021604365.1. GTDB lineage: Bacteria > Nitrospirota > Nitrospiria > Nitrospirales > UBA8639 > Nitrospira_E. The sequence goes on from BQIZ01000157.1 coordinate 4,838, forward strand.
CTCCTCATTTTTGATGAAGTCCAAACGGGGATGGGACGAACAGGGACGTTATTTGCGTACGAACAGTTCGGAATTCAACCTGACATTATGACGTTAGCTAAAGGGCTTGGGGGAGGCATACCCATTGGGGCTTGTTTGGCCACCGACAACGTCGCAGCGGCATTTGAGCCAGGCACTCATGCCTCCACGTTTGGAGGCAACCCTTTAGCCTGCGCGGTAGCCTTAAAAGTCTTAGAACTCCTTATTGAATCCGGTAAACTTGAACAGGGACTGGCTGCCGGTCACTATTTGGCCAAAGGACTCAGTTCTCTGAAGGAACAATTCTCCTCTATTCAGGAAGTCCGTGGAAAGGGCTTACTCCAGGGTTTAGAATTAACCATTGACGGAAAACCTCTGGTCCTGGAATGCCTTGAGCGACGGGTCCTCATAAACTGCACAATGGGAAAAGTTCTCCGATTTGTGCCTCCCTTAATCATCAGCAACGCACAGATTGACCGGCTCTTGTCCGTTCTCTCTGAAGTTCTTTCTAAACATCGATAAATCATGTCACCACCAAGTCAGGCCTCTCGTACTCGAAAATCCATGTCTGTCCCACCACACAAGAAGACGACAGCTCCCCCCAAAGACCTGCTGACGGTGGCCGACATTCCCCGGGATACGATTCACCATTTGATTGCCCTTGCTCAAAAATTGAAGGCTTCCCGAAGACAGGGGCGTGCGACCTTTCCGTTGAAGGGCAAAACGCTTGGGCTTATTTTTGAGAAACCTTCTACGAGGACGAGGGTTTCGTTTGAAGCAGGCATGAATCAACTGGGTGGACAAGCCATATTTCTTGCGTCCGAAAAAATCCAATTGAGTCGTGGGGAAAGCTTAGCCGATACGGCAAAAGTCTTAACACGATATTTGGATGGACTCGTCGTAAGAACATTCAACCAAGCCTCCTTAGAAGAATGGGCTCAACACACCTCGATTCCTGTTATCAACGGGTTAACGGACGATTGTCACCCGTGCCAGGCTTTGGCTGATCTTTTGACCATTGTTGAACACAGAGACCACGCGAAAGGCTTAAAGCTGGCATATATTGGAGACGGAAACAATATCACGCACTCCCTTGTCGAGATCGGGGCTAAGGTGGGTATGCACGTGATCGTAGGATGCCCAAAAGGCTATGAACCTGATCCTCGAGTCATTGAGGCAGCCAAAATAGAAGGCCAACAAACCGGTGCCAGGATTGAAATCACCCACGATCCTAAAAACGCAGCAACGGACGCTGATGTGATTTACACAGATGTGTGGATCAGCATGGGCCAGGAACACGAACAACAACCACGCATGAGCGCTCTGACCCCCTATCAGGTCAACGGTCAGCTGATGAAAGAGGCAAAACCCAATGCGCTGGTCATGCATTGCCTGCCAGCCCATCGGGGGGAGGAAATAACCGAAGAAGTACTGGACGGCCCACAATCAGTAGTTCTCGACCAAGCCGAAAACCGCCTTCACATCCAAAAAGCTATTTTGCTTGAATGGTTAGGAAGGTCGCCTTCATGAAGAATCGCGCCAGCGCAACCCCGCCCAGCAACCGATCCCGTTCTGCAGGGCCTCCTCCACCAATGCCGCCACAAAAAACAGGAGATCAAAAACTCTGGGGAGGGCGATTTCAAGGCCAAACACATCAACTCGTGGAAACCTTCACGGCCTCGATTAACGTTGACCGCCGCCTGTATGAATACGACATTGAAGGCAGTATCGCTCACTGTAAAACGTTACAACGGGCTAAGGTATTGCCGCAGCGAGAATGCCAAACCATCATTCGAGGACTCCAGTCCATTCGCGAGGACATTCGCTCCGGCCGGCATCAATGGAAGACCGAGGACGAAGACGTGCATATGAGCATTGAACGGCGGCTGACTGAACTTATTGGGCCTATTGGGGGAAAACTCCACACCGGCCGAAGTCGGAATGATCAGGTCACCCTGGACCTTCGACTCTATCTCCGAGATACTCTCCAACACCTAAGCAAGGATCTCCGGGTACTTCAACAGTCCCTCGTAACCCTCGCTGAGCGGTATATGGGAGTGATGATGCCGGGCTATACACATTTACAGCGGGCTCAACCCGTTCTCTTTTCGCATCATGCCCTGGCCTATGTTGAGATGGTAGAGCGGGACAAGGGGCGTCTCCAGGACGCCTTGGTACGGATTAACGTCATGCCTCTAGGATCCGGCGCATTGGCTGGAAACAATTACCCGATCGACCGACACTATACGGCTTCCTTACTACATTTCCCTCGCGTGACCCAGAATAGCCTGGATGCCGTGTCGGACCGAGATTACGTCATTGAGGTGCTCAGCGCTTGCGCCATCGTGATGATGCACCTCTCTCGGCTAAGTGAGGAACTCATTTTATGGTCCTCGCAAGAATTCCACTTTACGGATCTTTCCGACGGATTTTGTACGGGCAGCAGCATGATGCCACAGAAAAAAAATCCGGACGTCCCGGAACTGATCCGTGGAAAAACCGGTCGGGTATATGGACATTTGTTCAGCCTCCTGACCACCTTAAAAGGATTGCCACTCAGTTACAATCGAGACCTTCAGGAAGATAAAGAACCATTGTTTGACACATTAGATACCGTAACCACATCGGTTAAAATCTACGCAGAACTCCTGGCTCAACTCACGATACGACCTGATTCCATGAAAGAAGCCGTGTCTGAGGGTTTTCTGCTGGCAACGGAATTGGCGGACTATTTGGTTAAAAAGGGAATGCCTTTCCGTGAATCTCACCACGTGGTGGGAAGCCTGGTACAGGAGTGTTTAGCTAAAGGGAAGGATTTAGGACAACTCACGCAACAGGATTTAGTGAACGCCTCATCGTCTTTTGATGCCAAGGCCTTTCAAGTTTTAACTCCCGAAGCGGCAATTAACAGTAAAAACATTATAGGTGGTACCGCTACGGCCCAAGTCACAAAACAGATCAATGGTTGGAAGAAATCATTACAGGCCGAAATGAAACGCTCCATGAAACAACCACGAACGGCATGAGTCATATTTTTAGGACTTCTACCCAGTATTTCCTCACTTTTTGCATGCTGGCACTGCTCTTCTCCTCAATAGGTTGCGGGGCGGTCGGCCCTCCCATTCCTCCTGAAAAAGTTGGCATTGAAGCCAAGAAACTCAAACAACAGCGAGAGCAGGCCAGAATAGAGGGAGGCATTGACGAAGACCCCTTGAATGTACCGCTTGAGGAGGCAGTCGAATTACCCACCGTGTATCCTATCGATACCCGATAATATGCAGGGATTTGTTCAGAGAGAACCTCGCAGAGTAGAATAAAACCCCCCACAGCCTATCCACCTGTTTGTGGAGGATAAAAATAATGGATACCCCTCTCGCTCACGGTGAAATTCGGCCCAAACTTCTGTTGCTTGATCCCTATCCACGAAATAATCCCTATCGAATGACCACAAGCGAACGCCGGTCAATCTGGTTTCCGAAGCTCAGCCTACCAACGATTGCAGCCTATACTCCGACAACCTGGGATGTCGAAATCGTGGACGAAGCCGTTATGGATATCAATTTTGAAACTCCCTGTGATGTGGTTGGAGTATCCATCATGACGTGTTATGCCCCGAGGGCTTATGAAATTGCCGATGAATTTCGTCGACGTCGGAAACCGGTCATTCTCGGAGGTGTCCATCCCACCTATTGCCCTGATGAAGCCCTTCGTCATTGTGATGCCATTATCTGCGGGGAAGCCGAAGACCTTTGGCCCCAAGTCATCACGGACATCGAAGCCGGGACCTTGAAACGAATCTATCGGATGGGACAATTTCCAACCTTGAATCACTACAAACCACCGCGTATTGAATTGCTCAGCCCTGATTCTTATATGACCAGGCTATGTACCTTCACGACGCGCGGATGTCATTTTGATTGCGAATTTTGCAGTGTTTCACCATTTAATGGCAAAACCACTCGACGCCGACCCGTTCCCGAAGTCATCGAAGAGCTGAAGCGAGCCAAAGAGTGGCTGCGTTCAGACATTGTCGAACGGATGACT
>BQIZ01000158.1 GCA_021604365.1 Nitrospirales bacterium
CTTCTCCTATCGTAACCGGAGCAATTAACTGCACATCGCTCCCAATAAAGACATTGTCCTCAATCTGTGTCCGTGCCTTTCGAAATCCATCGTAGTTACAGGTAATGGTCCCGGCGCCGACATTCACATTCCTGCCAATCAGGGTATCTCCGAGATAACTTAAATGGTTGACCTTAGACCCTTCTCCAACTTCAGTCTGCTTCAATTCCACAAAATTACCCACTTTACCTTTTCGATGAATGACACTACCAGGACGCAAATGTGCAAAAGGCCCAATGACCGCGCCTTCTTCTACCGTGGCTTCCAGCAACACGCACGAATCCTGAATGACGACGTTATTGCCGACCAGGCAATTGTTCAGCCTCGAATTGCCGTAAATAACGCAATTGGTTCCAATGACGGTCCGACCTTCCAGCATCACTCCAGGATACAGCCTGGTATCCCTTCCGACCTCGACCCCATCGTCAACAATCACACGCTCGGGATCCAACATGGTAACCCCTGACAACATGAGACGCTGGCAAATTCGTCGTCGCATTTCTTTCTCGGCTATGGCCAGATGTTCTCTTGTGTTAATCCCAGTCGTCTCCAAATGGTCTTTCGTCACCCATCCCGCAACTTTCAGGCCTTGCTGAACCGCCATTTCAATAATATCGGTAATGTAGAATTCCCCTTGGGCATTTTGCGGACGCAATTGGCTCAATGCCTTCCCAAGGAAGGTGGCGTCTACGACATATGTCCCAACATTAATTTCCGAAATACCGCGTTCTTCCGCTGAAGCATCTTGATCCTCGACGACACGGCGAATCCCGCCTGATGGCCCGCGAACCACTCGCCCGTATCCATGTGATTCCGGTATGACCGTCGTTAAAATTGTCAGGCCAGCCTTTTCAGATTGATGATAATCAACAAGGGAAGCCAGGGTGCCCTGGGTTAATAAGGGGGTATCTCCATTAAGAATCAAGAATTGGTCCGCTTGCCAGGAAACGGCACGGGTACACACTGGAAAGGCCTGTTGAACGGCATGCCCCGTCCCCAATTGCTTCTCCTGGATCACCACTTCAAACGGCTTAAAATTAGCCTTTTCTTCCTCGAGATAGGCCTGGACCAGTTCCGATCCATGACCGACCACAATGGCAACGGTCTGTGTCGCCACTTTCCTGGCCAAGGTCGCGGCGTACCACAGCATGGGACGACCAGCGACTCGATGCAAAACTTTTGGCAAAGCCGATTTCATCCGTGTTCCTTGCCCCGCAGCCAGAATCATCGCGGCCGTATTTTTTTTACCACTCATTACGCTTGTCATGCCTTTGGTAAAAGGTTACTTGTTTATGGGGTTTGGACTTTTGGTGAGTCCTTGAGAGTCATTCTATCCCGTTTTTTTGCAATTTCAATGCTAGAGGATTTATCTGGAGGAGAATAAAACCCACCTGAGACAATAAGCTTCATGGCTTCTTCAACTCCCATATCTACAGGAATAATTTCTCGCTCTGGAACCAAGAGAAAATATCCGGAAGTGGGATTTGGAGATGTAGGGACAAACACATGAACCAGAGGCTCTGGAGCCAAATTCTGGATTTCCTTTCTGGTCTCACCCGTGACAAACGATAAACAATAGTGTCCCTCTTTTGGAAATTGAATCATCACCACTTTGTTATATTTTTCACGTTGTTTAAAGGACAAAATATCCATCATCGACTTTAGTGTTGCGTAAATACCACGTACAATCGGGACCCGATCTAAAAATTCTTCCCACCGGACAACCAATCGTTTACCCAAAAAATTGGTGGCAAAGACCCCGGCAGAAAAAATTAACAGCAATAATGCCAAAATACCTAGACCAGGGAAGTAATAATCTGGCAACACCAAATCCGCTAATGCCGTCCCCAGAATACTATCCACAGTCACAAACAGGGTTTTTAAAATGAGGATGGTTCCCCAAATTGGGGTAATCACCAACAGGCCTGTCAAAAAATAGCGTCTGAGGGAGGCGCGAAGGGTATTCATGAAAAGATTGCCTTGTACCCGCTACATTGGCAGGCAGGGTAATTACTTAAGGAAGGAAGCCACAGGGATGTTACCGCATCTTACAATTAGGACTGGATTCCCGCAAGACTTTTCTTGCGAATTTCAATGACTTAGACTAGGATCGCTCAGTCTAAATTTCCATGAAACCAAGAAACCACAAAAACGGAAAACGTGAACTGCGTTCCGGGTTATTCATTACCTTTGAAGGTACAGAAGGGTCCGGAAAAACCACGCAATGCCGTCGATTGGCTCTGGCCCTCCGTGCTCAAGGCTATCAGGTATTAGAAACTCGAGAGCCTGGGGGCACCCCCTTGGCCGAGGCCATTCGTCATCTTTTGCTTGCCCACTCCAAAACGAAATCCAACAATGAAATCATCACTCCAGAATGTGAAACATCCCTGATCCTGGCTGCCCGATCCCAACATGTGGCTCATGTGATTCGGCCAGCTCTTGCCAAAGGCACCATTGTGCTGTGTGACAGGTTTTTTGATTCAACCCTGGCCTACCAGGGATACGGACGACACCGTGATATCACTTTTCTTAAGCATTCTCACCAATTTGCCACAGAAGGACTGACTCCACACCTCACCTTTTTACTCGATCTCCCGACCCAAGAAGGGTTGACCAGACGACAACAGGCCGGACACCAAAATCGGCTTGACCAGGAATCCTTGGATTTCCATCAACGCGTGCGTCGAGGCTTCCTCGCCCTCGCCAAGCAGCACCCCCAACGCATTCAAAAATTGGATGCCAGGCAACCCCCTGATATCCTGAACACGCTCATCGCGTCCATGATGTCACATCTCATTCAGGCCTTGCCATCGACATGCCTGACCCAGGCAATTCATCAACCCAGCCGCCCTACCAAGCGCGTCCAGACGAAAGGGGCTCCTCAACATGGCATTTCGAGATCTCGTCGGGCATCAACGACCGATTAAATGGCTCCAAACAGCGGTCTCCACAAATCATCTGGGGCACGCCTATCTGTTTCATGGAGAACCGACCATAGGAAAACGACTGACCGCTATCGCGCTTGCCCAATATCTGCACTGTGAGGCACCCCAGACGGCACCAACACCTGATGCCTGCGGTCTCTGCCGGTCATGCTACCAAATTGCCCAGACCACACACCCCGACTTTTTGTTGATTCAACCCGAAGATACCCAGAAACAGAATCCCAAAATTCCCATTGATCAAATTCGCAACATCGAACATCTGGTCATTTATCGCCCCCTCCTGGGATCTCATAAAATATGTCTTATTGACCAGGCCGACTCCATGACCAAGGAAGCGGCCAATGCCTTGCTCAAGACATTGGAGGATCCTCCTGACCATTGCCTCTTTCTCTTAATCACCAGCCGTCCGGAACACCTACTGACGACGATTCGGTCTCGATGCATTACATTACGATTTGCGCCACTTTCGTCCACCAGCATTTATGAATTTCTGAAAGACCGGACGGATAGAGAACCCTCGGATGCCCGGTTAATAGCGGCATTTGCGGAAGGCCGATTGGGTTCAGCTTTGTCTTGTGACCCCATAGAATTGAAGGTGAAACTCCGTCAGTACTGGGATCTGCTATTTGGGGAACATACTGCGTCGGCTTCACGGGTGATGGATATGAGTGAAGGGCTGGTCAAATCCAACCAGGTACAGGAAGCGATTCATTGGTTTTGGGCAGGGCTCAGAGACTTGCTATTGCTGACTCTGGATCATTCCTTGTCTCCCACGTTGTATCAGGATAAAGAATCTGCTCTTCGCGAGTTGGCCCAACAGATCACCCCTTCTTCACTTCTGGTCTTAATCCATGAACTCAACCAACTCGAGCGAGGGCAACAACGAAATCTTAACGTGCAAATCGGATTGGAGCAATTTTTCTTTCATCTCCACGACCAATTGGAATTATCGCATTCACCAGAGCTCGCCTAACCATCAATTCCTGCTTACCCCGGTTCAACGACCACCCGAGTCGTTTTACACATGAGGGTTCGGAGTTAACAGAGGATGTATTGTCATGTCCAACACGTTTTACGTCACCACTCCTATCTATTACGTCAACGATGTTCCTCACATTGGCCACGCCTACACCACCATCGCCGCCGATGTTCTAGCCCGGTTTTATCGGTTAACAGGCCACGAGGTGTTTTTCCTCACCGGATTAGACGAACATGGGCAAAAAGTTCAACAGGCTGCGGCAAAGTCCGGGATCGATCCGCAAGCACATTGTGACCTCCTCACGCCAAAGTTCAAAAATCTCTGGTCGCAATTATATATCTCCCACAACGGGTTTATTCGCACCACCGATCTCCAGCATCAGGCAATCGTACAACGGTATCTTCAAGTCCTCCACGACAAAGACTTGATTTATCAAGCCGAATACACCGGTTGGTATTGCACATTTGATGAGCGATTTTGGACAGAAAAGGATGTGGAGAACGGCCTGTGCCCGGATTGTCGGCGACCAGTGGAACAGGTGAGTGAACGAAATTACTTTTTTCGCATGAGTCGGTTTCAGAACCGGTTGAAGGAGCATATCCAACAAAATCCCGATTTCATTCAACCGGACTCCCGTCGCAATGAGGTCTTAGGGTTTCTCCAAAAGCCCCTGGAAGATCTGTCAATTTCCCGACCCAAGTCACGTTTGTCGTGGGGCGTCGAATTGCCATTTGATCGGGATTGCGTAGCTTATGTGTGGTTCGACGCCCTGGTTAATTACCTGTCAGCACTGGAGTACCTCGCTCCAACTCCCAGCAACGCAACATTCTGGCCCGCGTCCCTCCATCTGGTCGGAAAAGATATCCTGACCACCCATGCCGTCTACTGGTCAACCATGTTAATGGGCTTGGAACTGCCTCTCCCTCAATCCATCTTTGCGCATGGCTGGTGGACCGTGAATGGGGAAAAGATGTCAAAAAGTCGAGGGAATGTTGTTGATCCCTATGCCGTGGTGAAAGAATTTGGCGCTGATGCCTTTCGCTATTTTCTTTTGAGGGAAGTGCCATTCGGCCAGGATGGAGATTTTTCCATCACGGCATTCGGAAGCCGGTATAATGCCGAACTGGCGAATGATCTTGGCAATCTTCTCTCCCGCACCCTCACCATGTTGGCAAATTTTTCCAACAATACCGTTCCTCAACCTGACGCCCAGCACGAAACGGATCAGGATCGTCAACTCCAACATGCGGCTTCATCCCTTTTTCCTTCCATTGACACGCACCTTCGCCACTTAGAATTTAATCGCGCATTGGAAACCACGTGGGGCTTAATCCAGTCAGCGAACCAATATATTGATAAAACCGCTCCCTGGATGTTGGCCAAAGATCCTGAAAACACGCCTCGTCTTCACACCGTGTTATTTCATCTCACGGAGGTCTTGCGATTTCTTACGTTGGCAGTGCACCCATTTATGCCACAGATTGCCGAAACCATGAAAACTCGACTGGGGTTGTCGACCAATTTTTCCACACCCGTGTTGCAACAGTTTCCTCGCTGGGGTGGATACCTCTATAAGAAACCAACCAGTAAAGGCGCTTCCTTATTCCCCAGAAGAGAATACCCCCCACAGGACTCCCGGAAGAGCCCAGACGGGGAAATGGCCATTCACCCGAACAGGACAAACATGGAAACACCTCAGCCCTTTCAATCCACCAAACAGCAACCAGCACCCAGCGACGTGATGCAGATCGGCATCGCCGATTTCCAAAAAATCCAATTGACGGTGGCCAAAATCTTAACGGCAGAACGGGTTCCGAAGTCTGAAAAACTTCTCAAGCTCCAAGTGGATATCGGCACAGAACAGCGTCAGATCGTGGCTGGAATTGGAAAAAAATATGTCCCGGAAGATTTGGTAGGCCGAACCATTGTTGTCGTGGCGAATCTCAAACCGGCAAAACTGATGGGGATTGAATCCCAAGGGATGGTGTTAGCTGCAGGAGATCAAGAGGTCCTTGAACTCCTCAATATGTCCACCGAGGTACCTGCAGGAACAAGAATCAAATGATGCCTTCCCATCTACTTTCACTTGAAATGTCGTGACAGACATCTCCAGCAAGCGATGAAGGGAAGACATTCTCAGGACAATGCCAGGAATAATCAGATGAAGGGATATTCAGCCAGGTAGGCAAAATGCCCAATGAGAGCACTGCCGCATAGTGGCACAAAGAGTCAAAGGCTAATACGCTTCCCGATGTATCAACCCCTTCCAAAGAGTCATAATCATAATCTTCACATCCAGCCATAACGACCAATGCTCAATGTAATACATGTCATACGCTAAACGTTTTTCCCAGGAAGTATTTCCGCGCAAACCATTTATTTGCGCCCAACCCGTAATCCCTGCTTTCATTTTATGACGCAAGTTGTATTGGGGAATCTGTGCCCGGAATTTCTCAATAAACTCAGGTCGCTCGGGCCGCGGCCCCACGATACTCATCTCTCCCTTTAATACATTCCAGAATTGCGGCAATTCATCCAAACTGGTCCGTCGAAGAAACGTCCCGATGAGCGTCCTGCGTGGGTCATGCGCTTCAGCCCAAATTGGACCTGTTTTTTCTTCGGCATCCATGCGCATGGTCCGTATTTTCACAATACTGAAGGATTTCCCATCGAGGCCAACCCGGGTCTGCCGATAAAAAACAGGACCTGGAGAGGTGAGCTTAATAAGCACCGAAATTATCAACGCGATTGGTGAGGCCACTACCAGAGCCACGGCCGCACCACAGACATCAACCATCCGTTTCAGAAACAAATTCCACCCATAAAGGGGAGATCCTTGCAGGGTAATAATCGGAAGACCCTCAAACATCTCGGCTTCCGCCCGCAACGTCACAAACTCATAAATGGATGGAATGATCTTCACTCCTGCTGTGGTAGCAGATAGGATTTTCATGAGGCCCTCAGCTTCACATTCTACTTCCGGCGGCAAACACAAAAATACGATGTCCACATTACTGGTTAATATATCCGACGCTTGGTCAAACGTTCCAATGACAGGTGTCCCTTCCAACGTTTGACCAACCTTTTCGGCATTCCTGGTCAAATACCCGCGAACCTGGAGGCCAAGCTCTGGATGCATTTTGAGCGTATCTCCCACCCTCTGCCCAAGTTTTCCCGCTCCGATAATCACCACCTGGCGTTGGTTGTATCCCATACGCCGGAATACCCTGAGAATTTCCCGAAAAACCATCCTGGAAAAACCCAACACCACCAAATTCAACAACCAAAAATACATGATCACCAAACGGGAAAACTCAAACGGCTTCGAGAAAAAGGTCAATGAGACCAAGATCAGGATACTCAGCGTATTGGCCTTGGCAATGTCAACAAATTCCGCCAGGTGAGAACCCATTCTTCGAGGCCGATAGAGATTAAATGAATAAAAACAAATTCCCCACACGGCGACAATTGGAAAAAGAAGCCAGAGATACGGGTCAATGGAAGGAATGCCCTTGGTAATGGGAAACAGCGGCACAGAAAAACGAATGAAGTAGGCGCAAACCCAACATACGCAAATCACAACCAAATCGGAGAGAAAGAGAAGATTTTTTAAAAACTCACTGTGGCGTTTCAACATAGTGGGACCCGACGAAATTCATGGTAAGCGGACATGATAACTTGCTGCACCTGCTCTTTGAAATGCGAGCGATCAAATGGTTCAACATGGTCCCGAATCGCATCCGGATCGAACTCAGTGAGGTGCTGTTTGAATAACTGAATGGCTTCGATGATTGCTTGGACCGACTGCTCATAGTGGAAGACCCCGGTCAGCCCGGAATAAGATTCCCTCGTTTGAGCGCCCTGTTCTAAATGATTTTCGCCTAGCTTAGGCAAAGGATTGAGAGGAACGATAGTTTCAAGGGCTCCACCCTTTCCATAGGCAATTACCGGTTTCCCGGTGGCCATTGCCTCCAATGGCACAATACCAAAATCCTCTTCACCGGGGAAGAGAACAGCCAGGCACCGACTGTAAAAGTCTCTGACACGATGGTCTGGCTGCCAGCCAAGAAATTCGACAGTAGGACCGGCCATTCGCCTTAACCGTTTTTCATCCTGTCCTTGACCAATAATTTTCAATGGAAGCTCTAACTCATTCGCTGCGGCAATGGCCAGGTCAATTTTTTTGTAAGGCGCAAAGGCCGTGACCATCAAGTAAAATCCTTCATGGCAATGGGACACATGGAAGGCCTGCCAATCGACTGGAGGGTAGACCACGTATGCCGGTCTCCCATACTGTCGCGTGATTCGTTCTGCCACGTTGTGGGAATTGGCAATAAAACGACTCACATGGACATTGGAGTCCATATCCCACTGCTGAAGTCGTGCCCGAAAAAGGCCCATCCCTAACCTGCCAAAATTCCAAAAGCCTGCGTTTCCAAAATAGGTATCAAATCCATCCCAGATATATCGCATGGGGGTATGAACGTAGGAAATATGGCAGGTCTCGCGAGGCACTCGAATACCCTTGGCCACGCAGTGGCTCGAACTCACCACCAAATCAAACTGTTGAATTTTTAACCGCTGAATGGCCGAAGGAAAGAAAGGGAGCAAATACCGATATCGGCTCTTCGCAAACGGGATTCTATCAAGAAAGCTGGGAATAATAGGATGCTGCTCAATCGTATCCGACACACTGCCTTTTACGTGGAACAACGTATAAATTGGCGCATCAGGAAACAGTTCACACAACGCTTCAAGGCACCGCTCCCCCCCTCGCATTCCAGTAAGCCAATCATGAACCAGCGCAACCTTCACTTGTGTCCTTTATAACCG
>BQIZ01000159.1 GCA_021604365.1 Nitrospirales bacterium
TTGCCTAGTCGGCCCGGAGGAAACGGAACTGCTTTCGTCCCCGGCCGCTCCCATCGTCTTGTTGAGACGAACCGATCTGTCGACATTAACCTCCAAAGTTGCTCCCAACAATCCTTACCTGGGAGCCATGTTACCCTACACTCCGCTCCATCACCTCATGATGGCTGATCTTCGCATCCCGGTCGTGGCAACCAGTGGAAACCGATCAGATGAACCCATCCTCTTTGATGAGCAGGATGCGCTGGAACGACTTCAGGGAATTGCCGATGCGTTTCTCGTCCATAACCGCGCGATTACCAGGCCTATGGATGATTCGGTAGTGCGAGTGGTGAGTGGGAAACCGGTCATGCTTCGTCGCGCACGCGGGTATGTGCCCACACCTCTTCCATTGTGCAATGTATCGGACAGCGCCGAGAGTCTCCCTTGCATGATCGCAGTGGGAGGACAGTTAAAAAATACGATCGCGGTCACCACACAGACGGACATACTCGTCAGTCAGCATATCGGTGACCTCTCAACGGCTGAAGCCTCCATACAATTCGAACGAACGGTTTCCGATGTACTGACCCTGTTCGATCTGACGCCACAAGCCATCGCGTGCGATAATCACCCGGACTATCATTCAACCCGATTCGCTCGTCAGTTTGGGCAACAACGCCATATCCCGGTTATTCCCGTCCAACATCACCATGCCCATATTGCATCGTGTATGGCCCAACATGGGTTGAAGGGTCCCGTTCTGGGTGTAGCTTGGGACGGAGCCGGATATGGATCAGACGGGACCCTCTGGGGCGGTGAATTTTTAATCTGTGGTCTTTCAGGATTCCAACGAATCGGCCATCTGCGCCCGTTTCCCCTCCCCGGCGGGGAGATCTGCATGCGGGAACCACGTCGGATGGCGCTGGCCTTACTGTATGAGATTTTTGGAAATCGGCTGATGGATATGGATCTTCCTCCGATCCAATCCTTAGGTTCAGATATGACCCGGTCGTTGATGGCATTACTGGACAACAAGGTGAATTGCCCTGCGACGTCCAGCATTGGTCGGTTATTTGATGGGGTGAGTGCGTTATTGGGCTTAGTCCAAGTCTCCGGCTTTGAGGGAGAAGCGGCCATGGCCCTGGAATTTCTGGCAGATCGTGAAATGAATCACACCAGGCCGCAACACTATCACATGCCTTTAGCGTCTATGTCAGAATCGCAAGAAGGATGGGTGGTCGATTGGCGACCACTGATCTCCGACATCGTCTGTGACATATGCGCGGGGAAAAGTCCGGAAGGGATTGCCTTCGAATTTCACCACACACTAGCAACATTGATCACGAACATCGCGGAACGCATGACGTGCACCCAAGTGGTCCTCTCCGGCGGGGTCTTTCAAAATGCGATGCTTCTCAATCTTTCAAAAGCGGAACTCCTCAAACGATGGGTCACGGTCTATACTTCAGAGCTATTTGGAACGAATGATGGGGGCCTATCCCTGGGACAGTGTCTCATCGCTTTACATTCATTCGCGACAAACCCGTCGCCGAAAAAAGAGGAAGGGTTACCTGCCGACAGCAGCCAGGTGTGACAGAAACAACTTAGCCACGGCCCCCCTATGTGCCTAGCCATTCCAGGACAAATTCAACGCATTGAGCACGACGACCTTCGGACGGGAACGGTTTCGTTTGCCGGGGTGACCAAGGAAGTATGCTTGGCCCTGGTCCCCGAGGCTTCCGTCGGAGATTATGTGATCGTCCACGTCGGATTCGCCATTAGCAAAGTCGATGCGCAAGCGGCTAAAGATTCGTTATCGTTGATTGAACAACTCAGTTATGGTCGAATTGATGAAAGTCTTTCTTCATGAAATACGTGGATGAATTTCGAGACCCGGACGCCGTGCACGCGCTTTCCAGAGAGATCCATCAGATCACTCGCCACCCCTGGACCATCATGGAAGTCTGCGGTGGACAAACCCATTCCATTGTCCGGTATGGATTAGACCGCCTTCTGCCTCCTGCCATCACACTCATTCATGGACCGGGATGCCCTGTGTGCGTCACGCCCATCGAACTCATTGATACGGCATGCCAACTGGCTGCGCTTCCTGAGGTCATTTTTTGTTCGTTCGGCGATATGCTGCGGGTGCCCGGATCTCATGAAGATCTCCTTCACGTGAAAGCCCAGGGAGGAGACATCCGCATCATCTATTCCCCTTTGGATGCGGTGGGGATTGCTCAAAGTAATCCTCAACGTCAGATCATCTGCTTTGCCGTGGGATTTGAGACAACCGCTCCGGCTCAAGCCATGGCGGTTCTCCAAGCCCGCCGTCTTCACCTTTCCAATTTCAGTCTCCTGGTGGCTCACGTGTTAGTCCCTCCAGCCATTGAAGCCATTCTCTCGTCGCCTGAGAATCGCGTGCAGAGTTTCCTGGCCGCCGGACATGTCTGCACGATCATGGGCTATGACATCTATGAGCCCATCTGTCGGCGATATCAGGTTCCTATTGTCGTCACCGGATTCGAACCGGTGGATATTTTAGAAGGTCTGCGCCTGGTAGTGGCGCAATTGGAAGAGGGACGCTACGAGGTAGAAAACCAATACGCCCGTTCCGTTCACCGGACGGGCAATCTTGAAGCTCGCAAGGTTGTGGACGAAGTCTTTGAATCCGCCTCTCGGAATTGGCGCGGAATAGGAGAAATCCCGGAGAGTGGCTTACAACTTCGGCCCACCTTCTCCGAATTTGACGCACTCCGAACCTTCAAAGATCGCATTCAGCTGAGCAGCCGTGCCAACGCCACTGAATCTGAGTGCCAAAGCGGGAGAATACTCCAAGGACTCATGAAGCCCTCGGCCTGTTCCGCATTTGGCACCCGGTGCACACCAGACCATCCCCTTGGAGCGCCGATGGTGTCGACCGAAGGAGCGTGTGCCGCCTATTATCAATATCGACACCATGAAGTCGCCCCAGGTGAAAAATGACGCCCAAGAACATTAAGATTCAATGCCCCCTCCCCCATGCGACCGAGGATACGATTCGCTTGGCCCATGGCGGGGGGGGGCATCTCATGCAAACCCTCATTCATGAGATTTTCCTTCAGGCCTTTTCTAATCCTTTTTTAAATTCCCTTCAAGACGGTGCAGTACTCCCATCGCAGGATGGACATCTGGTCATGACCACCGATTCCTATGTGGTGCATCCCCTCTTTTTTCCTGGCGGGGATATCGGCAGCCTGGCGGTCCATGGAACCATCAACGATCTGGCCATGATGGGAGCCAATCCTCTGTATCTCAGTGCCGGATTTATCCTGGAGGAAGGTTTATCGATCGACACCCTCAAACGCGTGGTTAGCTCTATGGCGAAAACCGCGCAAGCCTGTGGGGTGCACATTGTGTGCGGCGACACCAAGGTGGTGGATCGCGGAAAAGGCGACCAGATTTTTATCAATACCACCGGTCTTGGCGTCATCCCGTCGTCTGTGGATATTGGCCCCCACCGCATCACTCCCGGCGACCGGATGATTCTGAGCGGCGATCTCGGCAGACATGGCATGGCCGTGCTCAGCAAACGGGAAGGCCTCACTTTTTCCGGAGATATCGCCAGCGACTCTGCTCCACTTCATGACGTTGTTATGGATCTAATTGGACGAGGCCTGTCAATCCATTGCCTGCGTGATTTAACCCGTGGTGGATTGGCCAGCGCTTTGAATGAACTGGCATCAACGGCCCAGGTCAGCATGACGATCGACGAGTCACAGATCCCAGTGAGCGAATCCGTCCGAGGAGCCTGTGAAATTCTTGGTTTGGATCCTCTGTATGTGGCTAATGAAGGACGTTGTGTCCTGTTTCTGCCATTGGCTGACGTAGACAAAGCCCTGTCTATCCTTCAAAGCCATGCAATCTCGGCACTCGCAGTCGAAATCGGTGAGGCCCATCCACTCTCATCGAACCATACTGCTCAGGTCATTCTCCGCACACCCTACGGTACACACAGAATTCTGGAACTTCTGTCTGGAGACCAACTCCCTAGGATTTGCTGAGCCATTTTAATTTTTTTTATGAGACACTATGCAGGTGGGAGAAGATCAAGCGATGTTTGAGAGTGCAAGTCACAAAAAAATGGACTTTGACTGACTGGGAGGGACAACCTTCTAGCCCGCGCCGCTTCGCCACGGCTGGGGGACCGGCGGCAAATTGGGGCATGTACGAAGTCGTTCTTTCAGGTCAACATGATCGGTCATACACAGTCTTCTCCCAGGAAACCAGTCGTACTTCCTTACATCGGTTGGGTTGCTCGAGTTTGTAGACATTTCGGAATGTTCGTGTAGGAAGTAACCCCCATATTTGAAAGGCAGGCCTTACGGAAGGGTCGCCAAATGGTGGCCGGTCAGCCCGAAGTACGCTTCATCGACCGTCCCCACAGGAGAGACATGCATCAGAAAAGGCGTACGCCAGTCTCCATCGCGTACATCATACTCGCTGGGAACCAACACACGCTGAAAGTGGTTATTGTAAGCAGCTAAAATCTTGAGTTGAAGCCCCCCAACGGCTCCGATGGATCCTCTTTCCGTGATCGTTCCAGTTAGGGCTCGACCCTCAAGGAGATGGTCTCCCTTGATCATGGATACCACACTCAGACCCACCATGGCCGAAAGACTTTCCCCATATATCGTCTGACCGGAATAGGGAAATTTCAAGAGGACGGTCCAGGAATCAGACTGTAGATTGGCGGCGGCAAGCGCCCGAGTGATGGCTGCGTGAATCGACTGACGAGCAAACAAGGAAAATTTTCCTGGTTCGGTATGAAATTGGATTTGAAGGCCATTGCGATCCTGGCGTTCATAAACATCAATCACCACTTGGCTTACCATGCCTACCGGCCTGAATTGTTTGTTGACAGATGTCCCAAGGATAGGAATGATTAAATGAGATATCTGCTGAACAGACGGACTCGCTCCTAGACTGGTGGCAAACACCAAACTCATGGTCACGGCCAATCCAAGTAGCCTGAGGATCCCCTTTCTGTCAGTCTGATTGTTCATCCTTAGATATCCTTCAATTAAAGGAGAGAACTTCCCTCCTTTGATATCATTATACCGAACAGCTATTTTTTTGTCGCCTGTCGGCCTATGAAGGCCTGATGGCTCCACTCCTTATACCGCCCCCTATATTCCTTACCAAACGTCTTCCAATTTTTGCCCGAAATGTCCCATACAGTATGGGAGTGTTGAATAATAATTTCCAAGGACATATTGACCCACAGGCACGTTGCCTATCAAAGGCCTCGGGGCGGTTCAAAAAAGTTCGTCTAGCAAGACCGCAGTCATTTTTGCGCGCAGAGCATACTTCCAGTACGTGAGCACGGAAAAATGGCGAGAACGCCGCTGGCGGCTTTTTTCAACAGCCCCATTATGTCAAGGAACTCAATCACCCCTAGTTCCAGCAACAGAATTGTCTGGAATGTGTCTTGAACAGGGCGAAAGTTCGGCATGACATCAAAGCGATACCCACTGTGACCATTGACCAGGGTGCCAGGTCGACTGATTCGGGGAGCGCAGGCCAGCAAGGCTGGACATTCGAACACAAAAAAACAAACAAACGGATGCAGGAGGAGGTGCGCCTGCAAATGGAAAAAGCCTTACTGGCAGGGGCTGGGACACCAGAAGACCAGATAGAGAAAAACTAATACTCCTATCGCGACGGCACCAATAAGAAACCAGGTTTTATTCATCGGTTATGGGAAAAAGATAGTATATCCAGATTTGTCCTTTAGACAAGGTTATTCGCGTACAAACAAGATGGAAGACTCTGTGTGATGCACAACGGAATGAGAGACGCTCCCCAAAAGAAATCGACTCACCCCCGACCGGCTATGCGTTCGCATCAGAATGACATCAGCCGCTTGCTTTGTCGCTTCTTCAATGATCGTCTGTGAGGGTGCCCCGACGACAACGACCCCTTGGGCCTCATGTCCCATCTGCTTCAATTCCGTGCTGAGACCATTCGTGAATTTCTCCCCATAGGCAATCATCTCTTTTCGAAATTCCGGAGAAATCATCGCCCCCACCGGCCAGACCGGTTCTGAAAATGGAATCACATGCAGAACGATCACAGAGATCGGAACCCGAAAGGGCTTCTTTTTCATGAATCGCACGACCGCTTCGCCGTCTTCCTGGCTTTCAACGGGAATGCACACCTGTTGGATCTTGCGAAGAGGTTTCTTGACAATCAGAGTCGAACAGGGCGCATGGGTCATGACCCGATGCGAAACACTCCCGAACATCTGCTCTCGTATCTGACCGATTCCCCTGGCTCCCAGCACCACTAAGTCAACGTTCTGCTCTTTCGCCAGGGCAAGAATAACCTCGGCGGGCTTGCCGGTTTCCAATCGTTTCGTCACGGGTCCCGGGTTTAAAGGCATGAGGGACACCGCTTGGTCGATAGCGCGTTCGCCTTCCTCCCGCATCGCTTTGTTCACCGCCATCCCCAAATCTTTCGCAACACCCGCGCCCATGGCCGGATAGGGAATTCCAGGCACATTCACCACATACAAGACCACCAAGCTCTCTGCCGGGCTGAGGGCTTCAAACGCTCGTGTGGCATCGACTGATTGATCCGATCCATCAACGCCCAATAGATATTTCATAGATACATCTCCTGGTGTGACACATTCTTTGTGCCGTATGTGTTGATGCCAAATGACTCTTCGTACTTTTTTCAACGACCGACTCTGGCGTGCGCACGATTTTCCTGTTCCTATCTGACTTCTTTGACCATATCGATAGCCCCGCAGGGGCATTCTTCCGCACACACCCCGCAGCCTTTGCAATAGTCATAATTCACTTTGTAGCGTTGACCGGGTCCCAATTTGATAATGGCGTTGTCCGGACACACGCCATAACAGGTATCGCACTCAAAGCAATTCCCGCAAGAGAGGCATCGCCGGGATTCGAGCAATGCCGTGTCCTTATCCAATCCACCCACCACCTCCTCAAAGCTGGCCCGACGCCTGGCCAGATCCAAGTAGGGCTGCCGACTCTTGTCCGCGTCGGTGTAATACCAGGTATTGAGACGATCATACGTGGCAACAGCATTGGGTGATGATTTTTTATACTCACCCCCACGGAGATAGGCATCAATATGCCGTGCGGCTTTTTTCCCATGGCCGGTGGCCACAGTCACCGTGCGCTCTGCAGGAACCATGTCCCCCCCGGCAAACACTCCCGCACGCCCTGTCATCATCGAGGCATCGACTTGGATCACGCCATCGGACGAAATATCCAATCCCGGCACATTCTCTAAAAACCCGGTATCCACTTCCTGCCCCACCGCCAAAATGACCGTGTCCGCTTCCAAGGTTTTAAACCGGCCCGTGGGTTGAGGGCGCCCCTGCTCATCCAGCGTCATTTCTTCTACGGTCAATGTCGTATCATTCACCTGCCTGATGGTATTCAGCCATCGTGTCACCACACCCTCCTCCAACGCTTCTTCCACTTCAAAATCATGGGCGGGCATATGCCTGCGATCACGCCGATAAATCAGGATCGTTTCCTCGGCACCCAGACGCTTGGCGGTTCGCGCAGCATCAATAGCCGTATCACCTCCACCATAGACGACGACCCGCCGACCGATCTTGGGAACATCCTCACCATCCATTCCCTTGAGAAATCCCAAGGCATCGATCATCCGGCCGGCATCCCGACCGGGAATATCAACCCGCTTACTCAGATGAGCGCCAATGGCCAGAAACACGGCATCGAATCCGCCTTCCTTGATAGTCGTTTCTAAATTGTCGACTTTGTGATTCAGATGGACCGAGACGCCCATGGCGACAATTCTGGCAATTTCGGCATCCACGATAATGCGAGGGAGACGGTATTGTGGAATCCCGAATCGCATCATGCCTCCCGGTTTCGGACCCGCTTCAATCATCGTGACCGCATGACCCAGACGGGCGAGATGATAGGCGGCAGATAGCCCACTGGGTCCCGCGCCCACGACCAGGACCCGCTTGCCGGTAGGCACGCCCGCCTCCACCTGCCAGCCCTGCTCAATCGCGTAATCGCCTAAAAACCGCTCAACGGCATGAATACTCACGGGCTCATCGAGTTGGCCCCGGTTGCAGGCCGTTTCACAGGGATGATAACACACGCGACCATGAATCGCCGGGAAGGGATTATCTTCCATAATTTTCCGCCAGGCCTCTTCATATTTTCCTTCCTCCGCCTCATACAACCAGCCTTGAATATTTTCGCCAGCCGGACAGCCCTGATTGCAGGGTGGTAGGTGATCAACATAGATCGGACGCATCGTCCGCCAGTTGCCGGTATGATTAGCCAGGCTCGAAGCGGGGTTTAATGTAATGGCAAAGGGCTTCTGTTCCATGATCATCCCTCTAAAGGAAGTAGGTGATACCGATCAATATTTGCATCCGCCATCGCTTGAATCGCTTCGAGCGCACCTTCATCCCGTGGATGAAAGAGATGTCTGAACCGACCTTGAAGTTCGAGGTATTGCTCGACAGGAACTTTTTTCCGAATGGGCGTTCGATCAGTCACTTCGCCCCCTTCGGCTTCAAACAAAGGATATAGGCCGCTTTCCACTGCCAGGCGGGCAACCTTGATGGTATGCGCAGGATCCGATTTCCAGCCAAGCGGACAGGGCACATGGATATGAATATACCGTGCGCCCCTGATGCTCATGGCCTTCGTCACTTTGGCTTCCAGATCATGGAGATCGGCCACGGAAGCCGTCGCCACATAGGGAATGTCGTGGGCCATCGCAATTCGTGGAAGATTT
>BQIZ01000160.1 GCA_021604365.1 Nitrospirales bacterium
T
The DNA here is from genome assembly GCA_021604365.1 of Nitrospirales bacterium. Taxonomy (GTDB): domain Bacteria; phylum Nitrospirota; class Nitrospiria; order Nitrospirales; family UBA8639; genus Nitrospira_E. Next base: position 2 of record BQIZ01000160.1, read on the forward strand.
TCGGCCAGAATTCTGATTCGACCAAAATAAAGAGCCGGGGCTGGAGGATGCGGATATACCGGTCAACCGCCCACCAAAAATCGACGGGAGCATAACAATGAACAGCCACATCTTCCAAACGCTTGACCACGACTTCCCGACCGGTCTCTGTCACAGTCGACACGACCAACGGCCATTGAGGATACTGCTGTTTCATCGCCTGGAGCAGAGGAACAATAGTCGCCACTTCCCCCAAGGAGACCGCATGAATCCAAATGACGGGTTTCTGAAGATTTCGCAATTCGAGAGGAACCCCACCAAGCCGGCACCAAAGACCTCGTTGGCTGCGTTTTTTTGTCAGTAGGAGTCCGATAATAATCGGAAAGGCCAGCACCAGCAGCACATTATACATCACATAATACATAAGTTGGTCACCGCTCGTGTGTCTGTTTTTTCTCGATCATGTCGGGGTAGGACATCCTGCGGAGAAACGAGTTGACGGGGTCGGAATCCTGAACAGCCAATTCGGCCTGAGCGGTGAGTCTATTTAACGACCCTTCCAGTTCCAACCCTGGACCGGAGAGCTGCTCGGAGGAAAGATCCTCGCTGACCCAGATGGGTGGTCCCCATACAAACAACCCTACCCCACCGGGATAGGGAATCTGGAAGCGATCCCAACTCGTAAAGACTTTTTTTTTGAGCAGGCAAAGGTCAGAGGGATAATTGGCAACCCCGTCGCCTTGGCAAGATAAATCACTCCCGAATGGACCGTGCAGGCTGGTCCCTTCGGGCCATCGGGTGTCACAACCAGATCCCCGCCATTTCGCCCGGCCTTCAACAATTGCCTGGTGGCCCGAAATCCCCCGCGGGTGCTCGATCCGCGAATGGACTGAAACCCAAAATACCCCATGATACGCGCGATGATTTCTCCGTCCCGATGCTGACTAATCAAAATTGAGGCCTGCCGCCCACGGTAGGCCAACGGCATCATCAATTGACGGCCATGCCAAAAGGCAATAATGATCTGTCGACCTTGGCGATACAACTCATCAACAGGCTCCCCACCAATGGTGGACATTCGCATCGTCTGTCCCAAGAGACGAATGGTTCCCGCTGCCAATGGAGGCGCGAGCGATAGTTTCAACCAATTCAACATAGGAACAGCATCATTCGGTTTAGGAGATCGTCGGTAACGGTTCGGGTTGGGTAAATAAAAATTGCGTTTGATACAATCGCGTATAAAGGCCCCCTTGCTGGAGCAAGGCCGAATGGGTGCCGATCTCTTCAATTCTCCCACGATTCATGACCACAATACGATCGGCATGTTGAACTGTGGACAATCGATGGGCAATGATCAAGGTCGTTCTGGCTTTCACCAGATTGACCAGAGCTTTCTGGACCAGCTTTTCCGATTCCGAATCCAGAGCGGATGTCGCCTCGTCAAGAATCAGAATAGGGGGATTCCGCAAAATCGCCCTGGCAATAGCGAGTCGTTGACGTTGTCCACCCGATAATCGTAGTCCATTCTCACCAACCAGCGTATCCAGCCCCTGGGGGAGTCGCTCAATAAACTCCCACGCAAAAGCGGCGCGAGCCGCATCAATAACCGACTCCTCACTCGCATCCAAACAGCCATAGGCGATATTATTTCTGATCGTATCATCAAATAACACAGTTTCTTGAGACACAATGCCAATCTGCCGTCTCAGGGAGGATCGATCAACCAGGCGAATATCTTGACCATCGATTTTCACGGCTCCTTCCGTTGGACGATAAAACCGTGGCACCAAACTCACGAGAGTGGTTTTTCCACTACCACTGGCCCCGACGAAAGCCACCACCTCTCCCACCTTGATGGTGAAATTGATCTTGTGCAAAGCGGGTTCTTCAGAACCCTCATAGCTAAAATTGACACCGGAAAACTCCAAATTTTTCGCCATGGGTGGAAGAGATTTTTTCCCTTCGTCTTTCGCTATCTCGCTTTCCAAGTCGAGAACATGAAACACTCGCTGAGCTCCCGCAAGCGCACGTTGAACCGACTCATTGGCTCCGGACATTTTCCTGAGGGGGGCGTACGCCATGAACATGGCAGCCAGGAATGAAAAGAACTCTCCCGGCTTCATCTCTCCGGCAATCACCAATCCCCCCCCATACCAGATAATAAAGGCCACACCGCAGACTCCTATGACTTCAAGAAGAGGAGAGGCCATGGCTGAAGTTTGGGACGACTTCACTTTTGCTGTTCGAAAGGCTTGATTCGTCAAAGAAAATCGTTGAGCTTCCTTCTCTTCCTGACCATAGGCCTTCACAATCTTGATGCCGGAAAACGCTTCTTTTAATACGGAAGCCATTTTTCCAATTGACTCTTGGCCTCGTTTTGAAAGTTTACGTATCCGCTGGCCGACCCGGACCAACACCAATGAGGAGAAGGGTAGGACAACCAACACGATAGTGGCGAGTTTCCAATTTTGATAAAAGACCACCGACAGCATCGCCACAAACGTCAGCCCCTGTTGAAAGATATCCTTCAACACACTGGGAATGGCATTCGCCATTTCGTTGACATCGCTAATCACCCTGGCCATCAACCGTCCTGACGCATTCGCATCGTGAAAACGGATAGGCAGACGCACAATATGAATAAACAATTGTTGGCGAATATCGGACACCAGCCAGTGCCCCACATAGCTCATGAGATACCCTTGTCCATACGCAAATGACGCTTTTAAAATCGCGACCCCCAGAACAGCCAACGGAAGGATGACCAACATCTCCTGATTGCGCTCAATGAAAATTCCATCCAAAACCGGTTGGACAAGCCAGGCATAGACCGCTGATAATCCTGCCACCCCGGCAGAACAAACAAACGCACCAATCAACCGCAGGCGATACTCCTTCAGATAGGACAAGATTCGCCATAAGGTCTTCATACGATTGCCTCAGCAAGAATAAATGCGGCAGCCCGTTTTGACGCACCCGCCTCCCCCAAAGAATTCCGAATAGCCTGGAAAGCCTGGGTCATGTCGTTTTGACGGCGAGCGTCTTGTAAAATTTCTAAGGCTTCATGTGCAATACGGTCGGGAGTCATACGATCCTGAATCAGCTCTGGAACAATTTCTTGACCGGCTAAAATATTCACCAAACTAATATAAGGAATTTTAACTAGACATTTCGCAATATGATAGGTCAAGGGTGATGCCCGGTAGACCACGACCATCGGCGTTCCAATCAGTGCCGATTGCAACGTCGCCGTCCCGGATGTCACCAACAGAAGATTTGAGGCCGCCATCACCTCATTGGACCGGCCTTTGACCACCTTCACCTGTTGTCCGAAATGTCCAAGAAATTCATTCACCACAGAATCGGACAGTGAATGCGCTTGGGCAAGAAGGATCTGAATGCGAGGGTATTGACTCCGAATCTGTTCAACCGAACGCAGAAAGACCGGCAAAACATCCCGGACTTCCCGGGCACGACTCCCAGGCAGCAGACCGATTACCAGATCTTCTCTCTCTAACCCTAATTGTTGACGTTCATGAATAATATCGTATGCAGGCTTTAGTTCGTCTAATAATGGATGTCCAACATACGTGCAGGGAATACCGGCATTTTGGAAATATGCCTCTTCGAATGGAAGAATCGCTAACACATGGCTAATCACTCTTCGAATAACTTCCAATCGACGGCTTCCCCATGCCCACACCTGAGGGGCAATATAATAAATAATTTTGGGTGACCTCGTTGCCAGGGCCTTGGCCAAACGAAGATTTAACCCTGGACTGTCGATGAGGATAATGACATCAAAGCGTTCATGTTTAAGGTAACGGGCAAGCGTTCGTAACGTCTTCCACCCCTGTATGAGCTGCAGGATACCCGGAACGCCCATGGCATCGACCTGTTTCACATCGGGAAGAAGCGAGACTCCGGCTGCCAACATCCGACTGCCACCCACACCGATTAACTCAACAGCGGGATTCAGTTCCCGAAGTGCCAGGGCTAAGTGCGCTCCGTGAATATCGCCGGACGTTTCACCGGTCACTAAGAAAATTTTGGGCATCAAGACTCTAACAGATCACTCATGACGGAAAGTCCGCACGGCCACCGATTACGGTGGCGAGTACCCGCCATGTTGTTGAATGAGCGAGACAACTTGGGTTGCGACTCTCAGGGCTTCCACCCCTTCTTCTCCTGAGACACCTCGGGCGGAGGGATTCCCGAGAATTGATTGAATGAAGCAGTCCAATTCACGGGTCAGAGCATCGCCTTCATCACCCTTGATATGTTGCGATTCAACTTCAAACGTTCCACCATCCAAACTTCTCCTGGTATTTATCACAGCCTCTTTTCCACCAAAATCAACAGAGAGATAGCGATCGCGTTGATACACTCTGATCTTTCGAAGTCGTCCGGTCGAGATTCGGCTTGCAGTCAAATTGGCCAAGCACCCGTTTTCAAAGAGAATTCGCACATTGGCAATATCAGGCAGATCTGTAAAAACCGGCATTCCTCTCGCTTCCACCTGCATAATGGGGCCCAACCCCAACGATAACAAAAGGTCTAAATCATGAATCATGAGATCCCTTACCACATCGACATCTGTCCCTCTAGGCTGAAAAGGACTTAGACGGTGACATTCAATAAAGCCGGGCTGACTCACCAGAGGACGCATCACTTCTACAATCGGATTAAACCGTTCAATATGCCCAACATGCAATATGCTCCCACGCACTTTTGCCAGCTCGACCAACTGCTCACCTTCCCACACATGACTGGCAATCGGCTTTTCGACCAGAACATGGCATCCGCGTAGCAAGCAAGTCGTGACCACAAGGCAATGCGCCGAAGTCGGGACCGCCACACTCACAGCATCGACCAAAGACAACAGCTCGTCCAAATCCTGGAAATACGGTACGCCACATTCATCTGCCACGACCTGCCCGCGTGAAGTATCGGTATCGGAGATCCCAACTAATGTCACGAAAGGCAGGGTTCCATAAATGCGAGCATGATGTCGGCCCAAATGACCAACACCAATCACCCCAACTCGTATGGATTGTGTCATGTAGGGATAGATGGTCGCTTAATTCGAGAACAGAGAGAGCGGTTCCGGTTACACCCCCCGAAACACCACGATTGGGAATGCTTTCCCTTAATGCGGGGGCGCATCGGAAGACTCGACAAGAGGGTGAAAAGAACCTGTTGGTGCGATTCCAACGATCGCGATACCTGCTGATCTGGCGTTCGCACACATCTCTTCACGATCAAGAACGACGGTGCGACCGGCTTCAATCGCAAGAACTGAAGCCCTAACCGCGACCATGGACTGAATGGTTTGAGGACCAACAGCCGGCAAATCAAACCGAAGATCCTGTTGCGGTTTCGTGCGTTTGACCACCACAGTTCCCTTGCCACCAAGTGTCCCCCCACGAGTAATGGTCCCATCCGTTCCCTCAACGGCTTCAACGGCAACAATCACCCGATTTTTCACCAGGACACATTGCCCAATATCTAACTTCCCCAAGGTTTCCAGGGTATCCCAACCAAATTGAATATCGTCCCATTCTTTGCTCGTCGGTTTCCTGTGGGCGAGATTGCCCTCTCTCGCCAATATACCTTCAAGGCCAAACGTGGATTCCCGAATCTGAATCCCTTCCCGCTCTAATTCTCCAGCCACCGCCCTGAGGATCGCATCGTCCTTCCAATGTTTCAGACGGCTAAAAATAGCCAAAGCCCGGAGGTCTGGCCGAAGTGCCGTAAAAACATGGGTTTTGTGGATGCCACCTAACATGACGGCCTGGCGGATGCCATCACCCTTTAATGCCGCCAGGGCCTTACTAAACTGCCCGACCTTAAGCCAATGAATGCGATCAACATGGGATTCAAGTTCCGGAAGAGTCTCCCCCACATGCGCGATGGCGGAAACCGAAAACCCTAACCGCCGGACATTTTCGGCAAAAATAATCGGAAAACGCCCGTTACCCGCAATCAGTCCAATCCGCTCATCTTGCTCAGGAGAAATCATACCCTTCGTACCAAGTCAACCACAGCCTTACTCCTCTTCATCATCCAACTCCCGTGAAGACACCTGGCAGATCCCGCGACTGGTACTTTCTAAAAAAGTGAGAAAGGTCATGACGTCTGTACTTTCACCGTACTCGTTACGGGCAAGTTTAATGGCTTCTTGAAGACGATGTCCCTGACGGAATAAGAGTTCAAATGCCGCTTTTAAGGTATTCATGCGTGCTCCGGAAAACCCATGCCGTCTCAAGGCGATCGTATTCAGCCCAAACATTTGGGCACGATAGCCTCCGGCCGCACGAACAAAGGGCGGGACATCCCGTCCTAAGGCCGAACACCCTCCCACCATGGCATATTCACCAATCCGTACATATTGGTGCACCCCGACTAAGCCTCCAATTACGACAGAATTTCCCACAGAGACGTGGCCAGCCAAATTTGCCGCATTGGCCATCACAATATGATTGCCCAGCTCACAATCATGAGCCACATGAGTATAAGCCATGAAAAAGTTATGGTGCCCGATTCTGGTCACTCCACTTCCAAAGGCCGTACCCCGATTAATCGTCACATTCTCACGAACAATATTATGATCCCCAATACAGACCCTGGTGGGCTCATCTTTATATTGCAAATGCTGGGGAGGGGTTCCAATAGACACAAATGGATAAAACCGGCAACACCGACCAATTTCCGTATCCCCCTCCACACACACGTGGGCCACTAATTCTGTTTGATCTCCTATCGTGACATGTTCGCCCACCACGCAATAGGGCCCGATGACGACGTCTTCTCCTACTGTGGCTTTGGGATGGACAATTGCTGTGGGATGAATATTCATCAAATTCTCACTTTTTGAGTTAAACATGATTTCAAAGCCAGCCTCGCGCAACGACCCTATTGATCGCGGCTAGGCGTCACTTTCTTCGACTTTGACCATGGCGGTCATTTCAGCCTCACAGACTAAGGAAGAATCGACCAGGATCTTCCCGGCCATCTTCCAAAATGGATCTTTTCGTCGAACGACCTGAACCTCAACCCGCAATTGATCACCAGGAATAACCGGTCGACGGAACTTGGCTTTTTCAATTCCTGTGAGAAAAACTGTAGGGCGCCCGATCCCTTTGGCCGTTTTTCTGGCCAACACCCCGCCAACTTGTGCCATCACCTCTAAAAGTAATACGCCGGGCATAATAGGACGCCCGGGGAAGTGCCCTTGAAAAAACTGTTCGTTGGCCGTGATGTTTTTAATACCCACAATCCTGGTCCCATCCTGAATTTCGAGGATCCGATCCACTAATAAGAAGGGATATCTGTGCGGAAGTAAGTCCTGAATCTGGAGAATATCCAACTCGCCCTCAACCATAATTGACCCCTTTCTCTCTTTGCTCCTCTGCCACGATTATTCCTCGTGCCCATAAATCATTCCACGGACTATGGCACACCGATTGCCCCACTCTCCCGATCCAGCGCCTGAATAACATCAGTAGAAATATCCAGTCCAGCTTCAAAAAACAATGTGCCTGAATTGACTCCATACTCCAAGACCAGACCCAAGCCACGTTGACCGGCAACTTCCGTTACAACCCTTTGTACCTGGAGACGAAATTCATTTTGCAATTCCTGCTGTTTTTCTTGAACTTCTCTATTTAAATCGGCGACTTTTTGTTGATATCCAGCCATTTTTGCCCTGAACTGTTCTTCCTTCCGATCCCTGGCCTCCTGACTTAATACCGTACTTTGCGCCATTAATTCACTTTCCAGCTTCCGTAATTCCCTTTGCTCTAATTCCACAAGCGTCTGTCGATCCTTCATGAAGGCATTCAGGGCATCCGACAGCCGCTTGCCTTTGACCGTCTCAGCCAATATCCTCTGAGGATCAACGACGCCGACCGGAAGCTCCGATGGTTTATTAGAGCCCATACCCGCGCATCCCCAAGCAAGACTGAGGACTAAACTCCCAAAAGCCATCCACTTGCCCATACCTCCAACATCTGTACTACTTCTCATATAGTTCTCTCTATCCCTCCTAACCATTCATGCTTCTTTTCCGGAATTCATCTAAAAAACCGATCCAACAGAAAATTCAAATACCCACTTTCTGTCATCCTTTGGACCATCTATAGGACGGCCATACGCCGCCCGAAGAGGCCCAAATGGTGAAATCCATCGCACTTCCATGCCCGCAGCCATTCGAAGATCAAGATCCAATTTATCTCCCTGGGAAAATCCTCTTCCATAGTCAAAAAAGAGAACCCCGTTCAACTTGGCATCAGGCAGCACCGGAAAAATTAAATCATTATTAAAAATGATTTGTTTATTGCCTCCTTCAGGATCGTTTCCATCGGTTACCGGTCCGGCACGGCCATATTTAAACCCCCGCACAGTGTTAATACCTCCCACGTAAAAAAACTCAGGAATAGGAAAGTCTGACCCATTAAATCCATCGCCATACCCGATACGACCTCGAATCGAATGACGCAAATCCCAAAAGGGGAGAGGCGTAAATTTCATTGCATCAAACGCCATACTATAAAAATTATTTGATCCTCCAAGGACATCGGTTCCAAAACTCGCGCGGACACCGATTCGAGTACCCCGCCGGGGATCTAGGTAATAATCACGCGAATCCCGGAATAAACTGGCACGAAATCCAGTTGTGGATTGACTACCTTCCTGATCTTTAATCAGATCGTTTGCATCAGAGTCCACATCATCAATTTTGATCTTTTCAGCCACAAGGGTA
>BQIZ01000161.1 GCA_021604365.1 Nitrospirales bacterium
AAGAATTGGGAGCCCAGCGCTAAACCTCACAATACCCCATACAGAACTGCTGATCCAACGGGTCGGTGTTGGCCCGCAATGCAAATGGATGGGCACTTCCCGTTGTTCAAATCCGCCAATTCGCACGATGGTCGAGTCTGAAACAATCACCGCGAGTTGTTGCAAGCGCTTTCAATTTCCATACTGAAGATTACCAGACGCTACTCTTCTTTCTTAACGGCTCCATTCTTCAAATCATTAAAATTCAGACTCGTCTATCAGCCTCTTGTTAAAAAAGGGGTAGGGTGGAGTCAGAGGGTTTTTCTGACGGGTAGGTGAGGCGACCGGCGTCAGGTTTGGCAAACGGGGTGAGTGTGTGCTTTTTGAGAGAGTTTGCCGAGATGATGTGGTGAACGGTCCATCCTCGTATGACCAGAGCATCCGCGATCAACGACCGGTGGCAGCGCCAAGGCACAGCTTCGGCACACATGATAGCCATTCGTAGACTTTGGCTAATAGCCACGAGATCTTCCACCGCATTCCAAAAATCCTGGGTTTGCATATAATCCGCGTAACCCCTGAAGCCCTGATTTCTCCATCCCACATTCAAGGAATCCGACCGGCTTTTCCTCCTGCCTCCCAACGCCGGCATGTGCCGATACTGAAGCCCGGCTTCCCGAAGACTCTGAGCAAGAGCCTCCTGGTGAAACTGGGGATTGCGCCGTGAAAACGGAATCGTCCTGACGTCGACCAGCAATTGAATGCCGTACGATTGAAGTAGCCCGACGAATTCCTCGATAGGCCGTGTCGAATGGCCTATGGTCCACAACTTCTGAGACATGAATGGCTCAGGCGAGTGAGTGTCGCCAGGCTTGCTGAGTACAGAGGGCTGGTCAATCTCCATCGTTCAGAATTTCCACCAGCATTCGTAAGGATTCTTTGAGCGTCTGCTTATCAGTATCATGGGATAGATAGGGCACCAAATCATCTTATCCGCCATGGAAGCAGAATGGCCAGCGCCTACCATTCCCCTGGCTCTCTAGTTTTGAACCAGAACAACCAACATTCTGTGTAACTGCTTTTCAAACGGATTGTGTTGACGCCCTAAATATCGGGCAGAAATCTTTGGCTCCCTTCCATCCTGCCTGATCAGGAGTCTCATACGCGAATGCTATTTCCCTCCTGCTCAGGATTTCTTTCTACCCTGCTCGCCCGACGCGTGTTGCTGTCATGGTGCATACCGGGCAGAGTATTTTTGGGGAATCTCCTCTTCGCCGCTCAAATTCTGAGAAGTCTAAATTCTATAATGCCGCCTGGTTTTTCGGCATTTTTCCCTGAGACACCTCCCAATCTGCGAGGGCGCATTTCAGATGTGCTCCTAAAATCAGAGGAAGATGAAGGGTGACTACACTGATAGAGAAACTCCTTGAGTTCTTTAAATATTTTAACTAGTGTTTTAGGTTGAAAATCTTAAACACCAGGAATGCTCTTGGCTAGCGTATAAGTAAGAAAGAAGCCTCATGGCAAGCCTATTCATCAGTTACGCCAGCAAACAACAGGACTTAGCTCAACAGCTTGAAGCCGCACTCAGTGTGAAAGGCATCCAAGTCTGGCGGGACAAAACCAAACTTTATGCGGGAGAGCGTTGGCCCAAAGCTTTGGGAAACGCCATTGCCAGTACCGATGCGCTTGTCTTGCTTTGGTCCTCCGAGGCCAAGCAATCAGATTTTGTCGAGCTGGAATGGAACATTGCCGTGGCCATGAAGAAGCCGGTCATGCCCTGTGTAATGGACTCCACCCCCCTGTCAGCCACGCTGAAACCGTTACATTGCATATCTTGGAAAGATGTACAACCAACGGCTGAAGAAATTGTTTTCGCTTTGGAGCAGCAGGGCGCATCGATTCAAAACGAACAGCAAAACAAACTCTTAGAAAGCCTCAATGTCGTTACAGCCCATAAACCTCAAGAGGTTCTTCACCAAATCCAAATCGTTCTTAAAGAGCCTAAGCCTTTTGTTGAAAGGGCTGGAGCATGGGTCACCTTAGTCGCTGGGGTATTGGCCATAATGTTTTACTTGGGGGACGTTCCGAGAAAAATAATGGAATGGAAAACCCAAGAAGATAACTTTCCTCGAAAACTACATGAATATCCCTTTGAAGGACAGGTCCTCGACTCTCAGGGTAAGGGCCTGGAAGATGTAAAAGTTTCGCTGGTCGTTCCCGGGCAGGGATCTATGACCAGTCACACTCGTGAAACCGGGGTTTTTGTCTTTAAGGTGCTGACGGAGACAGAAAAGGCTGCCACACTTCACGCCAATAAAGCGGGGTTTAAATCCATACGCCGAAATGTCACCATTCCTGATCAACGGTATGTTCTGAAAATGGAACCCACTGTTCAGGAGCAGGGGCGATGAAAACTCTGAAGGCACTCTTTTTTGTGTTAATGAGTTTCCAAAGCTTTATTATGGTAGCTTCAGCCGAGCAAGTGATTAAGGGAGAAGTGTTGTTGGTGGGGGCGTCAGGTGATACGGAACCAGCCGGTCTGGTGTCAGTGAGCTTGGCGGGAACGGGCAAAGCCACTGAAACCGATGACCTTGGGCAATTTATTTTTGATCTGCCTTCCCATATCACATTTGGCAAAACGCTAACCTTTCGTGTGCAAAAAGAGATCAATCAAATATCCTGGCGTATTTGGAACCCCATCGACGGCACACTTCCTCTGCCACGGAGCCTCTTCGTCACCATCAAACTTCTGCCTCAAGGCTCAAAGAAATTCTGGACAGACGAGTTTATTGAATATTACATCGCTAAAATCGCTGAGGAAGCCAAACGGGAGGTGAGGCCAAGCATGGAAATTCCGGCGATCCAACCCAAGATTCATTTTGGGGCTCTCATTAAAGAATGGGCCAGTGAGTATGGATTCTCCTCCAACGAGGCTAAACAACAAATCGATCAATGGGTAGCGGAAGTCAAGGTGAACCAGGAAGATGTTTTTAAGTTAGGACTTGCTGCCTATGTGGAACAACAATTTAGCAAAGCAGCAGAATTGTTCGATACGTATGCCGAGAATCATGCCAAAGAATACGCGCAATTGATGGACCAAGCCGAATCACATCGACAAAAGGCTATTCAGGGATACCGCAAAGCAGGAGATAGCCTTTACGGCAATTACCAGTTTGAGCAGGCTTTAAAGGAATATGAACACGCCCCGCCCTACATCAAAAAAGAGGACGAACTCGAATTGTGGGCGAATCTACAAATGGATATCGCCCAAGCCAATTGGGCCATTGGGGTGCGAACGAAAGGTCCGGCATTATATAAACATCTTCGACAAGCGAAAACGACCTATTCCGAGGCGGGAACAGTGCATAAGAATCTAGGAAATATGGAAGGATGGGCAGCTGCCCAAGTTGGTCTGGGAAATACGCTGAGTCAGGAGGGCATTCGGGTAGGCGGAAAGGAAGGACAACAGCGCTTGTCCGAATCCATGAATGCATTTCGCCAGGCCTTGACTGTCTACACTCGCGAGGCATTCCCGCAGGACTGGGCGGCCACGCAGAACAATTTAGGGAATGTCCGAACCGAACAGGCCATTCGGCTGAGCGGAACAGAAGGCCACCAACATTTAGCCCAGGCGGAGGAAGCATTTCGGCAGGCGTTGACGGTCTACACTCGCGAGGCATTCCCGCAAGACTGGGCGACTACGCAGAACAATTTAGGAAATGTCCTGACCGAACAGGGAATTCGGACGGCCAGTCAAGAAGGACAACGGTTTGTCGGCGAGGCCGTGAAGGCATTTCGGCAGATCTTGAGGATACGGACCCGTGAGGAGTCTCCACAGGACTGGGCGGCCACACAGAACAATTTAGGGAATGCCCTCACCGCACAGGGCATTCGGCTGGGAGGTGAGGCGGGCCGCCAGCGCTTAATTGAAGCGGTGAAGGCCTTTCAGCAGGCTCTAACGGTCTATACACGGAAAGAGTTAGCGCCAATGTGGGCGGCCACACAGAACAATTTAGGGAATGTCCGAACCGAACAGGGCATTCGGCTGAACGGAACAGAAGGCCATCAACATCTAGCCCAGGCGGAGAAAGCGTTTCGCCAGGCATTGACGGTCTACACACGCGAAGAATTCCCGCAGGACTGGGCGGCCACGCAGAACAATTTAGGGAATGTCCGAACCGAACAGGGCATTCGGCTGGGCGAAACAGAAGGCCACCAACATTTAGCCCAGGCGGAGAAAGCGTTTCGGCAGGCGTTGACGGTCTACACTCGTGAAGTGTTTCCACAGGACTGGGCCGCCACACAAAACAATTTAGGGAATGTATACCGGGAGCAAGGTAGTCGATACACCGGGGAAGAAGGTGGGAGCCTCCTAGCGAAGGCGATCAGAGCTTTTGAACAAGCATTAAAAGTAAGGACGATGGAAAGTACCCCTCGACCCTGGGCACAAACTCAAGTGGCCCTGGCCAGAACCGCGAGAGACATTGAGAACTGGGAACAGGCAGTTGGAAGTTTTAGAAAAGTCATGTTGCTGTATCCTGACTATGCTGAAGCTTACCATAATCTCTATGCTATTTTTCACGATAAAATTTTTGCATATAAAAAAGCCTTGGCCTTGACGTCTCAATGGTTGACCAATCATCCCAATGATCTGGTTGCACAAACCAACTTCGCAGAAGCCCATTTCACAACGGGTCAATTTGACAAGACAAGACAACAAATAGCCAGTCTTCTGGAAAAACCGGGTGTTGCCCCCTCAACTCAAATTGCCCTTCGGTTGCTAAATATTGCGGCCCTGTTGGCCCAAGAAAAGGTTCATGAAGTTCCCTCTGAACTGGGGACCGTGAGGTCCCTCCTGAGACAGCAACCTGAAGAATTTGCGCTAGAGTGGGAATTCGCCGGAAGCAAACACTTCATTGTTCAGGATACACGTTTTAACTCTTCACGAGATATTCTTCTCCCATTGTTTGAGGGATTTGAAGGAGACAAAATCCCAAACATGGTGTTAGCCGTAGCGAATGCTCAAACATTTTTTATTTCGGCGACTCCAAGAAAGGAACAACCCTAGGGTAAGGACATGTTAACATTTTTTCCATTTTTTCCTGAATGCGGTTTTACCAATTGTGAGGCCCGGTAGAAAAATGAGAGAGATGCAGACCTACCCGAAAACATCCAAAAAGATACACTCACATATCCATTTCCATAACTTTTTTGAATAGGATTAAAGTAAAATTTTCTGTGGACTGAATCTTTTCACGGGAAACACGGACAACCTTGGATTTAAAAAACGGTTTATCCTACAATAAAACCAAAATTTGGGCACTGTTCCTAATTCCAGAGCATCAGACCTTTTGGCATATATTGTGCTCATTAAAAAATAGTTGCCCTCGCAAAGGGCAGATATAACACCATATGTTGATTCGACAGGCCAGAGTGAGAAAAGAGCCCACAGCCATCCGATGAAGATTATGAACAACTTTTCCTTTATTCTCAAAACTGGACTGCTCGGAATAACAGGTGTATTTGCGCTCACCTCCTGTATTGTGACCCGTCACCCTGTCGGCATCATGAATTCGACCAAGCCCTTATCACCGCATTATGTAGTTTTAAATGAGGCTGAACGCTCCACCTGCAGTCCGTGGTTTTTATTAATTCCATTTGGTAGTAAAACTTCAACTGAAGAAATCATTGCTGACCTCGTAAAGGAAAACGGGGCAGATGCCCTTGTTGGAGTGACAGTAGAAAATAAAAAATCCTTGTTTTTTATTCCAATCATGGGGAATGACTGTACCATTGTAAAAGGTCAGGCTGTGAGGGCTTTGTCTTGAATCAACCAATGAATCAGCCTCAAAGTTTGGATTATATGGTATGGACATTCATGTCGTGGGTTATCGTAACCATTGGAACAGTCAGCTTCCTAGGTTGTACCTATCCTGGAGGTTTCGCACCTTCTACCATTCCTGTTCCTGAGCGTTATGTGGCTTTGGGTCCCGAAGAAGAAGGTTCTTCTTGCGGCTATGGAATTCTGATACTCCCCGTGACAGTTCCAAATTCAGTTCCCGAAATCATTGATGAAATGATAAAAACTAAAGGAGGAGATGCTCTAGTTAATGTTTCTTCAGAGTCTTCCTCAACTTTTTTTCTTTTGGGTTTTGCGAATTGTGTGAATATTCGTGGGACGGTTGTCCGATTTGACTAATGAAATATCGTAAGATGAGGTAGAGAATGGACCTGTTGGAAAATAAAAAGGCATGCTGCAATGAGGAATAACCTTCTCACCATTTTGTGTCTGATTAGTTTCCCCATCTTGAGTAGTTGTTCTACTGAACAGAAACCCATTGATCTAACGCCTCGCGATGCTCATCAAGTTCCAGTCTCAATAGCTGTAGCTCCATTCAATACGGAAAAACTGACTTACGAAGACAGACCCATTGACAAAGATTATGGAGTGGTTTTGCAAAAGGCTATGTACGATGCGTTGAGTCGAACAAACATGTTTAATGAAGTCATCCTATTGAACATGGATAACCCCTCCCAGGATTTGGAGTTTTTCCGCCTAGAGGCGAAAAAAAAAGGAATAGACCTCATTTTGTTGGGGGAAGTTGAGGATATTAGGGTTGATACCCCAGGGTTTATAGATGGCCTGGAGTATGATGTATCCATTAAGTTGCGAGCAGATCTCTATCATGTTCTGACTCAAAATCATATCTGGCGAAAGTCAGATATCGTTAATACGTCGAGAGACGGACTTCCTAGTATTGATCAGGTGGTGGTTAATACAGTTCGGGAAATTTTACGCTCTGTAGTTGTTCGATCGGCCACTGCGGGGTTAATGGCCCCCTTATTGGTTTATCTTCAACATAAGTACCAGGAGTTTGATCCAGATGTAGCCCACGACCCCTTCGGAAAGGCGAGTGATGCTCGGATTGATGAAGAATTGGCCCCGGTCTTTGTTTCGGTGCCTCCCCATAGCTCGTCATTTGCCGTGATCATTGGGATTGAAGCCTACCAACGATTTCCAAGGGTAGAATATGCCATTCGCGACTCGGAGCAAATCAAGAAATATCTTATGCAATCTTTGGGATATCCAGAAAAAAATATTGTCATACTAAGGAATGAAGAGGCCTCAAGAAGTCAGATGGTAGCCAGAATTGAAAGGTGGCTTCCTTCTAAAGTGGGGAATAAACCGGACGCGAGGGTCTTTGTGTATTACGGCGGACATGGGACTTATGATATAGCTACCAACAGGGCCTATTTGGTCCCTTACGATGGCGATCTAACCTACCCTGAAGATACGACGTATTCTCTTGAACGATTATATGAAAAACTGGGAAAACTGCCCGCCAATCAGGTTACGGTTGTAATCGATTCGTGTTTTTCCGGAGTAGGAGGGAGATCGATTATTAAATCTGGGACAAGAGCCAATTTGACTGCCATGAATACCCCGAAAGTAACAAGTCCTAATTTAATTGTATTCACCGCTTCGGCCGCCAACGAAGTTAGCTCTGCCTACGCAGGAAAGCGGCATGGGCTATTTACCTATTTTTTTCTCAAAGGATTGCAGGGTCATGCTGATTTGAACGGAGATGGGGTGGTGAGTTTCAAAGAAGAGCACTCATACGTTCGGGACAAGGTAGAGACTGAGGCCAGAAGGGACAACCGAGATCAAACGCCACAACTTGTCGCTTCCCCCGATGCTGTAATGAGCCATATCGATCGTCCACTTGCTACTCTAAAGTGACTAAAATGCACGCTTCCCCTTTGCCCCATTTTCCAAAGAAGAAATGTCGCTTTGCACTGCAGCAAAACTAACGCCGGACCAGTCGAATCCATCGCCACATGTTCACCAGACTGAAGAGAGAGGAGGCGACATAGGTGAGGGCGGCAGCAGTGAGGATTCGTTTGGCGGCGTGCAAATCCGGAGGGGCCAGATAGCCACCTTCTCTGAGGATCGGCAGAGCCCGTCGGAAACTGGCATTCCATTCCACGGGTAGGGTGATGAGATGCACCATGGCGGAGACGCTCATGGTCCCGATTGCCACCACCAATACGGCGAGACCTACGGCAGGAATCCGTGTCAATCCAGCCAGGACAGGTATCCCCAACATCAGATAGGACCCGGCCTTTTCGGCTTTTTGAGCAAATTTGATCAGGTGAGTTCGATCTTTTAAAAGTGAATAACCTTCATAATCTTGCAGAGCATGGCCGACCTCATGCGCCGCGATCACTGCCGCCGTGAGGGATCTGCCGTTGTAATGTTTGGGGTTCAAACCGACGACTTTGGTTTCCGGATTGTAATGGTCTCCCATCGGCGTGGGTTCCACACGCACCTGTTGCAGACCAAACCGATTGAGCAAATGACGCGCCAATTCCCCGCCCGTTCCTCCAAGATCCTCACGGTGTTGACGGTATTGGCGGAAGACCCACCACACCCACAGTTGGGGTCCCAACACGACAATCATGAGCAGGAGAACAAGAAGAATCATGCGCATGGAATTACTCTATCTCCTCAGCCCGCTCCTTACCAAGGAAGGGATTGCTCCATCTGTTGTTTTCCTGATTGCACCCAAGGATTTT
>BQIZ01000162.1 GCA_021604365.1 Nitrospirales bacterium
GCAATTTATCAAAGGGGCCATTGATACGGCAGAAGAGCGAATACTGAAGAGCTTCGGCAGCCAGGTGGTCTTTCTTCGAATGGGTGAAGGGTATACCTGGGAAACCCAGGATCGTGAACGGGATGCACAGGTAGCTCAAGATGCGTGGTCAGAAGTAGAAAAGCTTCTTCAAGATCCATCCTATGGCATGGTCATTCTTGATGAGTTGAATATTGCGATCCACCATGAATATGTCTCGCTTGAACAAGTGTTAAAGGCCGTCGCTCAGCGTCCTTCCACACTTCATGTGGTCATTACCGGGCGGGGTGCGAAACCGGAGCTCATCGAGGCCGCCGACCTGGTTTCGGAAATGAAGATGATTAAGCATCCCTTTCGCAAAGGCATCAAGGCTCAAAAAGGAGTCGAATTTTGAAACAGACGATCTCTCAATTCCTCGGCGATTTTTCCATTGAAGAGCGGGAAGCGGTCTATCGGGCTATTTTCGAGCGGCGAGATGTCCGCAGGGATTTCCTTTCTGATTCGATTCCCGAGGACATTCTTCAACGGCTGTTGTTGGCCTCTCATCATGCGGGTTCCGTGGGATTTATGCAGCCATGGGATTTTTTGATCATCCGTCATCACGAGACCAAACAAGCAGTTAAAGACCTCTTTCTTCAGGCGAATGAAGAGGCGGCCCTTCGATATGAAGGACCGAAAGCCGATCTGTACCGTGGGCTAAAGCTGGAAGGCATTCAGGAAGCTCCCGTCAATATCTGTGTGACTTGTTCCCGTGACCGGGGTGGCCCATCCGTTTTAGGTCGTGCCACAGCGCCCGAAACAGATTTGTATAGTACATGCTGTGCCATTCAAAACCTCTGGCTTGCGGCACGGGCGGAAGGAATTGGGGTAGGCTGGGTCTCAATTCTGGAATATGATCTCTTGAAGAAGGTCCTAGGCATCCCTGAAGACGTGTGGGTCGTTGCCTATTTGTGTGTCGGATATGTGAAACGTTTCGCGTATCAACCGGATCTTGAAAAAGCAGGATGGCGCAAACGAATGCCACTAGAGGAACTTGTGCATTATGAGAGGTGGGGAAAGCGCAGTCGTGATGAATCCGGTTCTTCCGGCCCTGACCTCACGTCTCAATAAGGCTTCTGTCGTAACCTGAGGATTTACTGGAAACTAAGTTGGTGAAAACGGTGTCCTCT
This sequence comes from Nitrospirales bacterium, assembly GCA_021604365.1. Taxonomy (GTDB): domain Bacteria; phylum Nitrospirota; class Nitrospiria; order Nitrospirales; family UBA8639; genus Nitrospira_E. The sequence goes on from BQIZ01000162.1 coordinate 1,188, forward strand.
CCACTTCAGATCGATTTACAATCCAATTGTGTCATTGTCCGGTTTCCAGGGAATTTTAATTGTCTAAGTTGGGCGCCTTGGAATGGTGGGGAAGCATCCGCCTCCGGGGTCGCGAATGTCCAAGTGGGCCTTCACGGATCCTCCACTTTGGCTACATTGGCGGAGGATTTTGGGCTTCTGTTCAAAGCACACTCTCTCATTCCCGAAGAGACTATCGGATTAATGACCGCTGCGAACGTGAGTGCATTTACCGACTGTTTTCTGAATTCATCGGGTGCTTGGGTGCATGTTCTCGTGACTGTCGGACTATCCAATGCCCGCTCGGTTTTGGACAATGCCGATGTTGGGCTGGGTTATCGATGTGATTCGGTCGGAACCGTGAATGTGGTGATGGCGACAAATGCTCTTCCGACGATCGCCGGACGTATCCAGGCGGTACATATCGCCTCCTCAGCAAAAGCTGCCGCGTTTCGAGATAACGGTGTCACCAGTCGCAAGTCCGATCGTCCGGCCGATTTAACCGGTACCGATTGTCTTGTGGTCGGAGCCAGCGGTGAAATTGAAGAAGATCATTGTGGTCTTCACACAGTTCTTGGGGAAATGATGGGTCGGGCTGTGTATGCGTCCGTGGCACAAGGCATCATGCAATACAGGAGGTCTTAAGCCTTGAGGTCGTTTGATGATTAACGATACGATGGTGTCAATATTTCTCTTAGTCCCTATTCGATTAAAGAACAACCGAAATATTCAACTTTTTTCTGGAGACTTATACAATGCGGATATCCAAAGTGTATACCCGTACAGGTGATGCGGGGAGAACCCGATTGGCTGGAGGACAGGAAGTCTGGAAAGATTCCGTTCGGGTGGAAGCCTATGGCACGGTGGACGAATTGAATTCAATGCTTGGCTTGGCTCGTGTTTCGAATGGACAGGCCGGAACGAGCGCTGAGATTTCTGAGGATATGGGGAAGATTTTGAAGTGGACGCAAAATAAATTATTTGATTTGGGTGGTATTCTCGCCACAGCTCCGGGAGAATCATTTCCGAATATGCCAACTGTGACCACGGAGGATGTGGCCCACTTGGAAAATCTTATTGATGAGTGCCAAAAAGATCTGGCGCCGTTGAAAGAATTTATTTTGCCTGGTGGAGGAGAACTTGCCGCGTTGCTGCATGTCGCCCGTACCATTTGTCGTCGTGCCGAACGGTTGTGTGTCACTCTGTCGAGGGAAGAACCGATCGAGCGCGAATTGGTTGTTTTTCTTAATCGGCTGAGTGATGCGTTATTTGTGTTTGCTCGGTGGGTGACGAACAAACAGGGAGAAGCAGAATTTCTGTGGGAGAGAGAACAGCCAACTTTACCCAAGAGCTAGTATGGTCCTATTGTTGTAATTCGTCTTCAGAATCCATGCCGTGATGATCCAATGGGTTGAGTTTAGTAGGAACAATTCTATGGGTTCTATTCGTCAATCTCATCTGCGTCCCTTCAGGGAGGGTCTTTCTCCACTGTCAAAGAATTCTGGTCTTCATGCGACAAAGAAAAATGCCACAGACGCGTCTAATCTGATATTTGTCCTTGGGGGAGCACGGTCGGGAAAAAGTACGTTTGCTTTACAACAGGGCAAAGCAAAATCCCCACGGGCATTCGTCGCAACCGGAGAACCGTTCGATCAGGAAATGGCCGGTCGCATACAGAAGCATCAGCGTTCGCGGGGCCGCGGGTGGGCGACCATCGAAATTTCTACCAGGATTTCCGAATGGCTGGCCGAAGAAGGGTCGAGCTATCCCAGTATTGTCGTCGATTGTTTAACGCTGTGGCTGAATAATCTCTTGCGAGATAAGGTGCGACCTTCGCAAGTCCCGACACATGTCAGGGCATTCCTTCGGTCCGCTCGCGCCTGTCGCGGTCAGGTGGTTGTGGTGAGTAATGAGTTAGGTCTCGGGTTGGTGCCCGGGGATGCGATCAGCCGGTCATTTCGAGATGTGGCGGGCCGGATGAATCAACTGGTCGCGGCTGAAGCTGATGAAGTCTATTTTTTGGTGAGTGGCCTGCCTCTCAGACTGAAGTAACCGATGAGCCATTCTTCTCCGTTCATTCAGGAAATTCTTGCGGCGATTCAACTGGTTTCAGATGCCGGTGTGCGTCGCGCTCAGTTGTCATGGGATCGCCTGACGAAACCTCAGGGCAGCCTTGGTCGGCTAGAGTCCTTAGGAACCCAGTACGTCTCGATAACCCAGTCGCTTCCCGTAAAAAATCCGGAGGCCATGGTATTTGTCCTGGCTGCCGATCATGGTGTGGCAAGAGAAGGTGTGAGCGCCTATCCCTCATCGGTCACGGCACAAATGGTCAAAAATTTTTTACAAGGCGGCGCAGCGATCAATGTTTTGGCCCGCCAGATTGGAGCTAGGGTTCGCATCGTGGATATGGGCGTTCAAGAGGACATGGGTGCTTCATCCGGTTTGTGGGTGAGAAAAATCGGGCTGGGAACCGGAAATTTTTGTGAAGGCCCTGCCATGAGTCGGGAACAAGCCGTTCAAAGTGTGGAAGATGGTATCCGTCTTGTCCAGGAAGCGCACGCTGACGGGATCCGGTTAATTGGAGTCGGAGAAATGGGCATTGGCAATACCACTGTCAGCAGTGCCATTACTGCGGTGATGACCCGCCGTTCTGTGGCCGACGTGACCGGGAAAGGCACAGGAGTGGATGCGTTGCAATTGGCGAAAAAAATTCAGGTGATTGAGCGAGGCATTCAACGAAATATACCCGATGCTCACGATCCTTTGGATGTGCTGGCGAAGGTGGGAGGATTTGAAATCGGCGGATTGGTGGGGATTCTTGTGGGTGCGGCGGCATGTCGGGTGCCTGTGGTTCTGGACGGGTTTATCACCGGGGTCGCTGCTTTGTTGGCCGTCGCCCTGGAGCCTCATTGTCATGCCTATATGATTCCTTCCCATGTTTCTGCGGAACCCGGGCATCGTGTGGCTATGGATGCATTAGGGTTTCACCCGCTGTTAGATTTGGATCTACGGCTCGGGGAAGGCACGGGAGCCTGTTTGGCTATCGGATTGCTTCAATCGAGTTTGGCCTGTCTGACGCAAATGGCCACGTTCGAAAGCGCAGGCGTGGATGAGGCCGTACGACCGTTCCCGGAAATGGCATGAGGAGTCTATGGGCGTCGTTTTCTTTGGCGTGGCAACTGCTGACAATCATTCCTCTTCCAGGAGTTTCGGGGTCGAAGATCCCTTCAGTGACGTTCGGAGCCTCCCTTCGCTGGTTTCCTTTTATTGGATTTCTGCTGGGCGCGAGCCTTGTCATAATCGATCGATTATTGGAGAGCGTTTTTCCTCTTGTGGTTTTGAATATGGTGATGCTGACTCTCTACGTGCTGGTCACGGGAGGTCTCCATCTTGATGGTTGGGCAGATACGGTTGATGCCCTGTCGGGGGGAAGGGATCCCGATCAACGGCTGATGATTCTCCGGGATTCCCGAATCGGCGCCCTTGGGGCCACAGGGTTGCTGTTGATTCTTGGGCTTCGCTATGCCGGACTTCTGGCTCTGCCAGTAGGATTTCGAGAGGGCATGTTGTTCTGTATGCCGGCTATCGGGCGATGGGCGATGGTGATTGGTTGCTGGGGTGTTGTCTATCCACGATCGGAAGGGTTGGCTGCGCAGTTTATTCGGACGGTGACGTGGCGCGATGTTCTGGTGGCCACAACGGTTGTGGGATTGGGGTTGTGGGGAATGTTCGATGCGATCTCAGCGGCTATGCTGATGATAGTCGTGTGCCTTGTGGTTCGATTGGTTGTCTGGTGGATGTCCAAAAAGTTTGGCGGTATCACGGGAGATGTGCTGGGAGCGATGAATGAGGGGATCGAAGTGCTCTTTCTCATCTTGGGTCCGGTCCTCCTCGTGTTTTCAGAGTTTGGGAAATAATGAACAGGGCCATTCATAAACGGGAGGCCGATTTATCATGACACGAACCTATCCTAAACAGTGCGAACGTTGCGGTCGAGCTTTTGAGTGCGGACTCTCCCGATGTTGGTGTAAAGATGTCCCCGTGAGCGATGCCCAATATGACAGTATCGCGAAACGTTATGATGACTGCGTGTGTCCGACTTGTCTTGCAGAATTGACTGAAAACATCTCTATCCCTTCCGGTTCAAAATTCCCGGACTAACGGTGGCGGATGACCTGACGGGGTTCAAATTCCTTGCGATGTGTGTCGTTGATCTGATGGTAGGCGATCCCCGCTGGTTGCCTCATCCCGTTCGCCTGATGGGGTTCGTCATTCAGACCTATGAACGCCTGACGTTAGAGCGAATTTCTAGCCGATGGACAAAAAGGACGGCCGGTTTTGGATTGGCCGTTGGGCTTCCCCTTGGATGCTTCTTTGTGACCCGGGGCATCTTGGAATGGGCTGAACTGGTACATGACCAATTTGGCGCCGTGTTATGGGTGGTGCTGGGCTCTACCACTCTTGCCGGTCGGGATTTGTGGGTTCATGCCATGCGGGTTCATCGGGCATTGAGAATGGGGACACTCGTATCGGCTCGGGTTGAGGTGGGCCGGTTAGTAGGGCGGGACACTGCCGACCTTTCAGAAGAAGGGATTGTTCGGGCGACAGTAGAATCCGTATCTGAGAATACCTCCGATGGCATCGTGGCGCCGCTGATCTATCTCGCGTTGGGAGGACCTGCCTGTGCCATGGCCTATAAAGCCATCAGTACGTTGGACTCGATGGTTGGGTATCGTACCGATCGCTATCGTGACTTTGGATGGGCATCTGCACGAGCCGATGATCTCGTCAATTGGGTCCCTGCTCGGCTTACAGCAGTGGCTATGAGTGTCGCGGCGGCGATTCGATTGGGCTCCGGCGTCTCAGCCTGGCAAATCTGTCGGCGGGATGCGCGTCGTCATCCCAGCCCGAATAGTGGATGGCCCGAAGCGGCCATGGCTGGTGCTCTTGGTGTTCAACTCGGTGGAGGTAATATGTATGGAGGGGTGCTGGAAGCACGCGCCAGGTTAGGTGATCCGATCACACCATGTTCCATGGCGCTCATTCCTGTGGCATTACAAGTCATGGGGATAGCCTATGGGATACTGGTTATGGGGATCATGGCTTGGGTGATGTGGTGACCCACCCGGTTGTGCATGGGGGGCAGGTTCATCAGGTCGCGAAGGCGTTCGGACGATCCGTGGATTCCTTTATGGATTTCAGTGCCAGTATTAATCCCTTGGGTCCACCCACTTCCGTGTTGAGGGCTATGCAGCAAGCCCTACCCGCATGCGGGCATTATCCCGATCCTTCCGCTGAAGGGTTGCGGATGCGACTGGCCAGAGAGCATGGAATCTCATCGGACTCGATTGCGTTGGGTAACGGGTCGTCCGAATTGATTCGGACTTTACCTCTGGCTTTATCCCTTCGGCATGGATATGTGGCAGCTCCTACGTTTATGGAGTATGAGGAATCTCTTTATTTAGCGGGTGCGTGTTGTACGCATGTCCTGGCCACCTCCGGGGAAAAGTATGCTCCTCCTATGGAAGAGCTTTCGCTTCTCGTGGATGCTATTTGCTCTAGTTCTCAAAAGGCCGCGCGCAGGGATGGAGATTCACATACGGCCGTGTTTGTTTGTAATCCGAATAGTCCGACGGGAAGAGTCGCGACGGCACGATCCCTTCGAACGCTGTATCGGAAAACTGAAGACGCCGGGCTTTGGATGGTGGTTGACGAGGCTTTTATCGATTTTTGTCCTTCGCATTCTCTCATCAAGGAGATTTCGAACGCCAGACGATTGCTCATTCTCAGAAGCTTTACGAAATTTTATGGAATGCCGGGAATTCGCCTTGGGTACTTGGTGGGGGCGCCGGAGACGGTTGCCACAATCCGTCGACTACTCCCTCCGTGGTCGGTCAGCCATTTTGCGCAGGTGGCGGGTGTCGCGGCGGTAAGTGATGCCCGGTATCGGCAACGGAGTGTAAAATTTATGCGCCAGGAACGACCACGTTTTATGAGACAATTGCGGGCGGTTTCGGGGTTGCGGGTCATTCCCACTTCCGCGAATTTTGTGATGGTGGAGTTACCTTCGACATGTGTGAGCGCCAGCCTTGTTGCACGACTGGCCCGACAAGGGATTCTGGTTCGGGATTGTCAGACATTCTCTGGAATGACCCAGCCGGCACTTCGGCTTGCCATCCGTCACCCACGTGATAATAATAGGGTGATTCATGCCCTAAAAAAGGCCTTGCGGGAGGGCTGTGATCAGGAACGGTAGACGGAAGATCAGGGTGATCCCCATACTGGCAAGAAACTTCAAGGAGGAAACCTGGAAGCATGCAGGAATCATGTGTGCTATAACATCTATAGAAATCGGGTCCCCATATGATCAGATCTCTCTGGTCCGGGGATTATCCCCTCTATGGAAATAAGAGGTTTTTCAGGAAATAACAATGGATAAATGGCATGTCGACTCAATTTAAAAAGATTTTCGGATATCTTCTCGTTGTTCTTCTGGTTATAGGATTTTTTGTGCTGTATCGCTATGTGCAGCCGACAGGGTACCAGCTTCCGGATGATCCTCTTGCGTTGGAAGCTTTGGAGTTGGTCAAAAAACACCGATCTCGGGAAGGCTATACGCTGGACGAAGCGGTTCAGTTGATGGTGGATGACTTGAAAACCAAAGGTATTCCCTTTCGTGAAGGAGATTGGCAGGTAAAGGCTCAAGGTGAAGATAAATATATGGTGCGTAAAATTGTGAGGGAGAAGGGCTCCGTGGAGTGGATCGAGCGGGAATATGCCTGGAGAGTGGATAGTAAGGAAAAATCGATCCGAGTGATTTCGTTAGCAGCCCAACAGTTGATGCCGTTTGAGAATTTGCCGCCACTTCCCCATGGAGATCAAATTTCCTTTCTTCCTCACAAAATGCTGAAAGTTCCCGTCCTGACCAATGTCGAAAGAAAATCTGCTAACGGTGTTCTTCTTACTTAAACCCCTCACGTTACCTATCCGAACATCTCTCATGACTCGTCTTATGTGTATTCGTAAATGGGTAGTGGGAATTCATGGTAAGAACGATATTTTTTAAATAGCTGAGTTTAACAATATACTATTCTTGCCTATTCTCAGGTGTCGGTTGGGCGACGTGGATGATCCCATCAATCACCCGCACCTCATAGCATGGTACGTTCCAACTCGGGCTCGGGTTTTTTTGGCATACACCTGTTTTGATATGAAACTTCCATCCATGCCAGGGGCATTCGACAAAATCTCCAGCTACCGTTCCCTCCCCAAGTGGCCCTCCGGCATGTGGACAGGTATTATCCATGGCATAGATCACCCCATTGAGATTAACTAAGGCAATG
>BQIZ01000163.1 GCA_021604365.1 Nitrospirales bacterium
CCGCCGTTAAATACAGAGGAACGCGTTCGCCCGATTTCCAGAAACCGATTTAAAACGGGTTTTATGAGAAACGGGTTAGTGGCGGGAACAGGCAATGAGGTGATTGAAATGGTGGGCCGTGTAGGGGTCGAACCTACGGCCCGCTGATTAAGAGTCAGCTGCTCTACCAACTGAGCTAACGGCCCCACCGACACAAAGAATGTTGAAAAAATCCAACAGTTGCGATTTTCTTACTCTTACCGCACCTCCTCCAGATAGAAATCTGATTCCCCGTTCGTCGAATCAATCTTTCCCGCTGCTGCGAAGAGGAAGCTCCCAAGTGCTACCTCCTTCAAAAAGGTCCCCGAAAAGGACAAATTGACCTTCCGTTGGGTACCGGCCCCCCCATGAGGGGAAATCGACCGAAGGTTTCCTTTGGCCTCAAACGTGATCTCTTGCGGGGGATTACGTGTCCCAATAGGTTCGGTAAGTGACACGGATCCGGTGATCGGCAAGGTTCCTTCCCACCCGATTCCGACCTCGGGAATTTCTGCTCCACCCAAATTAGTCACTCGGCTAATCTGGCCCTCGACAATCGGAACTTCGACCGTGCCTGGTGTGCCTGGCCTGGGTTCATCCCTGTCGCTAAAATCGATGACCAAATCGATCTGGCCCAGTTGAGTCAAACCCGCAGTCGTTGAATCTTGGAGCGAATACATGCCGGTCATCTTCACTCGACCGCGACCAATGTGAAATTCACCATACCCGGGGTTGAATTGATAGCTGGATATTCGCTGGTAGTTGTCCCGATAGGAAGGGAGATCCTCTTCAGAATATAATCCCGTGTTCGTAGGTCCAAATTCAAGGCGTTCAATAAGCGAGCAAGACGCAAAGAATGCAGAGAGCGCTATAAGCAGGATAAATTTGGGGTTCTTTTGTGTCAAAATTACCTCCTTTACCTCATTAATGAATAATTATTTTGGAAGTAAAAAAGGATAAATGATTGGCCACACTCTTTCAACCTTACAAAAAAAAGGATTGGTTTCCCGCTTTAGAAGCGTGTTCTAGAGGGACACTCAGTAATGTTGACCTGATGTTTTCTATGAATGGAGTTTATGCTGGTGAGCAGGCATGCCTTGTATGCCAGCTATGAATTCTGAAATGGTCAAATTGAGTGAAGGGGGAGTGCGAATTGTATTATTTGTTTCAAAAAACCAATGGAGGCAAACCGGAGGTGACTGATCAAACGAAAGGACTGGTGGGACATGGTGTTTCCCTTCATTGATGATGAGAAGGTTTTGTTAGCACGTGGGATACCAGGTGCTAAGCTGAAGCGACGGAGGCTATCGACCAACAACAGAATTATGGCCAAGCAATAAGAGACAAGATCACCACCGATGTAATGATAGGAGAGAATCGGTAGCGAAAGAATTTTGTGATGGAAAGACAATATATGAAAAATATTCAACAGCCCCATACTCTTCTCTTTTCTCATTGTTTTTAAATTCCTTGCTCATAGTTGTCCTCTGGAATAATGGGATTCCATGATCCGAAATGTTGACTCCTTTCCACTTTCTAAGAAATGCCCTGGGCGGAAGAGTCTCCTCTTTTGAAAGATCCAGGGGTTTTGATTGTTTGGTATAGGTTTCAGGCTGGTTTCAGGCGGATGCGACCGGCTTCGAGGATGGCCAGCTTATGGGTAGCCGAGCGAGCACTTCCGTCTGGCGTAGAATCCCCTCGAATTGCCGCCTTAATATTTCAGTAGCACGAGGACTGTTGCCAGTTTTATTGAGTGCAGATCCATTTGAAAGTCGATTGACACGGAAATCCGCGTTCAGTCAGAAATGTTCGTCCCGGCGCTGGCTTTATAGCTACCCCACAGAGCCTTTTAATTTTGGATGCTGTAAAGCTGGTGGTTTTGGCCATACGGACGGTACGTGCGGAAGTATAACTTTCGTTTCACTCGTTACCGTCATGTGTCACAGTTACTGGGTCGAGCGCACGTTGCGCGCCCGCGTGCCCCTTCGGTAAAGCTGCGTGAACGTTGCGTATAGGTATTTTGAATTACTTGCACAACTGTAAAGTAGCTGTATAATCCCTCCCGATGGAATTCATCCAAATGTACATAGACCTGCTGTCAACCTACGTCATTAGTTGGGAGGCATACGCGGTCCTGGGTATTTGTCTCGTACTCGAATATGCCTTCTACGTATACAAGAGGCCCTTACTCACCCCGGAGTTGGCAGAGGATTTCGTGTTTGCGGTGTTCAAACGGTGGGTGTTCCTACCGGCCTTCCTCGTTTATGCCGCTTTATACAAGGATTTTTACGAAATACTGTTTCCACCGGAAACGTGGAATCTTGCACGAGATTGGCCGTTGGGTGTGCAGGTTATTGTAGGCTACATAGCGGGTGATTTTATGGTCTTTGCAACCCATGTGATGATGCATAAAGTAAAGCCATTGTGGTACTTCCATGCCCTACATCACAGCCAAAAAAATATTAACCCACTCACCACACATCGTACCCACTTTATGGAAGATTTTATTGAGGATGGAATCCAGTTTTTACCTCTGGCTATCCTCGGTGTCGGTTACCCAACGTGGGTCGCTGTTCGCGGGTTCAATTGGTTATGGTCTCACCTCATTCACTCAAACATACGTTGGAACTTCGGCCTAATCGGTAGAGTTTTAGTTAGCCCACAGTATCATCGCATCCATCATTCTGCGGACCCGGAATATTATGACCGTAATTTCTCAGCTAGATTGGTGATTTGGGACCAATTGTTCGGTACCTGGTGCCCCCGTAATGATCTTTACCCGGAAACAGGAATTCCCGATCCAGATTATCCTAAAGAAACATCGGCACATCCATTAGCTTTACTTCGACAGGTGGCCCGCCAATATGTGTATCCTTTTCGAAAATTGGTAGCAGCTTATAGGACAGGGTATTGAGATGCCATAAAACTCTCCCAAACAGACTTTCAAAAGAAAGCCCGCCAGTCGTCATTTTCCGGTGAGTCTGAGTAATCGCTCAACGAACCTTCCGCCAAAGAATGCGCCAAAAACAAGACCAAGGATCGGCACTGCCACTGGGAACCATAACAGCATGGCCGTTTCTTTTCGTGAGATATCCTTCAATCTTAAAATAAGCTTTTTGATACGCCCGCCAGGAAAATTGTAAGGTTCATAATCACCGGCGAAGGGAATGTGAGCCGAGATGATATTATTGAATCGTGCCGTATCACGCCCGGTCCAGAACAATATTTTCATGGCCATCCAGACACTTTCCGGCGGTGCGTGCTCGCATTGCGCTAGCGGTTGACGGAGTATCTGAATGTTAGCTGTCATTAATTGACGCGAGTAAATAACGTTCTGACCTCCGCGAAGCGCCAGTCCCGAATTGATAGGACACGTGGCAAGGGTTTGCCGGCGAATAGCCACATTGTTGAAGTACATCCCGCGTGCCGGAGCAGGATTACGATCGCCCGAAAACCTGGGGAAAAAGTAAAAAAGTGCAGCTGAAAGTGTAAACGGTCCGGTTATTGGGATCGTTGTCTCTCCTGCCACGGCTCCAACATCGGGGTACTCTACAAAGACCCGAAGAAGCGAGATAAGCCAGCCTTGTCGATATATGCAATCAGGGTCTGCAAAAACGATAACCTCAGACTCCAGATTGTTGGCACCCAAAGCTTTCTGATCGCCATATGTTTGGCCCTCAGGAATTCTATGGGTTTTTAGCCAAGAGAATTCTTTACAGAGTGATTCCAGAACCGCCTTCGGCAGGGTGCCATCTTCCAGTAACGCGACTTCATCCGCGCAATTCGGGGATGGTCTCTGCTGTGAAATTGACTCCAATGCAGTTCGAAGCCGTCCTAACTTTGCAAGACGCAGATTAGCCGTTTCTATATAGATGGAAAAACTGGGAAGATTTTTTTCCATTTAGGATTTTTGGGGCTGTTTAAAGGGAGGTATTCTTTGAGTTTATTTTTGACAAAGAACCTGTAAGATCCGCTCGGTTGCCTCGCCATCCCACAAGAGTGGGGTTATTTGGGCCTCTCCATTGCCTTTGGCAACAGTAGGGACTTCTCGAATAATATCGTCCTTTTTATTTCCAATCAGTTTATTCGTTCCATGGGAGATTGTAATAGGTCGCTCAGTTCTTGAACGGACTGTCAAGCATGGCACTTCTAAGATGGTTGTTTCCTTCTGAATGCCACCAGAGTCGGTTATGCCAACTTTAGAATTCATCATTAGTTTCATAAAATCAAGATAGCCGAAAGGGTCACATACCCATACTTCCTTGTTCCAGCACAATCCTCCTTTCGGAGAAACGGACTGAATGGTCGGATTAAATTCAAGGAGTTTTTCTTGAGTTCGAGGGTAACAACAAAAAACCACTGGCATACTTTCACCAATCACTTGGAAAGCTTTAAACCTTTGTCCCAAGACTTCTCGTGAGTCAACATTCCCGGGCCTGTGCAATGTGGCTAGACAATACCCCTGCCGAGTTAAACCCAATTGATCCAAGACCTGAAATGCCAAAGCCTTCAATTTATAATTGAGAAGGGTATCAATCATGACATTGCCTTCAAAATGGATTATCTCCGGGGTAATCCCCTCGCTCAGAAGATTCTCCTTTTCTATTTCTTCGGTAGTGAATATATAATCTGAAATCGCAACAGTAAGAACACGATTGATTTCTTCTGGCATCGGGCGATCAAAACTGGGCAATCCGGGTTTGATATGTGCGACCCGAACACCCAACTTCACGACTGTCAGGGCACAGGCCATAGTGGAATGTACATCTCCAACGACCGGAACAATGTCGGGTGTTCTCGAAGGACAACCGGTTCGAATCGCTGCATAATGGCTGCAATTTGCTGAACATGAGATCCTGAGCCAACTTCTAAGTTAATGACTGGCTTGGAAATGCCCAAGTCATCGAAAAAACTGGGACATTGTTGCATCATAATGTTGGCCGATGTGCACGAGATGAGGAAAAATCCGGGGGGATTTTTGCCTTTCCTCCATGAGCGGAGCGATCTTCATGAAATTCGGCCGTGCTCCAGCGACAGGGAGTATTTTCTTCAAAGACTCCTCTCCATTCATATCCAATTCCCCCTAGTCTTGTTAGATGTTTTACCCTTAACGCCTATGGCAGGGGCACCGTGCTCGTACTTGTAGAAAACGAAAAGAGCAACACAATTACGGATCTTAATATCAATGACTTGAAGACATTATTCACTGCGACGATTTGATCCAGCATATGAAGGGATGGCAAATTCCTCAGTTAACCGTGTCGCAATTACTCTGTGGCCTAGAGCATTGGGGTGTATGCCATCTTCCTCTTTCATAAGTAAGTTCTTGAAACCAACTGATTCAAACCGGGAGTATACGGTAACGACCTGAAACTCTAGTCTCGACAATTCGTGCTCTACAATTTTGTAAACTGCGTGGTAGGCCTCTCTTGTCTCAGCGGTCTCCAGTAAAAAAGGAATCAGAACCACCATAACATCAAAGCCGTGTTCTCGCTCTAACCCTTTGAGACGTTCTAGAGCATACCTCAGTCGTCCTATGTACGGGGGTGATGTGTACATGGGTACATAACGATTGAAGCCCCTTCCATCGGCAGGCAGTAACTGCGCCAAGTTGGCCATCAGGCTTTGTAGAGCCGGGTCTCTAGTAACATCGACGATGTACGGTTTATTGTTCTGCAGGAAGGTTGGTTCATTATTGACGCGTGTATTGTGCAGGGCCATTTGTATCCTATCGAGCTTTACCCTAATAAGCTGAGCTAACCTCGATCGGTATATGGGGGACGACCTATATGTTTCTACCTTCTTGATGTACTCCGCAGTGGGGGAGATGTCCCATAGGTCATTAACACAATAGCCGAGGATGACCAAATTCGGTTTAAATTTAATTCCAACGTGCTCTAAGGTGGCGACTTCCTGCAGAGTGTTATAACCGCCGTGACCCACATTAAGTACTTCTACTTGATGACCTTTCTCGCTGACCAGAACTTCGAGTTGTTTGGGGAAGGTCTCTTCAACTGCCAAAGATTTACCGAATGTGATTGAATCCCCGAGGGCGATGACCCGATAGACACCGCGCTCCTTTTCGACGTGAAATTCACGATCTCGAAAACCATGCGAATTCACCTTGACATAAGTGCCCCATGCGTTTCCTTCCGCATTAGGATTCAATTCATACGGTCTCTCGTCAATAGCGGAGGGCCTTATGATTAACTCACGCCCATCCATGAAATCGGCAAGAGGCTCAAAACCAACAAGCCGTAAAGCGAGTTCAAGGGTTAAGTACACACCCAGTATGGAGCTAAATGCCAGTAGAACATTGGAGAAACTCCTTATCCTTTTAGAATAGTGTCCAGGACCCATGTTCATTGACTCGGCTGTCAGAATTGCGCTTGGCGTGGATAAATTTTCGTCAGGCTCGTTCGGGAAGAGAAAGGCGGCATATGTCGGAGCACATCGTCGCGATGCCGTAGGTTGTTCATATAAAGTACGGTAGATCTAATGTTGGTTGCTTCACCCATTTTGAACACGAGTTCCCTTCATCATCTCTTGACGTGCCTGCAGGACATCATTGAAAATTTCGGAAAGTCTTTTGGTCAAAGTGCGGCGATTATATAAATTCACGTAGTCGGATTTTGGAAAAGAAATTTCAGGTAAAGACTGACTCTGCCATCTATTATGTAGAGTACGGAGAGCCCCCATTATCGCCTCATGGCTGTGGTCAGTACAGATGAAGAAGTACACCCCGAAACGTTCAATGAGTTCGATATTATCTCCGTGGGGTGCGACTGCTAAAATTGGTTTTCCACTTCTGAGGTACTCATAAGTCTTTCCCGCCACTGCAGATAGCTTTGCATTCGTTGCCTCCTGGTAAACCAAAAGCACATCACAATCCCTCATATTTTCAATTGCAGATTGGTGGTCGATCATGGGTAGTGCTGAGATAATATTCTCGGTATGGGTTTGCCGTATGAGGCTTTTAATTTTTCTTGAATCGTCACCGATTATTCTTAAACGCACAGGCTTTCCTTCATCATTCAAGGACCGTAGCGAACGGAAAAACCAGGCAGGGGAGCGGTTCCCTACCTCAGCGAAGCGCCCACAATACAACATGTCCAAATAGGGACGGTGCACCCGGTGAGAGATTCCAGCCTGCGAGCCATCGACGGTTTTGAAATCGCTCTCATCAAAGCCGTTCGGTATTAAGATTGGGCCTCTTGTGCAGACAGGAACCCGGGTTTGATAGGCATCTCGAACACTTTCAGTTGTCACCAGGAAACAGTCAGCCGTCGCTAGAATCTTTTCTTCTAAATAGGGCCACAGCCACCTACAAAGTAAGCCTTTAAGCATCGCCTTCACACGACCCTTTGGTCTGTAAGGATCCAGTGCCCAGGGATCCCTAAAATCGACTACGAAGGGAAGTGATGTTTGTTTAGCAAGTGCAGTACCGACTAGACCTAGGGGAAAGGGTGGGCAACTGATGTACAGTAAGTGAAATTCATTTTCCCGGATCATGTTCTTCAATGTAAACCATGCTTTGATGCTCCAGAGCCAAGCGGTTAGCTGATAAGAAAAAGGGAACTTCGGTGCCGATATGCGGACCACCTTATCGTTTGTGGCGGCATTATGTGGCCCAGATTGAGAACGGGTTACGACTGTAGTTCGCCAGCCGAATTCTGGAAGATAGAGCGCAAACTTGCTCGAGCGTATTGCCGCTCCTATTGCAGTACAGGGAAGAAAGTCGTAGGAGACAATAAGGACGTGCTTATTTAATGGCCCTTTTTGCATAATTCAACACCCAGACAGGATTCCAGAAAATTTTATCGGCCTAATATATGTTCTTTGACTTCGGCATGCCTAGGCTCATCATTCGGTTCAGAACCAGGCACTTCATCCACCTATCAATGCACTGAATACTATTCCAGCCGCTCTCGGATTCGGGTTGGGTTGAGTTGTATGAGGTTCAAAAGCTATTGGGACACTGATGCGCGGTGATGACGCAACGGTATATGCATCATTTATCGGAAAGTCTGAGAGAAGAAATACCACTCTTGGAGGGGTTGGTCACAAATTTGTCATATCCCGATTCTGAACAAGGGGTCATGAAGAGGTAAGTCATTAAAAAAGAATGGTGGGCCGTGTAGGGGTCGAACCTACGGCCCGCTGATTAAGAGTCAGCTGCTCTACCAACTGAGCTAACGGCCCCACCGAGATGCAGAGTATTTTAGGAAGGTATTTTACGGTTTTTCCAGAACCACGGCTGGATATCGGAGAATTCTACCTCCCCTATCCCCTCCTTACAAAGGAGGGAGATCATTTTTATCTCTTTATTCGCTCAAAAATTTCTGTGCATGGTGCGCCTGACAGGATTTGAACCTGTGGCCCCTTGCTCCGGAGGCAAGTGCTCTATCCACTGAGCTACAGGCGCAAAATTGTGTTCATTGGCAATTACACCGGCCTCTAGTTCTTGTGGCCTCTCAGCCATGAGAGAGGGAAAA
>BQIZ01000164.1 GCA_021604365.1 Nitrospirales bacterium
TGGCAGGTCTTGCCCTCATCGACGCGATCCTTACGCGAGGGGATCTTCATAACTATTACTTAGCACATTCGGCGAAGGCGGAGCTCTGCCGACGATTGGGCCGGATTGCGGAAGCCAAGGCCGCATACAAACAGGCTCTCGGCCTCACTCAGCAGAAGCCCGAGCAGCGATTTCTTGAACAACGGCTGACCGGGTTGCAGGATCCCAAATAATCCCCCTCCCTATCTGTACCAATAGGTACAACCTGAGTTTTTCCGATTTTTAGTGACCAGATCAATGGCACCCACAATATATTGCTGAGAACGTTGGGAGGATCTCTAGTCCTAGTGTGCCGATGACGCACCCGGAATTCATGATGACCGTTGTCGAATTTGGTCCTTTCGAACGACTAACGAATAACAAGACCAACTCACCACCTAATCGGAGGCCGGAAGTTATGAAATATCTTCTCTTTTGTTGCCACGAGGAAAAGAAGCTCGACAGCATGACCAAAAACGATGGCGATGCTCTCATGAACGAAACATTGGCCTACTGCGAGAAACTACGAAAGAGCGGCCAACTCATTTTGGCGAATCCCCTCGAATCGGTCGAGATGGCCATGACCGTGCGGGTCCGCAACGGCGGAGTGTCCCTCACCGATGGTCCCTTCGCCGAAACGAAGGAACAGATCGGCGGATTCTTTCTGATCGAGGCCAGAGACATCAACCAGGCAGTTCAGATCGCTTCCAAGTTTCCATCAGTGAGGCTCGGGAGTATGGAGGTTCGGCCGGTGAGAGACCTTCCCCCCGCAAGGGAGGGAAGCGGATTCTTGTCAGGAGAAGTAAATTTTTACGTGGAACAATGAGATCGGGGAAAATCCATACGATCATTCCTAGCATAACCACCTGATAGAGGCATTCACATGAAATACCTGTTGTTGGTTCATCATGACGAGGACGCATTCAGCGCAATGAGTGAGACCATCCGCAAGGAAATGCTCGAGGAATCCGTGCATCTCACACACCAGCTTCACACCAAGCGACAGTATCTGAGTGCATCGCCGCTTCATCCGGCGTCGACGGCTGTTATCGTTCGTGTGCGTGAAGGCAAGCCATTGGTGACTGACGGTCCATTTATCGAGACACGCGAGCAACTGGCCGGATATTTTTTGATCAGTGCCAATGACCTTGATGAAGCTGTTGGTATCGCATTGCAGGTTCCAGGAGCACGCATTGGCACCGTCGAGGTGCGACCATTGATCGAGATCTCCGGCCTGCCGACTGAGGAATGTTGATAATCAGGAAAGGAACCACTTCAATCCTGTCTTAGCTGCCTTGTGGCACTATGATCAGAAACACATGGTTGCAGAGCGGAAACTACAGGGGTTTTCCATATGTCGATTTCACCAGCCCCCGTTCGACAAATAAGGAAAATGCGGATAAGACTATTTTTACATTCAGCTCAAACGACTAAAGCCAAGGAGATTGCCTGATGCGATTCATGATTATGGTCAAAGCCACCAAAGACTCGGAAGCCGGTGTGATGCCAAGCGAGCAACTTCTTACTGAGATGGGAAAATTCAACGAAGAACTGATAAAAGCCGGCGTCATGCTGGCAGGAGATGGGCTCCACCCGAGTTCAAAAGGCGCACGGGTGCAATTTTCAGAAAACAAGCGAACAGTTATCGACGGGCCCTTTGCCGAGACCAAGGAACTGATCGCCGGGTATTGGGTCTTGCAGGTGAATTCGAAAGACGAGGCGATCGAATGGGTCAAGCGTTGTCCGAATCCTGCAGGGAATGACAAAGAAGGCGAAATTGAGATTCGCCAACTCTTCGAGGCGGAGGACTTCGGACCAGAGTTCACGCCTGAGCTGAGGGAGCAAGAAGAGCACCTGCGCAAAAAATTGTCTTCATGAAAGTAACCTGTGAACAATCACTCACAGCATGACATACTTATCTCAACTGTTTTCATTATCTAATCACAAGGAGGCATCTATGCGTTTTACAACCATCACATTCACCTGTCTCTGTATAGTCCTGGCGGCAATTCCGGTGTTCGCCACAGACAAAGACAAAGAAAAGCAGATGGACCCACAAGCCATGATGGAGATGTACAAGAAGCTGGCCGCTCCCGGGGAACCCCACAAGTTGCTTGCCGGCCTTGCCGGGAACTGGACGACCAAATCCAAAGAATGGATGGAACCAGGCAAGCCTCCCACAGAATCGACCGGCACCGCAGAAATGAAAATGTTGCTGGACGGACGCTATCTCTACCAAGCCTACACTGGGCAAATGATGGGACAACCATACTCCGGCATTGGAATCGACGCCTACGACAACATCACCAAGAAATATGTCACGGCCTGGATGGATACGATGGGGACGGGGATTTTCATCATGGAAGGGACGGCGAGCGACGATGGCAAGACCATTACGCTGAATGGATCGCATCCTGAGCCGGGCGGAGGACAGATGGCGCATCGGGCGGTCTGGAAGATTGTCGACAACAACACCCAGACGTTTGATATGTATGGGGCTCATCACGGCGGCAAGGAAATGAAGATCATGGAGATCACCTATACCAGAAAGAAGTAGCGGAACACATAGCGGGACAAAAAACCTTCCGTTACTCGCATCGGTCGCCCTTTTGTCCAGCAATGTTTGAGCTCATTTGAGCATTGGCGTTCATTCGTTCTAGTGGAGGAATGCATATGAAATACATGCTGTTGATTTACGGAACTGATCAGGCATGGGACGAGGCCGGACGTGATAAATGTTACAAAGAATCCACGGAGCTTGCACACCGCCTCAAAGCTGAAGGGAATTATCTGGCGGCCGCTCCTCTGCATCCTGTCACGATGGCGACCAGTATCCGTATACGAGACGGCAAACGGCTCATCACCGATGGTCCGTTTGCCGAAACACGAGAACAACTGGGCGGCTACTTTCTTATCGAAGCCAAGGATCTGGATGAGGCAATGGACATCGCCGCACAAATCCCGGGAGCCCGGGTAGGCACGGTCGAAATCCGACCGGTTTTAGAGATCGGAGGTTTACCAACGGAATAGGGACATTCCGCTAAGAGTACAATGGCATCCGGCATGTCGCGAAATTGACAAACAAATCATATGAACACTCAGCGAAGGCGCAAAACATGATGCAGAAAATTAGCCCGTGTTTGTGGTTCGATAATCAGGCTGAAGAGGCGGTGAACTTTTATGTGTCGATTTTCAAAAATACCAAGATAGGAAATATCACCCATTATGGAGAGGAAGGGGCAAGGGTTTCCGGCAGACCCAAGGGATCGGTGATGACCGTCACATTTCAGCTCGACGGACAAGAATTTATGGCCTTAAATGGAGGGCCGCATTTCCAATTTACGGAAGCCGTATCGCTTATCATACATTGCGCGTCCCAGGAAGAGGTAGACGAGCTATGGGAAAAACTCTCAGAAGGTGGTGAAAAAGGTCAATGCGGTTGGCTGAAAGACAAGTACGGGCTGTCATGGCAAATTGTTCCCACTGTGCTGAGCGAAATGATGCAAAACCATGATCATAAAAAAACCAATAGAGTCATGAGTGCCCTTCTTAAAATGAAAAAACTTGACATCAAACGCTTACAGGAGGCTTACGAACAATAGTAGGTCACGACGCCTCGATCACAACGGCCAACACAATTGATAGAGGAACGGTATAGGCGCTCACTAGTCGTGAAAACTTTATACGATGATCGCCCTGATTTTCAGAAAGGAGTGAGGGGTATGAGTGGAGTACGAGTGCTTGTTGGAACACGCAAAGGTGCGTTCGTGCTGACATCGGACGGCACACGCAAGGAATGGGACATTAACGGTCCATTTTTTGGTGGATGGGAGTTGTTTCACGTGAAAGGATCTCCAGCCGATTCGAATCGGTTGTATGCGTCGCAATCCAGTAGCTGGTTCGGGCAGATCATCCAACGATCCGATGATGGCGGCAAAACCTGGTTTCAACCGGGAACACCACCCGGCGAACCGACCAACGGCCCGGACGGCACTTCCAAGGGGGAGAGCAACAAGTTTGTGTATGACAGCTCAACGGAAACGGGACAACCCCTCACCACCCATCAGTGGTACGATGGCACGCAGCATCCCTGGGAGTTCAAGCGTGTCTGGCATCTGGAGCCCGCGCTGACCGATCCGGACACGATTTATGCGGGGGTTGAGGATGCGGCCATTTTCCGTTCCACCGATGGCGGACAGACCTGGCAGGAGCTTCCCGGCCTGCGCAGCGCTAAAGGGCACCTGTGGCAACCGGGCGCCGGGGGAATGTGCCTGCATACCATCCTTCTGGATCCCGGCAATCCGGCAAGGATATTCGTCGCCATTTCAGCAGCCGGCACGTTTCGAACCGAGGACGGAGGCAAGACGTGGCAGCCGGTCAACCGCGGACTGAAATCGCCCTATGAACTTCCCGATCCCACTGCCGAAGTCGGCCATTGTGTGCACTGCATCGCCAAACACCCGTCGCGCCCGAATGTGCTGTTCATGCAGAAGCACTGGGATGTGATGCGTAGTGATGACGCAGGCGAGTCGTGGCATGAAATCAGTGGAGACTTGCCCTCTGATTTCGGATTCCCCATTGCCGTGCATACCCATGAGCCGGAAACCATCTATGTGGTACCGATCAAGAGCGACTCTGAACATTATCCGCCGGAAGGGAAACTGCGCGTCTACCGCAGTCGAACTGGCGGGAACGAATGGGAAGGGCTGACAAAAGGATTGCCGCAACAGAACTGTTACGTCAATATCTTGCGAGACGCCATGACCGTCGACTCGCTCGAACCCTGCGGGATCTATGTCGGCACCACCGGCGGACAGGTCTATGTCTCGGCCGATTCGGGAGACAGCTGGATGCCCATCGTCCGCGATCTTCCACCCGTATTATCAGTCGAAGTCCAGGCGTTGCCATGAGTACGATTCGAGTTATCCTTCCAGGCCATTTGCGGACACTTGCACGTATCGATGGTGAGGTGAACCTGGAGGTGGAGGGTCAGGTCACGCAACACTCCGTCCTCAACGCGCTCGAATCCCGTTACCCGATGTTGCGAGGGACAATTCGTGACCAGGTGACACAACAGCGCCGACCGTTTATCAGGTTCTTTGCCTGCGGGCAGGATCTGTCCCATGAACCACCGGACGCCCCGTTACCCGACACGATTACAACTGGAGAAGAACCGTTTCTGATTGTCGGGGCCATGGCCGGCGGCTAAGAACCGGCAAGGGTATTTCTTGTCCCGGCCACAGAATTCCGTTTTAGAGGAAATTCTTCATCCGGTTTACTTGGCGTCGTGGAATATGATCCCGACCGTATAGCGTTGCCCTGAGCGAACGCGGCTGACCCCATGCCGCATATTGACACGATACCATCCTCGTGCCCCTCGGACCGGGCGATTCTGCACCGCAAAAAAGACGCCATCGCCCTGTCGAAGCGGTACGACAATCGGCCGCGATTGCATACGTGGCCGCTGCTCGGTCATCACAAATTCCCCACCCGTGAAGTCTTTATGTGGGTCAGATAAAAGAATGGCAAGCTGGAGCGGAAACACGTGTTCGCCGTAGAGGTCCTGATGCAGGCAGTTGTAATCGTCAGCTCTATATTTGAGCATCAATGGTGTTGGCTTATCCTGCCCGGCTTGATGACATCCGTCCAGGAACTCCACATGAGTCGATGGAAAACTCACCTCAATGCCCATAGCCGTATTCCAGCGGTTCGCAACCGGCACAAGATGGGGGTATATCGCATTCCGAAGTTGGTCGATGAGATCAGGAAGGGGATATCGGAAGTACTGATATTCTCCACGGCCAAAGTTATGACGGCTCATCACGATGCGGCTGCGAAATATCTCAGCGCGGGAGTACAACATGGCCAATGTCTCACATTCTTTCGGAGTGAGAAGACCCTCCGTCACGGCACTTCCTTGAGCATCGAGATCGCTTGAGACCTGTCCCCAATCAATCGCGTTCACGCTCTTAGCTATTGTGGAATGGGACGCACCCGAAAATGTTGGTTGTCCCCCCGGCTTCATGTCGGTGTCTCCCGTTCGAGTAAGGCCCGTTTCCGTTCAATGCCCCAACGATAGCCGGACAATTCACCATTCGTGCGCACCACACGATGACAAGGAATCGCTACAGCTAAGGGATTGGCGCCGCAGGCCCGGGCCACAGCCCGGATCGATGCCGGGGATCCAATGCTTGCCGCGATGTCAGCATAACTTGCCGTCGAACCGGCGGGAATGTTTTGCAATGCTTTCCAGACCCGTTGTTGGAACGCCGTACCTTGCACGTCCAACGGCAGGTCCAACCCCCGCTCCGGCGCTTCGACAAAACCGATCACTGCTGCAACCAGGTGTTCGAAGTCACCATCATCCCCGATGAGATGGGCCTGAGAGAACTGCTTCTGCAAATCGCGCGTTAGTTGCTCAGGGTCATCCCCCAGAAGAATCGCACACACACCGCGCTCACTTCTGGCAACGAGGATTGACCCGAGAGAACATTCTCCCACGGCGAATCGGATGTCTATTCCGGAACCACCGGCACGATATGATGAAGGTGTCATACCCAGAACAGCATCGGATGTTTCATAAAACCTTCCGTTGGAATTAAACCCGGCTTCGTAAATTGCCTCCGTCACGGTGCCTTGATGATTGAGGTGCGACCTCGCCCGTTTTGCCAGATGCGCCGACGTATATCCTTTCGGTGTCAATCCCGTTACCGCCTTGAACACCCGATGAAAGTGATACCGGCTTAGTCCTGCATGATTTGATAACTCTTTGAGTCGGGGCACATGGTCCGAATCCTCGATGAACCGGCAAGCTGTTGCGACTTTCTCCGCATATCGTTCCTGTAATCCGGGTTGGTTAGGCGTGCAACGCTTGCAGGGACGAAATCCAGCCTTCTCGGCATCTTCCCGTGAAGCATGGAACCGGACATTTTCAGGCCGCGGCAACCGGGATGGGCAGGACGGGCGGCAGTACACTCCGGTGGTGTTAACGGAATAATAAAATGTAGCATCGGCTGTTGGGTCACGGGAAACCACTATTGTCCACCGGGGATCATGGCGCGTTTCCACGGAACATTTTTCATGGTTCGCTGTGTTTCTCATGACCACTACCTGTTACAGATTGCTAAAGTTGCAAGCATAATTTACCAAGATATCTCCCCTTCTGACATTCCTCTTTTCCGGATGGCAATCCTTTTCTACCAAAGTCGGGGACAGAGTGCACTCCGTTTCTTGCTTTCCAATTCACCTTTCCCTGCCGGCTCCAGGGTTCTTCACAGTTCCCGTGTGTGAAGGAACAAGATTATTCTTCGATCAAGAAATCGAGGTTTTCATTATTTTTATTATTTTTTCGGTGAGTAACCATCGGTCATTGACCGGAAAGGAAGCAGGGGATGGACATTTTTCAAATCTTAAAAAAGGATCACCAAACGGCAAAGGACTTATTTAAAAAATTGGAAACTACCGGTCCACGTGCCATGAAAAGCCGTGAAAAGTTATTTTCTCAGTTAAAAGATGACCTTGAAGCTCACTCCCATGGCGAGGAGACCGTCTTCTATCCTGCCCTCAGAGAAAATGCAGAGATGGTAGACCTGATTAATGAAGCCACGGAAGAGCATGCCGAAGTCGAAAACCTTCTGGAAGACCTTGAGGCGATGGGGGCAGAATCCGAAGAATGGGGCTCAAAACTGGCCGAGCTCAAAAAAAGTGTTCTGCATCATGTGAAGGAGGAAGAAGGCGAAATCTTCAAAAAGGCCAAGGAGATCCTGGATAAGGAAGAATTACAGAAGATGGGAAAAGAATTTCAGGAGGCAAAAAAGCAGGCCACGGCAGGCTAACCTTTGTCATGTTCAAGGCCAGGGGTGGTTCTTCAGGTCGGGAGGCTGTTCTTGCATCAGGCAGATCAGCTTCCCGATCGGAGAATGGATTTTATTGAGGTTCAATCATGTATTCTCGATCGATCCACCTGTGACTGCTTTCGGGCCCATCCTAGGGAAAGAAGACATCCGATGCCCGCCACCGCCAGCCACTCCCGGTTCATGGAAGCCCACAATTGAAAACTGGATGACCGCGCCCGATCATCAAAATCGCCATGCGCCCCTCTGTCCTGCGGGACTGGCGCAAATAAATTATCGGCGCGATCAGGCTTGATGGGGATATTGGTCTGTTGGCCCGTATAGGCCACTTCGGCCAGATAATGGTCCAATAACCCCGGAATAAATTTTTCCCCGACGATGGTTTTAACTGTCGGCATTCCAACCCACAACTCACGTCTATCGTGATCAGCCGCCCAGACAATCGCCCGCGCCATCACCTCCGGCTGATAGATGGGAGGGACCGGCTGAGGCTCATAGGGAAGGCGGCTTTTAATCCATCCAAATTGAGTCGTATTGACTCCCGGCAAATGCACCATGGAAAGGCGGACCTGACTTCCATCGTGAATCAGCTCCGATCGGAGCGACTCCGTGAATCCTTTGA
>BQIZ01000165.1 GCA_021604365.1 Nitrospirales bacterium
TTTTTTTTCAAAAACACCTCTATCTGGAACTTGATTAACCCTTTTAATAATTTTTCCATGTGTTCTCCCTGCTGAGAGATTTTTTATTTCCTTTTTTCGACCATTGGCCTTTCACAGTCTGACTGGGGTACATTGCTTCCATCATTCTGCAAACCCAATAGCGCCCAATGCCCGTTCTCTCATCTCCATTTTATACGACAAGAGACACATAGACCTCTTTGATTCTTACCCTCATGACACAGCCAACTTCTCCTTACGACCATTTTCGAGCAACGCTCCTGACCCTCAAGGACGAATTGCAGGCCGTATCCTCCACCGGGCAGGAAGCGGCCCAACCAGTGGAACTGGACCAAACGACGATCGGGCGCGTCTCACGAATGGATGCCCTCCAACAACAAGCCATGGCTCAAGCCGCTCAACAACGTCGGCACATTCAATTACAACGGATCGAATCAGCCCTCCAACGGCTCGAAAACGGCAAATTCGGCTGGTGCCTGAGGTGCGAGGAAGAAATTTCCAGGAAACGATTGGACGTGGATCCCACCGCCCCCCTCTGTATCGCTTGTGCGGATGGAAGGAATCGATAATTGTCACAGGCCCTGTACAATCGACCCGTCCCCACCGGAATCAACGAATGAACGCGGAGTACACGCCCACCCCATGCCCATCCTGAATCATTTCGCAGGGGACATATCGCTATTTCTCATGCCTGCCCACTATGTTGTAAACCGGAACCCACATTAGTGGGAAATGACCGGTGTCGGCCATACTTCTCCTGCGGACACTGTCGGCTCATTTTCGTTCCGCCCGCCTATTACGTCTCACCCAAGGAGGAAAAAAAACAGTACGATCACCATGAAAATAATTCTGAAGACCCGGGGTATCGAAAATTTTTAAACCAATTAGCCGAACCACTCCACGAACACCTGGGACCCAATAGCTCCGGATTGGATTTTGGGGCTGGTCCGGGTCCAACCCTCTCTCTCATGCTTCAGGAGTCCGGACATACCATGTCGATTTACGACCCCTTTTATGCGTACAATCCTGCGGTCCTGGAACAGACCTATGATTTCATCACAGCCACGGAAGTGGCCGAGCATCTGCACCATCCCGGACAGGAATTTGACCGGTTATGGGCACGACTGAAAGCTAATGGCATATTGGGAATCATGACCCAACTGGCACCACCCGATCGACCATTTCTGGATTGGTATTACATTAAGGATCCGACGCATGTCTGCTTTTTTTCACACGAGACCTGGGCATGGTTGAGCTCACGCTGGGGAGGAGAAATCATCTATTTGCACAAGAACGTCGTCTTGTTTCGTAAACCGTCTGATCCCCAACACGGATAGAATTTCGCTCGCTCCCGACGCTGCCTATGCCTTCAAACATCGACATCGCCATCATCGGCGCTGGCGCAGCAGGGCTGGCAGCCGCCATTTTTGCTGCGGAAACAAACCCCAAACTTTCTATCGCTCTTTTGGACGGCGCCAAAACCCTCGGGGCCAAAATCCTGGTCTCCGGTGGGGGACGATGTAATGTCACCAATCAACGTGTCACCGCTTCCGACTTTCACGGGAACAGAAAGTTGATTGAGCGCATTCTTCGACGCTTCGACGAACAGGCAACCGTTCGATGGTTTGACTCTTTGGGGGTCCCGTTACAGACCGAAACCACCGGCAAACTATTTCCCATAAGTAACAAGGCCCGAACAGTCCTTGATGGGCTTCTCAGGCGGTGCGAGGCACTGAACGTTTCTCTTTTGACTCACCACCTCGTTCGGGACTTGACCAGGGCAGGAGGGGAATTCTTGATCCAACATTCCCATGGAACCCTTCGGACCAAACGAGCCATTCTCGCGACGGGTGGCCGGTCTCTCCCCAAAACCGGATCCGATGGATCAGGTTGGGGATTGGCCAAACAGTTGGGACACACGGTCACCGCTACCTATCCTGCCCTGGTGCCTTTACTCCTTGAGCCATCGTTTATTCATGCAAAGCTATCAGGCATTTCCCATGACGTGTCACTCACGACTACCGTAGCAGGAAAAACCATCGATCGTCGCACCGGCAGTTTGTTGTGGACACATTTCGGCATCAGTGGACCGGTGGTTTTAGATACCAGCCGGGTTTGGGTTCGCGCAGCCGCGCAAGGAGAGGCTGTCCGTCTTCATCTCGATTGCTTCCCTCAACCCTCCAACCAAGATGTGGAGAAATGGCTGATTCAGGCAGCTTTCCTTCCCGGACGAAAACTCGTCTCCACGCTACTAGCGGAGCGATTACCGTCGCGTGTAGCCACTATGCTGGCGGATATTCAAAAACCTGCTCTTTCTGACACTCCGGTTAATCTTTTATCCAAGGAGGCTCGCCGGAATCTGGTCCAGACACTCACAAACCTTGTCCTTCCCGTCATCGGATCACGCGGATGGAACTTTGCCGAAGTCACGGCCGGAGGGGTCCCTCTTGAAGAAATATCTCCTCATTCCATGGGATCCCGGCACATGCCTGGGCTCTATGTGATTGGAGAAATGTTAGACTGCGATGGCCGCATCGGCGGGTTTAACTTTCAATGGGCCTGGGCGACAGGTTATGTGACCGGATGCCATGCGGCCTTGGATATCATGAAACAACCGGAAGGAGAGGAACGGTGATGAGTCAGTATATTTTCGACAACAAATCTGAGGACCGTGAATATCGACGGTTGCAATTGGTTGAAGCCGCAAACGATCCGACGACTATCAGGCTGTTGGAGGAAACAGGAATTCAACAGGGGTGGCATTGTCTGGAGCTTGGGGCAGGAGCAGGATCCATATTGCGGTGGATGGGAAATCAAGTTGGACCGACCGGACTAGCTGTGGGTGTCGACCAGAAAATCACGTATCTTCACCATGATGATGCTCCCCATGTTCAAATTTACCAAGGCTCCTTTCTTAATGTGCCATTAGAACAATCTTTTGATCTCCTTCATTGCCGGTATGTCCTGATTCATAATCAAGAAGCGGGAGCCATTCTGAAAAAATTGCGCTCCCTCCTTAAGCCAGGAGGCTGGGCGATCTTCGAAGAACCAGACTTCACCTCGGCAACATTGTCCGACCAGGAGCAAGAGACGCCGCAAGGAAGAGTGAACCGAGCCATTTGCCAGATGTTCATCAATGTCGGATTAGATCCGGCCTATGCTCTCCGGCTTCCGCACACACTGCAAGAATCAGGATTTCATATCGTCAGAGTTCAATCTCCCATGCATCTGTGTCCTGGAGATTCACCAATGGCCAAAGTAATGGCGGAATCGGCTCTGGTCCTCGAACAGGAGTATTTAAAGACCGGGTTATGCTCACCCGAGGACATTCAACAGTATGTCAGACTCTCGCAAAACTCCACCCAGTGGGCGTTGTACCATTCCACCACCTCCGTGATCGCACGTAAACCCACGATGTGACTCCACCCACATTTTCCCCTCTTCAAGTCATTTCCCAACGAACTCAAAAATTTGGAGAATGTATTTTCACATCTCCAATAGACTCATTTTTTCTCCGACTTCTCAGGCCGCTCCATACAATTAATATGCCTACGATGGGTACGAGGTGAATCTTCGGTAGACATCTTCATTGAACCTTTCTCTTCCTGTTCATAAAAAATCCAAACAGCCCTCCCATGTTTCCTATTAATTTTCAGGGCTGTTATCCAAAACAGGGCCACATTCCCATATCAGGCCAACAGGGCACACTCGTTGCAAGATACTGGGTTATTAATGCTTCATACTATACGGAAGGGTTCAGCTGGGATTTTGGGGAGAGATTTCATTCACCTTCATACGAGACTTCAAGGAGGATTCGCAATGAACACGAGTTCTGTACCGGGCACCACTCAACGAACGGCAGGAATGTTTTCCGGCCAAAACTATCGGGGCGGAGTACTGGTCGTTGATGATGAAGCCGCCATTCGCAAGGTGGTTCGAATGGCCTTGGAAAAAGACGGTTATTATGTGGCGGATGCGGAAGACGGTGCGCACGCTATCCACCTCCTCAACGAGGGAGAGCATCCGATGGTTATTGATGTCATTATCACCGATATCCGGATGCCCAATATCAATGGCATAGAAGCCATAAAATATTTTCAACGGGAATACCCCAGCGTGCCGTTGATCGTCCTAACGGGGTTTCCCGATATCGATCTGGCCACGCATCTCATGAAACAAGGAATAACCGATTATCTGGTCAAGCCGGTGGATCGGAAAAAATTAACCGCCGCCGTGGCCGATGCCATAGCTTCACGACATCTCAACTGGTTTGCATAAGATTGTTCTTTCTTTTTGGTGGGCTCTAGGAAAAGATTTACACTCGCTTCTCTGAGCGAAGACGGGAATTGGAGGAGGAGTCTTTTTGGCATAATCTCCGCCTACTTATTCAATTGGTCTTTTAGCTTTATCCTACCCCTGAATTCGGGCATAATGTGGTATTATCCGTTTTGAACATTATGACCCTCCTTGACCACTTTTTTGCCACTCTCCCGATCTTTCTCCCAATTTTATTCGTCTTCGCACTGGTTAGTACAGGGTTATGGTTTGCTCATTGGTTTTTCTTTCGCCGCAATGGAGGACTGAAGGAGGAAGACCGATTTTCAGCCCGTGTGGGGATGTTGCTGTTGGTGGGGGTAGGGGTTGTTCTCATTCTCCTGGCCCTCCCTCTCGACAAAGAAACGCACAAAGAGCTTTTCCAACTACTGGCCCTGTTGATCACAGCAGTCATTACTCTTTCTTCTACCACCTTCGTTTCGAATGCCTTGGCGGGCTTTATGTTGCGAGGCATGCAAAGTTTTCGATTGGGCGATTTTCTTCGCGTGGAAAATCAATTCGGGCGGGTCACAGAACGAGGCTTGTTTCACACGGAAATACAAACAGAAGAACGCGACCTCACGACTCTTCCCAACTTATTTTTAGTTTCTCACCCGATTACAGTACTCCGCTCCTCAGGCACGATTGTTTCCGCCACAGTGTCGTTAGGCTATGATATTTCCCACAAGACCATTGAAAAACTGCTAGCCGAATCCGCTCTTGCGGCCAATCTCAAAGACCCCTTCGTCCACATCATGGAACTCGGCGATTATTCCGTAACCTATCGAGTGTCGGGGTTTTTAGTGGAGGTCAAGCAACTTCTTAGTGCACGGTCAAACCTTCGCGCGAAAATGCTCACCACGCTACATAATGCCGGAATCGAAATTGTCTCTCCCGTCGTCATGAATCAACGCAGGCTGGAAGATGGCACTCGAGTTCTGCCGCCCCAATCCTCAGAATTGCCGCATGGAGAAGAAAACGATGAGGAGAGTAATCCTGAATCACTGATCTTTGACAAAGCCGACGCGATGGCACAGATTGAGGCGTTAAAAGAGCAGCGTGAAGCGATTCGAGAGGAAATTAATGTCTTGGAGGGTCAAGCCAAATCAAAAAAAGAACACATCGGTCCCTGGATTGAACAACGGATTACGCGCATTCGTCAGGAAGAAGAGCGTCTGTCCCTACTGATTCAACAAGCCGAGGCAGAAAAAATTGAGTAAGCTCACCAGAAGTGTCTCATCATCAGCAATCATTTCAGAAATTCAATATCTTCCCTGCTCAGCTATGGGCAGGTTCACTTATCCTCTTCAGATGTTTTAAGTTCCTTCGCTACTGTTTTAAAGTAGGCCAAAAGGTCTCGCACGGATATAATTCCAACGATTTCTCCATTTTCTCCGGTGACGGCCAAGTGGCGAATTTTTCGATCGGCCATAAGATCCCGGGCATAATGAACAGACATATTCCGGTCTACGGTGATGATGGGGCTGGACATCAGTTCCTTCACCTTCAAGCGTTCAATCTGGGCAGGTTGTTCAGCTACCGCACGCACGACATCCGTTTCGGTCACAATTCCAGAAAATTCAGACTCCTGTTTAACCAACATGGAACCAATCCGCCTCATATACATGTGTGTAGCCGCTTCCTGAATGCTGGCATCTTCAGTCACAAAACTCAGATTCCGTGTCATGAATTGCCCAATTGTGGCCATGTCTCTTCCCTCCTACTTCAAAATTGGAAAAGTCTATTGTGGAGGAAATGCCCGAAAAGATCCAGATGAAAAACGTTTCCGTGGAGCATCGATTGTCAAATATAACAAGGGAAAGGGCTCATCGTATTAGCGGTTTTCACTCTCGTTTTTCTTTAATCCACAAGCACGGGCAACTCCATCTCGATAGCGAAGCCAAAGGTCCAATGTTTTTGTAATCGCGGCCAGGATTTTATCTTGATGGGAACGAGTGCCGGCATAGTGGACCACTATCGCATAGGCATCATGACGATGACCGGTCTCAACCATTTGATGCGCTCGAATCAGATCCATGGCTTGGGGCGAAACCCCCTGATGCTTGACCAGTGGATGATGTTTGATCTTTTGGTGAATATGCCGGGAAGTTTTTGATTTGACCGTGTGGAGAAGT
The DNA here is from genome assembly GCA_021604365.1 of Nitrospirales bacterium. Classification (GTDB taxonomy): domain Bacteria; phylum Nitrospirota; class Nitrospiria; order Nitrospirales; family UBA8639; genus Nitrospira_E. Next base: position 6,468 of record BQIZ01000165.1, read on the forward strand.
TCCTGACGATCATTGATGCTGCCTTCGACAAAAATCGTCAAAACAGCTGCCCCTAAGACCCAATCCGAACTATTAGAAATCCGCTCCAACCATGACCGATAGCGCCTTGTAGCAGGCAACAACTGAGTTTTCTCAAATTCGCGTGAGCGAAACCCTAATCCCTCCATCATTCTCATAAAGAGTTCAGGATGTGAAGTCCCCAATGAAAGCATCCCGGTATCTTCCTCATAAATATTTTCGGCTAACATTTTTCGGACTTCTAACGGAGGATTTTGCCCATGAATACGTGCCAGGAATACCGGGAAGTCCCGAACATATGACATATACTCCTGCTGGAAATGAATTTTGAGCTGCCGTTTGGACATGGATGGCCCGACAAATTGCGGCCAGGCCCAATGGTCCTTCTGAGCCATGATATCCAGCAATTGCATGCGGAATTGTGTTGAAGGTAATTTTTTAATAGGCATACCCTCTTTCTGGCAAAAGATTTTTGGGATTTGTCATTCAATCCATACCCAGGCTGAATTCAACGATTTGATAACCAATCGGATTTCAAGCGGCTTTCTAAAGTCTTTGGTTTTTCGGAGATTGATAACCACAAATTCAACTATTGAAAGATAATATCTATTTCGGATGGAAGGCTGGCCCAAACATACAAATTAGCAGAGTGGGTCAATTTCGCCACTTATCCTTGCGAAATAGGAGGATTGCCTAGAAAACACACGCATCCATTTGATTACCAAAACAAATAATAACCGCTAAAATCCTATCATATTCAATATCATTATCCCCATCATTTTTCCTTCTTCATAACGTGATTTCAAACCCCTACCAAAATAGAAATCGCTTAAAAGCAAATATAATCTGAAAATTTTAGACAGCTACTACGAATATGAGGCACTCCACAACATGTCCCATTTTGCCTCAAAATTAAAGAGCTCGTGAATACGAGTATTTGTCGAAAAATTTTCCCACGTTCTTGTCGTTTTATGCCAGATGTAATCACACTTCTGCTGATGCTTAACAAGAAATGAATCGTTTTGTGCTCATTGTAAAAAACAGTGCCTGTATTCAAGCATCTCAAGAATCGGGCATAAACCTGTTGAGCACCTAGCAGGGAAATTCCATTAATATACAAAGCCTTACGCGTCAAATTCTCAATAAGGTTAATTGTGGCAACACGTTTGCTTTTGGCTAACAAAGCAACGGGCAATCGAATTCATCAATTCATTAAAAGTGTAAGTCTTCACCACACGGAGGGATCAACAAATGATGTATGTAGATAGCCGGTACATAAGCATGGCTCGCAAAAGCGAATTATTACAACATGAGCACGCCATGAACCAATTGCGAAGACAGGTGGCGCAACTTTCAAAAGCGGTGGCTTGGGAATTGGAACAGCACCGGTCCCATCTCAATGAACTCCAACGGGTGGAAGATACCCTCACTGGTAAAAAACAACCTGCACACGCTAACCAACCGACCTTAGAATCAATTCCTTCTACTACCGGCAAATGGACTAAACTCCGAAAACACAACCATCGGTCCTCTCAAAATCTAGTAGCGCAACTAGTCGGATAAGTTTCCCCGTTCCAGTTTCATCGCGTGACCCACGGAATCTCCGTGGGTCATCTCCTTTTCTTCATCAGATTTCCTCTAAGAGGCCGAAGCAACAGATTCCGCCTCACTCCCTACACAATCCCCCAAAACAAATTTTTGCCCACTCTCTCCCCCCTGCATACAGGGTGAGGTCGATCGAAATCCCTATGCGCATACTTCTTCATAAGCATGAAACCCAGAATTCTCGCTCTCAATCGAGGGATCACGCATTGTGTGAAGCAGATGGCGTATTCATCGTTCGCAATGCATTCCAGAATTTTTCGACCGTTTCTTCTTTTTCAAAGCACCGTCTTTAGTTTCCACAACCTATCGACTGCCTACAATTCAGCTTGTACACGG
>BQIZ01000166.1 GCA_021604365.1 Nitrospirales bacterium
ATCACCATCGCTAAATAAAGATTATGAGGATAAATGCTCCATTCCCGGAGTGAAACTCATTATCTTCCTCCATCAAGGAACATTGAGGGATATAGGCTGTTGGGATTTAACCTACTACCTCTCCGCCTTCAGAGATCCCATGTCATCTCCCAAGATGTCCCAGAAGATATGAGGGTAGGCTACCCACCCATAGTCACCTTACCCGCTTGACTCTCAAAAAGAGAGATAACATGTTGTTCTTTCCCGGAATAAAATTTTTCCAGAACACTTTCCTGCTTCATCCTGAACGCTTTCATCTCAATGTTTTGTATAAACCGGCTGTTACTATAAGAGCTTACGTTCAACTTATAAGTGCAACTCGAACTCTTGGATTCGTGGGTCAGCTGCGATAACTTCGTGGCTTGATCTCACCGACCAAAGTAAGAGGAGCACACATGAGCACCTCTTCACATTTAACACAAGAGCAACGGTATCAAATTCAAGGCCTGCTGAAAACGGGCCAGGATCAGACTTAATCGTGGCTATCGACCGCGTCAGGCGCATTGCGGCGCCCAAGCCCGACAAGTCAGCATACGAGATCCCCCTTTCTCCCAAACCAACTGGGGGCAGGTGGATGAGGTATTGTGTCAACCGTGGAGCCTCAAACAGATACCTGGCCAGCTAAAGCGTAAACATGGCCTCACGATCCGTCATGGGTGAACTCTTTTAGATTTCGAGTGGGGTGAGCCCCCTTTTAGAGAGCCGTTCGGCCATGCTTCCCGTCCCTTTTGGTGGGAGGCATCCGATGGAAACGCAGATCTTTGAAGCCGCGTTGGGCATAAACACTCCTTAGTGTGTTCAAGGTGTGGATTTCGATGCTGACCAGAAACTGTTCGGGATTCAGATCAATTTTGTGTCAGGGAGCCGCCTAGTCTTCCTGAAAGGGAAGGCACCCACCCGGTCCACGATACCCAGCACAAGCGGTATCGGCATTTCAAATTCTTTCAACATGAGTGTGATCGGGAAGTCCGGCTGCCCCGGCTTCGGTTTCCTGCTGGCCGCGTTGGATGGCATGAGCCCGAATGGGCTGGCCACTTGTCGGGCTTTATCCTGATGTTCGAGACCTTGGTCCTGATCCCTTTGCGGCCGTGGCATGTCTCGTAGCCGAATCCTGGCATCGGATCCGTAGCGCCACCATCTTATGGCTCCTTAATGAGTAGGATAAAATACTGCAATTACGATAGAATTTGTCGGTTGAAAAGCTTTCGACATTACATCAACTTTGTAAAAACCCAACTAGGAGGAGTAAACAGAAGCAACAGGGGGTTGAGAAATGAAACAATTCAGGGATAGTAGGGCATCCGTCATAGCAACATATTCATATGTGTTCGAACCAAAAATCAAAAAACCTAGGAGGTCGAATCACGTTCAGGTTTTCTCTTTTATCACCATACTATCCTGCCTCACTCTTATCATGACTTCTCCGCGCGACGCGTTAGCGAATCAGGTTGAACCCGATGATCAAATTGTGCATGAAGTAACGTTGCGTCTCAGCCTCAAGGAGGCTATGGAGATTTTCATTCGACAAAATTTTGATCTGCTGATTGCACGATATGGCATTGAACGAGCCAAGGGCGCAAAAATCACTGCTGGCCTCTTCCCCAACCCGGTGCTATCCACAATCAAAGGGGCAGCGTTTACCCAAAACCAGGCCTTTGAGGACACTCAATTTATTACGCCGATACTCGAACAGACATTCCTCACGGCAGGGAAGCGAGGATACCGTGTTGAAAGTGCCGGGTATGGGGTTCGTTCGGCCGAGTCGGACTTCGCCGATTCCACACGGAATTTGGTGCTGGCTGTAAAAGACGGGTATTTCCGGATTCAGTTAGCCAAACAGCGCCTTGCCTTAGCGCTTGAAAATCAATCACGCTTTGCAAAAATCCTGAAAGTCAACACAATCCGATTTGAGAAGGGGTTTATCGCCGAGGTGGATCTCATCAGGATTCGTCTCCAGAAGGTGGAATTCGACACTCAGGTTTTTCGATCGATTCAAGAAGCCAATTCGGCACGAGCAGACTTACGTCAATTATTAGGTATTTCACCGATGGTGAACCTCGTATTAACCTCGGCGCTTGAATTTACACGAATAGATCCCAATGTTAAAGAATTACGTCAAATAGCCTTAGAAAATCGCCCTGATGTCCATTCCAGGGAATACCTCGTGTCACAACGAAGAGCTGAATTCAAATTGTCCAAGGCATTGCAGTATCCTGATCCGACTGTCGGCGCAGGAGTCACATATCAAGGGCCTGGAGGCAATGCAAACCAGCAAGAATATACTCTACTCTTTAGCATCCCCCTACCGATTTTTGATCGCAACCAGGGCGGCATGGTTCAGGCAGAGGCCGATGTCCAAGCCGCAGAAACGGAACTTCGGAAAACTCAAATTCAAGTGGCAACTGAGGTGGATGTTGCCTATCGCAATCTGATTGAAAGCCGCTTATTAGTCGAAGTCTTTCTTGAGGGCCCACTGAACGATGCTCGGGAAACGTTAAATATCGTTGAACGTGCCTATGTCAGGGGAGGGGCAACGATTATCGAACTGCTTGATGCGGCCCGGACCTCACGGGCGATTCAACTGAATTACTATGAAGCCCTGTTCAATTATCAAAAAAATGTATTCCTTCTTGAGAATGCCGTAGGACGAGAAATCCTGATATGAGAATTTCGATACGATCTTGGTTGGCACTCATCATCATCATGAATGTATGGGCGTGCGGCCAAGACAACGATGAACTAGCTCAGCCGGCGGCAGAGGCGGTAGAAACCGATGAGTCAGCAGAAAAAAATCGAATTGAAACTGCCGAGATCACGTATAGCGCCTCAACTCCCATTTTGACACTGGCCGCCAAAGTTGATTTTGGAGAAGATCAGTATTCGAGAATTTCATCCCCCTTATCGGGTCGTGTCATAGAGGTCCGAGCGAAGCTTGGCAAAAAAGTCCATGCAGGGGAGATTTTACTGATTGTTGATAGCCCGGAGATTTCAGAGGCTTATTCGAAGTTTGTTCAAGAGGCCTCTCAAGTCGAATATGCGAAGAGAGCCTATGATCTCGCCAATGATCTGTATGATGCGAAGGCTCTGCCTGAGAAAGATGTCAAGCTGGCCAAAAATGATCTCGTCAAAACCCTCGCCACGTACCGTAGAGCCAAGTCCCATTTGCTCTCACTCAAGGTTCCGGCTTCCGAGTTAAGCAAGCCGATTGCTCGACAAAAAATTACTTCGCGATTTGAAATCAAAAGTCCGTTGACGGGTATCGTGGTGCATCGAGATATCACCCCTGGTCAGGTTGTCGAGAATGATCCACCTGCTATTCTGGTTACCGTAGCAAATTTGGATCGATTGCAGGTCGAAGCAGACGTCTATGAGCGAGATATTTCATTGGTGAAGCCTAACCAAGAGGCCACGGTGACGGTCCCGGCTTATCCGGATGAAAATTTTCCAGCCGTGATTGCCGTCGTGGGAGATGTGGTAGATCAGGAGACCAGAACCGTTAAGGTGCGGGCGTGGGTGAATAACGCAGAGCACAAGCTGAAGCCAGAGATGTTTGCCGAACTCCATGTCGAAGTCAGTGACTCCAAACACTTCCTGGTCATTCCGGAAGAGGCCGTTCTTGATATCGAAGGCAAACAATATGTCTACGTAGTAGATCAAGAGGGGCACTATGCTACGAGAGAGGTCGAAGTCGCATCGGTTCCACCAGACAAAATGAGAGTCCTCACGGGACTTCTGCCGACTGAAACAATCGTCGTCAAAGGTGCTATTTTTATTAAGGCGCAAGAACGGCAGAATAAGAGTCTTCAACAAAATACAGACGATTCAGATGCTACGTAATCGGTTTCTCACACATGTATGATTGCCAAGATCGTTGAACTTTCCCTGGGCCAGCGTTTTGTCGTATGCTCACTGGGTTTCGCGCTCTTCTTTGGGGGTCTATACGCGTACAATCTTCTCGATATAGCCGCCTATCCCGACCCCTCCCCTCCTATGGTCGAAGTGATCACCCAATACCCCGGGTGGTCAGCCGAAGACATTGAACGTCAGATCACCATCCCCATTGAAATCGAACTGACCGGCATGCCCGGATTGACGGACATGCGCTCTCGATCCTTATTTGGGCTCAGCGACATTAAGATTTATTTCGAATTCGGGACTGATTGGTATTTTGATCGACAGCAAGTATTGAATCGACTTGCCATGGTGGACCTTCCGCAAGGTGCACAAGTGGCCCTATCTCCTTGGTGGTCAATCGCCGAAATCTATCGCTACGAATTAGCCGGAGAAGGATACAGCCTCACGGAACTCAAAACGCTTCAGGATTGGGTCGTCAGTCGACAGCTCAAACAAGTTCCTGGTGTGATTGATGTCACCGCCTTTGGGGGAACGACGAAACAATATCATGTGGATATCAATCCAGGAGCGTTAATCTCCTACAAAATCAGTTTGCCGCAAGTTATGGACGCGTTGTCTCGCAGCAATGTTAACGTGGGCGGGAATTATCTTGGAATCGGGGCCCAAAACTATAACGTGCGAGGAATTGGATTGATTCAGAATCTGGAAGATATTGAAGACGTCGTCGTGGCCCAACGTGAAGGGACCCCGGTGTTCGTTAAGAATCTCGGACGGGTCAGCATCGGACACCAGGTCCGACTCGGCAAAGTCGGTATTGATGATAGGGAAGATGTGGTGGAAGGAGTCGTATTACTCCGCCGTGAGGCCGAGGCATTACCGGTCTTGGAAGATGTCAAGAAAAAGGTTGAGGAACTCAATACCTCTATTCTGCCTGAGGGAGTGCAGATCGTGACGTTCAAAGATCGATCGGCCTTGATTCACACCACAGTCCAAACCGTCACACATATTCTGATCACCGGGATGATCCTGGTGTTTCTGATCCTCTATATCTTTTTGGGACATTTTCGATCTGCTGTCATTGTTGCATTAACCATTCCGTTATCTCTCCTTTTCACATTTCTCATGATGGTTCTCATCGGCCAATCGGCCAATCTGGTTTCTCTTGGAGCCATCGATTTCGGGATCATCGTTGATTCTTCACTGATCATGGTGGAGAGCATTTTTTATCATCTGGCCCATCGTCGTCGATTCCAGGGAACCACCTCGGATCTTATTGTGCGAGCCGCCAAACAAGTGGGACGACCAATATTTTTCTCTACAGCGATCATCGTGGTCGCGTTCATTCCACTGTTTACGATGATGGGCGTGCCGGGGAAAATCTTTGCTCCGATGTCAATCACGTATGGGTTTGCGTTACTCGGAGCCCTGTTGATGGCCTGCACCTTGGCTCCGGTCCTCTGCTCGTTTCTCCTCAAGGGTCGGATCAGAGAAGAAGACACTGCCGTGGTTCGTGTGACGAAGCGTGTGTATCAATCTGTTCTGAGCCAAGCACTGGATCGTCAATGGCTTGTGATCGGTGTCACTCTTGCCGTGCTGCTGGTGTCGGTACTCGCCTTCCAGTTCATGGGTGGAGAATTTATGCCCGCGCTGGAAGAAGGCAATCTTTCGGTTCGTGCCACCATGCCTGTCGATATTTCATTCGATCAAGGAGCACGCATCGCCGGTGAACTCAGAAAAATTATCAAAGGATTTCCCGAAGTGATATCGACAGTTTCACAACTTGGGCGACCCGACGATGGGACCGATCCAACGACGTTTTACAGTATTGAACTGATTTCCAACCTCAAACCTCTGGATGAGTGGCGATCGGGTATGACGAAACAAAAATTGATCGCTGAGATGGAAGAACGGTTACAAGCGTTTCCCGGCATCAGTTTCAACTACTCCCAATTTCTTCAGGATAGCGTTGAGGAGGCGATGTCCGGCGTGAAAAGTGAAAATTCCATCAAGCTGTTTGGACCCGATTTGAGGGTCCTAGAAGAAAAAGCTCTGGAAATCGAGAAGGCCATGTCCAGAATAGACGGTGTGAAAGATTTAGGAATATTTCATGTGACCGGCCAGCCGAATTTGGTAGTGCAGGCCGATCGGAAAGCCGCCGCTCGATATGGGCTACATGTCGGAGACGTCAATGCGGTGGTCAGTGCTGCGATAGGAGGGCAAGCGGTAACCAAGGTGTTGGAAGGGGAGCGATGGTTCGATCTGGTCGTGCGGTTTCTACCTGAGTTTCGACGAGATATCGAAACTATTAAAAATATTCGGGTCGATACCCCGGATGGCGTACCTATTCCACTTAAACAGGTTGCGACAGTTGCCACAAAAACCGGAGGGTTTTTAATTTATCGTGAAAATCATGAACGGTATATTCCCATTAAATTCAGCGTTCGTGGTCGCGATTTGGCGAGTACCGTTCAGGAGGCTCAGTCACGCCTTAAGAAGGAAATCGAATTGCCGGAAGGCTATCATATCGAATGGGCCGGACAATATGACCAATTGCAGTCTGAGCAAAAACGCCTGATCGTCATCGTTCCCATCAGCCTGGTGCTGATCCTTTATCTCCTCTACATAGCCTTCAATTCTGGCCGGAATGCCTTGCTGGTACTTGCCACCATACCTTTTGCGCTGATTGGTGGAGTCTTCACCTTAGTACTGACCGGCACACCGTTTAGTATTTCGGCGGCCGTCGGGGTGATTTCGACATTAGGCGTATCTATTTTAGGAGGGATGCTCCTGGTCTCGCGGATTGTCGAACTTCAAGAATCTGGCAAGCCTCTTCGAGAAGCCATCTTAGAAGGAGCCGAGCTTCAAATGCGACCGATCCTCATGGCTACATTAGGCGCGGCTCTGGGGTTGTTACCGGCTGCGGTGGCTACCGGCATCGGGTCGCAAACCCAACAACCCCTTGCCCGTGTGGTTGTCGGCGGCATGCTCACAGCAACCGTACTGATCCTTATTGTTCTCCCTGTTCTCTATCAACTAGTCAATCGAAACCGAACTGATAATCACATCAGCGCAAAGTCATAAAGGAAGAGACAAGAGGGTGGCTGAATACTTGATTTTATCGATTAGCTTGTATCGAACACACAAAAATCCCTCCCTCACTTGCGTACGATTTCAAGTATTCAATGGGTTTTTTAACTTAACCGTAAATCATTGGTTTAGAAAAAGCCGGACTGATACTCCTTCCCCCTAACTATTCGTTTGGTACTGATACTCTGCCTCGGCTCCAACTGGGTGGGCGCATGCCCAAGAAATCCTGTTCGATCCGGATCTTCCTCATGAGCTCGTTGACGTCACTCAGACTCCCCGACAGGGAGGCAATATCGAATGACCTCTCTGGCAATATGGGTCCTGCCTTGATCTGGATTATCTCATGGACCTCAATTTTCCTGACAACCATCTTTGGCGAAGAAAAACAACCCCATACGGGTCAACGAACCATCACTCAACCGATCTTTGGGCTGGCTAAAGGGGGGCTACCTCTGACTCACGATGGGAAAGATAATTCGGAGTGCAGAGTAGGCTGGACACCCAGGATCTCCCATCAGAATAAACAAACCAGCTTCAATCTCATTGCTCTTCAAGCTATCCTGTTATTTACTAGGGAACCCGTCATTCCGATAAGCACATGAGCTCACGAAGCTCATGTCCCGAATCAGGGTTAGGCCAGCCGCAACTTGGCCAACGACGCAAGCGCATTCCCCCCACTGGTATCCGGTATGATGCTCAACTCAAGCACCTTGACCGCCGGGAGGTCGACGTGGTGGTCTTCCGTCTGGCTTGTTGCGCCATCAGGGCTGAAGTTCCACTGCTGGCGCACGATTTCCCGGAACGACTGCCCGCCATCAGCCGACCACCGCAACACATACTCTTGCGTCCGCCCGGTGAGGGCTTCCAGAAAGTTCAGCCAGATCCTCCGGAGCGGTTGCGGAGTGGCAAAGAGAAGCCGGATCGTCTGCTTGCCCGGCCCTGCGGCACGCCACCCCGAAGTCCCCCCGGGCACCAACGCTGCCTCAATGGGATAGGCGGCGTCCTCCGAGGTGATTTCCACCTCAGCAAGCTCCTCCACATTCAGCCACTCCCCTGGCGGTTCGCTTCCCTCCTGAACCTGGCCGATAACTCTCTTTCGCATTCAGTGTATCTCCTGATTTCAAGCCGAAGAAATATCCAACGGCATCACTATGGAAGGTTTGCTTCTTTATGAGTCTACCGATCCGGTCCACCAGCAGCAAATTTCTCTGTGATATCGGAATCCACACCTCAGGGTCTACGAACATCAATCTTCCATCGCATCCACTGGAATAATCGAGAGAGGATAGGTTCTGCATTGCGGGACCCATAACACCTGTATCATAAGCATGGTGCACGGCAAGATAATCCATGCAACGACATGCGAAAGGGCGGGTTTTTGCTATTCATT
>BQIZ01000167.1 GCA_021604365.1 Nitrospirales bacterium
TTATTCGAGGCCTTTGAAGATCAGTGGGAGCGGGTCCAACGTGACGGTACAGATTTGGTTTGTATTATGGCGGATATCGACCATTTCAAGTCGTATAATGATCGGTTTGGTCATGCGGTGGGGGATAAAGTGATTCAAATCGTGGCGCAAGTGTTATCAACAGTTTTGCGTCCTTTGGACATTATTGGCCGGTATGGGGGAGAGGAGTTTTGCATTCTTCTGCCGGAGCAAACTTGCGTCGAGGGCATGTTGGTGGCCGAACGGTTACGGGAAAACATTGAACACCTGGCGAGTACGGCTATTCGCACGACGTCCGGGCAGAAAATTACAATGAGTTTTGGTGTGTCAGCCGCCAGTTTAGGAGCTTCTGATCATTTGGAATTGTTGGCCCAAGCCGACAAAGCCTTATATGTGGCCAAAAATAATGGGCGGAATCGGGTGGAACAGTGGACGGTTGATGAAGCGGGCGCAGCGGCAGCTCAAGATGAGAAATTGATGAGTCACTCAGTATCCTAGCGAGAGCTAGGGAGGGAGTCGCTTTCCAAACAGGGAGTGTTGAATAATGCCGCCAGCGGCGTTCTCCACACTTGGTCCTGCCCGTATACTCCTTCGTAGGCCTCATTAGACCAAGCGGCGACGGCCTTGCTGGACAAGCCTTTTTTGAACACTCCCTTATGTGAAAATGCGCGCTGATGGAATAGAGCAGTTCGTATGATGTGTGATTTATTTTCTTTTGAGCGTGTTCAGCAGATGGGCGTCTTCCTTCAGGAGATCTGCGGTTTCATGGCCTGATGCAACATATCGGTGATCCATAATTTGAAGAATCGTTGGCCGGCTTGGTGATATTCTCTGAGTTTGCCTGCGATCTCTGTCATCGCAAATTGTCCATTCACAAAGAAATCATGATCGATCAAATAGCCCATTTCCTGTGTAGGTTGCGCGATCGGAACGAGTCCATGTCGTACGCACACCAGGTCATCTCCACCATTCAGGCCCATCACTACTTCGCTGTGCGTGGCTTTCATGGCTCCAGCCACCCCAGACCAGGCGAGGTCTCCTGTCCATTTGTTGTGTAAGAGTTGATCCCAATTTTTGCCCGTGAGTCCAACCACGGACCTTCGGATGATATTTCTGAACCGTAATCCGATCCGGGAGACGTAGGGTGGAGGGTATTCGATCTCTACCGCGGCCGTCGCCAGGTTGATATGTGTCTGAAAGGCTTCCCATTCCTCGTACTGTCTGGCAACCACAGCAAGAAATCCGCGGTTTAAAAGCAATTGCCATCGCTGATCGGCACTGAGAAAATTATAGGAAGATTGATCTTGTGTCAGAGAGAAATTTGGAAAAAGATTTTTGATTCTTCCCTGGAAATTGACCGGCGGATTCGAGGATATTTGTAAGTTTTGTGGGAAGGTCACTTGGAAGGTGACATCGAGTAACGGAGTCTTTTGGTACATGACGGAAGAGTGTTTTTTTGTGGTCATAGGACTCAGCCTTTTTTGAGTTGAGGGTGCATTCCCGTGTCAGGATTTTCCGTTGGATCCGTTGACACTCAATTCTCTCCTGTCTTTATGAGGCTCCAACCGGTTGGTGTGCTTCCTTCATGAGATCTAACATGCCGGAGAGCTGTTTGCCCGCTTCTATCATGCATTCTTTGAGGCCTTCCTCATCCAGACCCGTCAATTTCCACGATTCTGGAGCCACAAGATGTTTCCATTGGGCATGCCCATTGGGTGCCTGGAATCCTTCCGTGAGTGCGCTGGCCATATTAAGGAGCGCCGCTTCAAATCCGTGATCGTTGGTGCCGGATGGATGGTTCTGGTACCGAATGGCGATCCCGAAATTTTTTGGTAGTTGCCATTCCTCAATGAGTGTCTGGCCCACTTCCGTAAAATCAAAGCCCAATATCCGTTGTTCCATAATTTGAATGGGCGTCCCGGTCGTAGCGGACTCTCGTAACACCTGTTCCGATGGTTCGGGGAGTTGCTCATAGAGGATGAGATGTCCGATATCTCTTAACAAACCCTCCACAAACATCCGTTCACTGTCCACCAGAAAACACTTTCTTGCTAATTCCCGCGCTACCAGTCCACTAAAGAAGCTATTTGACCAAAATACGCTCATACTCATCACTTTTTGGTTGAGGCCGGAAAAGGTTTGGGTGACCGAGATGGCGAGCGTCAAATCATGGAGGGGTTGCATACCGAGGATTCCGACAGCCCGAGAAATGGTCTCGACTTTTCGAGGCATCGCGTAAAATGCGCTATTTACTAACTTGAGGACTGCGACAGTCATGCCAGGATCAATGCTAATCGCCCTGGACAGATCGGCCATGGTGGACTCAGGATTATCGATGACCATCTTGACTTGCAGATAGACGTCCGGCAGCGTAAAAAGTTTTGTGCAATTTTTTACGAGTTCTTCGGCTGTCAGCATGTTGATCCCTTCTGGTCCAGCTCTGGTGTTCAATGGCGAAAATTTGCCTCTTTCTTATAGTTCTCGGACATTTCCCTGGGGTACTTAAAATGAATTCTTTTCAGTTCCGGTTTGGTTGTTGGGTCATGCAGTTGGTTGGGATCGGTTTCCAAAGAGTTTGCACGTACAGAACGCAGGAAAAAACATGTCCCTACCTTGTCAGATCAGGCTTCGTTCATGCTGGAGAAGGAGCGAGGAGAATGGGCAAAACAATTAGGAACGATCGGGAGTCTGAGGGGGTGAAGGTTGGGTCGTTGCGGAAATTTTTTTATGGATGCGGTTTCTGCCCCATGTAATGATGGCAAATGAGAGGCCCAGGGCAATGGGTACAAATATCCCAGAGGCTAATTCATACTTATCTAGCCAACCAAGTTCGTGGAGCGCCTTAAAGACATAGTTGGCCAGGCCACTCACATAATAGGCAATCACGATCACGGAGAGGCCCTCTACGGTGTGTTGCAAGACGACTTGGCTTTTTGTGGTTTTATCCAAGCTGGCCAGAAGACTCACGTTTTGATCTTGTTGCGACAAGTTTTGCTCTTGTAAAAGCAGTTCCACCTTGGTGCGGAGTACTGCAATGGTGCCCTCAAAGTCCTGCTCTAAGGCCTGAATGCGGGTCAGTAATTGCTGATATCCATCGGACACCCCTGTAATTTTCCATTGAAAATAATCGATAAGCGTTCGACCGTAAGGCAGTGGATGTTCCTGAAGTGCCAGGGTATTACTGTGCACAATTCGATCGTAAGGGACCGAAGCCGAAAGGCGATAACGTAGCGAAGCGGTCAATCTCCCCACTTCAAGGAAATCATGGGTTAACGCTTCCAGCCACTGTTGAAGGGTACTGTGTGTCGCCCGGTTCAGTTCTTTCGTAATAAGGGTCCGTTGATAGAGCTGACGCTGTTCGAAGATTTGAACCTGATCGACCGACCGGGAGAAGGCTGGATAGGGAAGGAGGATCAGATGGGTATAGTTTTCAAGTGTGGTCAAAATTGTAATCAGTCTGGCTAGTTTTTGGCGTAGTAAAACAGGATCAGGAGCCCAAATGAGATATCGTTCTCGATCATGTTCGTCCGGAGTAAAGCTGGTGGCAACGGAGATGTCCTCCCCCAGAACCTTGCTGGCATACATTTGTGGCCCGGGGAGAAGGGTCCTTAACTCCTCCTGGTCGTAGGTACGCGCGGAGATGACCAACAGATCCAACGCGTTCACCTGGATGCCCAACGGAGAAAAGGGAAACACATATCCGGGAAATCCCAACGGTCCGAATCCTAATGGTTGGGTCGCATCAGAGGGGATATGCCAAATCTGGTAGCTGTAATATTCTGTGTGGGCTTCCCAAATGGCAATGAGTGTGTCCCCATTCGTTCCTTTCTTGACTCCGAATCCAACCTTATCTTCCAGGACAACGTGAGAAGATTCGATCTCCAAACAGTTAAGCAGTTGTTGGAACTCTTTTCGGCTTTGGGGGCGTTCACTTGCCGGGTTCGCCATGCGATAAGCTGTGTGATGCACATGGGCTGGAACATCCAACCAGCCTTCCAAATATCTTTCCTGCGCCTTATGCATTTGGCGAAGAATTCCTTTTCCTGGGGAACCGGGTTTTAATTTCATTGGTGCGCGAAGACTTGTGACTGGAATCGAAACTGGAAGGATAGGTGACTCATTTGAAAAGAGTTCTACCCTACCTGATAGGTCTCAGGCAAGAGGAGAATAGGAACGAGGGGGGACGGGGTGTTTGAAGGAGTTTGGATTGTGTTCAAAAGGGGAGGGCCCAGGAACGGATGGGGATCATGCTGAGGCGAGTTGAGCCTGAATCCATTCGCGTATTCGATTTTCGGCCCAAAAAGGGTCCTCATGCCTATGGTGCCGTTGAAAAAATCCGCAATGGCCCCCATGAGCGGGAGCCTCAAGCCGGATGAAGGGATTCGAATGGAGAGCAGAGTCGGCAAATATCTGGTAGGGAATAAATGGGTCGTCTTGGGCCGTGATGACGAGGGTCGGAATGGTGATTGAAGACAGCGTATTTCGAGCGGCGCTTTGTTCGTAATAGTCTGCGGCATCCCGATATCCTCCGTCTGGAGCGGTATAGATCTCGTCAAATTCCCACATGGTCCGTATACGGGAGAGATGTGAAAGATCCCACCGACCCGGGAATAGTTGTGATTTTTTTCGTAATTTGGCGGTTAGGCTTTTAAGGAAATAGCGATGATAGAGCCAATTGGAAGGATGTTGCAGTGCGCGCACGCAGGCTGCGGGCTGGATATTGGGACAAACGGCTGCGACTCCACGAAGGGAGGGAAGGGTAGTTCCATGTTCGCCGGCTAATTTGAGTATGAGATTGCCTCCCATGGAATACCCGACGAGCCAGACCGCAGTGCAGCCATCCACTTCGGTAATTTCTTGAATAATCCTGGCGTAATCCTGGCTGAGCCCATTGTGATAGAGAGTGGGAGTGAGATGTTCAGATCCGCCACAATTTCGTTGATTGATGCGAATGCTGTTCCACCCGGCATCCCAACATTTTCTGTCAAGACCCCGCATGTAGTGTGATTCGGTGCATCCTTCGAGTCCGTGGACGAATAATATGGTCGGGTGTTGTGAGGGGGAGGGTTGCCAATGACATTTTGTTAGAAGGCCGACCTGGGGGGAGACCTGAAAGATGCGTTCTTGTATGGCCCTTCCGGATGGAAAGCTACCGCGGGGCCACCAGCGTGGGAGAAGGGTCATACGGTGTGGGTCAGCTAACCATGGGTGTGGAATAAAGGCTTTGAATGGCCACAAGGAATGATTATGCATGTGTGGGGATAGAGTTAGGGTGAGGGCTTTTCCTCTGTCTCTCATGGCTGGGATACCAGAACTCCTGTGTGTGAGACAAGCTGGATAAAGGCAGGGTTCATGAGAGACTGGTCAATGAGGTGGGTGTGATCACATTGAACCGGGAGTACCTATTTGACAGGGCAGGGGAACATTCGGTAGACCACCTCAGGTTTTCATGGGTTGTTGGCCCATCTTGTTTTGCCCTATGTAGTCAATCTTTACCGTAGGATCGTGGACGTGTCTATGAAAAAACCAAAGTCCTCACAAACCCCAGGAAGCCGGGAAACGTTTCTTATTTTTATTGTGGTGGCTTGCGGGATTATGGCGACCCTTTCAGTGAATCTGTTCAATCAATCGGCATCGGACCCTAGCGAAGCGAATATAGGGGAATCCACCCATTCGGATCAACCACGGTCTGTTCCAGAGAAAGTCCCGTCGGTGAAACTCACCGATGTGCCACTGTCCACCGGTACCGAGCCGCTGGATAAGTTGTTTGTGCAATCCGGCTGTGCGGTGTGTCATACCATTCCAGGTATTGCTCCGGCTTTGGGGCGTGAGGGCCCTCGGTTAGTCTTAGGGACGAATGGACCGCTTCGGTTGGCAGACCCTAAATATCAAGGGACGGCGACAACCGTTCGAGAATATATCCAGGAATCGATTTTGAATCCAGGCGCGTATTTGGTACCCGGATACTCCGATCGGGTGATGCCCCGGTGGTATGGGACGCGGCTCAATGCGCTGGCGCTGAATCGTATGGCAGAGTATTTAGAAAATGTGAAGGAGTAAAAAAGTCCCGGTCAACTTCAAGCGACGTGAATGCGTCAGTTGGTCTATTTTCGTCCTACTCTGTCCCAACCCCTTGAGAGCGTCATTTGCCACGGGGATGGTCATCCAAACCTACGAATGCCCGACATTGTAAAGGGTTTGGTCTGTGTGGGCATTAGGGTTGGAACCGAAAGCCGAACAACATACCGATGTTGAAATTGTCGCTACTTTTCCGATTATTCAGGTCAATATCTTGGAAGGTGAATATGAGTGTACTTGCCAGATCAACGGTCCGATTGATCTTGAAGGCTGCGGTAGCCCCAAAAGGAAAGCTATAACTGACATCGCTATCATCACGACGGCTGTGTTCCAAATCTGCATAGACAAACCCAATTCCGCCAAAAGGAATGATGGTGACAGCACCGACGGGAATGTGATACCGCCCGATTCCGGCGAAGGTGACTTGAGTGAGGTCTCCGGCCGGAGAAAGCAAGAGTTGTGGGCCAACCGAGAATTGTGAGTTGAGAAAATAGTCTCCCTGGAAGCTGAGCGTGAACGCAGTGTCGTCGGTGGTATCCGCCAAGAAGCCGATATCCGTTCCAAGCTCCCACTGGTTTTCTGCCCGTACGAATGTACTGCCTATTGAGAGAGCAAAAAGGAGAGCTAGCAGGGCCATGATAGTTTTTATCCACTTTTCGACCATCATGTCTTTTTTGCCCCTCTTGGATGAACACGTGATGTGAGCAGTGGGACTCAACCCCGCCTTATTTTGGAATGATCCCTTGATCATCCGTGTTGACGATTCGGTCTTAGCTCAGGTTCGTTTTCCCAACAACCCCTCTCTTCCCTGGATTCTGATGGTATGACATTGACCACCTGAATGCACAAGAAAAAGAGGAAGATGAGATCTATTTACCCCCCTCTTCTACCTGCCGGTGTCAGTACGAGTTGGGAGCTGTGGAAGTTGTCAGGTACTATCAGAGAGGTGAATTAAGGAAAGTCTTCTTAATCTTTCGCGGTATCCTCTGCCATTTGTTCGGTACTTTCCATTGCCTCATCGACGGCTTCTCCGGTTTTCTCGGCAGCGTCGTCCATGGCTTCACCTGTGCTTTCCATGGCGCTATTGACGGACTCGGTTGTTTTTTCGGCCGCTTGATCGAGAGTCTTTCCAGCCTTTTCGGCAGGGCCCTCTGTTTCCCCGCACCCTGATAGTGAAGCCATCAGTCCAAATGCACAAACAAGGCTCAGCCCTAATAAGGGGAATCGATTCATAGCAGAAACCTCCTGTTTGAAGTGGGAAACACGTGCTTGTTCATCCTTTTTGGTCTCTCGTTCCAGTGGGATCTTAGGGTCAGGAAAAGAGTGTTGTATGGATACGAGGACCATTCATGCGTGAATGAACTTAATTTATTGTACTATAATTTGAAGAAAGATCAATGAGCATTAGATATTTTGTTCTACGTGAATGCCTGCCATGATTGGAGACCTGGTTGAAACCAAAAATTTCAGGGATGGTTCACATTCAAGCTATTGGGCGTTTTGGGTGAGGACTTTCTGAGGAAAGGTTGGGTTGGCTGTCGGTATGACCTGATATGACTCTGTTCATAGGAAGGTCGTGCGTTTCGAGTTTTTTGTCTTAACTTTTTTGAACAACTGTCGATAAGAACTAGTACGTCTTATTGGGATAGTAAGCAGAAACCAACAATTTTTTCGGTTGAGGTTGCTATGGCAAAACCAGTTGGAAAACTTCGAAAAATAAATTTAAGTGAAGTGTGGGGAAATGAAGCCGACGGGTTTGCCTCGTGGCTTCAGCAAGAGGAAATTTTAGATATATTGGGGGAGACGATTGAGCGAGCCCTCAAGCCAGCTGGAAGCGACATTCCTCTCAGTATTTTGGCCGGAGGCGTCCTCGCCAAAGATGCGAAGACTGGGAGTTATGTGATTGTATTGGGTCATTTGGAGGGAATTGATCCCGACGTGCTGGGTAAACTGATCATGTATGCCGCTGGCCTTGATGCGAAGACGGTGGTGTGTGTGGCCCAGACTATTTCTCCGGAAATTCGACAAACCCTGGATTGGCTAAATGGGGTTTCCCGTGATGAAGTGAAATTCTATGGGGCTGAACTCGAATTATGGCGCATTGATGATTCCGTTCCTGCTCCCAACTTTCACCTTGTTTGTCAGCCCAACCTGTGGGCCAGACAATTGAAAAATGGTCAGGATGAGGGTGGGGAATCGAAAGCGGCAAAGGGATCTGAGTTCTCCGAATTGAACGCGCACAATGAAGAAGCCTCG
>BQIZ01000168.1 GCA_021604365.1 Nitrospirales bacterium
CGCATCCACCTCGTCCTGTCGGGTATCGTGGCGTGTGCTCAATCGCCGAACTGCGCTGACCTCGTAGGGGGCGTAATGGTAGATGTGCATGCCGGAGTTGTGCTGCCATCGATTGAAGACCCAGTCCACGAAGCCTTCGAAAGCGAGCTGTTCTTCCTCACGTGTGTGTGCCCACCAGTCCATGAACTCAAAAGAATCCGACTGTTCGCTTCGGGTGCAGATTCCAAACAGATATTCCAGTCCACCGGCAACCAGCGGGTACCCCTCCATGTCGAAGAAGACATCCGCCTGATGATCGGGCGGAAGAGCGGCGAGGCCCACGGGTTCGCCATTTGCTCCAATGGAAGGTAGGACTTCATAGCGCGGGGGGGCATCAGGATTCATGATCCGGTCGGCCCGGGTCTGGCACTGAAGACGCGCCTGGGCCACGAGCTTTTTCAGTGAGTCGGCAGCCAGTTTGCGAATGGACGTGCCGGAGGCCGCAGAGAGATCGGCGACTGTGGCGATCCCACCCTTCTTGAGTTTTTTAATCTGCCCCACCGTGATGCCCGCCACCTGCACGAGATGATCTGTGTCATGGAAGAACTTCTCCGCATGGGAAGTCCAACGGCCGTGATCAGCTCGGGGAAGGGGTTCAGGGCGATCCGTGAGATTTCCGGTGAAGCCGTTCTGCATCGTCAGGAAATTCGTTTTGATGCGGCGGTAGTAATGAATGAAGTCTTCGATCCGAAACTCAACTCGGTCCTTGGTGCCGAGGATGAGTCCGAAATTTTCGGGTAACTGAGCGTTGGTGACGGCGGCGAGCATGTCCGAATAGCAACACAGCTGAATCGCATAATACGGCTTGGGCGAGCGGGCTAGCTTCGTGTCCCACACCTGATAGCGTCCCGATTCCATGAGCAGAAGAAAGTCGGCAAACCCTGCGAATGATTCATGCTCCAAAAAGGCCTGATAAATAATGGGGACTTTTGTGTTGATAGCGGAGAGGGTCGTTGCCCGCGCTACGACCAGATCGGTCCTTGGAATTTCGACCAGGTTGGCACCGGAAGCTTTGAATTCATCGAGCACCGCGCGTTCGTGCTGCGCGCCGGTCTGCGCAATCAGTTGTCCATCCTCGGTTTCCTCATCAGGCTTGATGGCGCCGGGATTCTCCAAGGAGTATCGGTCCATCCATGACGCGAACGTTGAGCCCAGATAACGAATGAGATCGCTCGGCGAAAACACCAGTTGGCCTGAAAAATCTTTTTTCATATGCGGGGATCAGATTCAGACTGTGAAGTGTAGATTATGTAGGTAATTTTGAGAGAATAACTGTGGAGATTTGATACATGAATCGGAGTAATGGGAACGATCATACCTTCATCGCTTGCGGCGAAATCTTTAAGGAAGTAGTCGTCTACCAAAACATCGATTTCCGTATTCAAACCTTGGCACAACATGTGATAATTCAGTTCGGATTTCCCCAGGGGGTCATCCTGAGCTGGTGGCGAAGGATCTGTGTCAAGGTGGAGCAGCCACGGGTCAGGGAGATTTATATTATCCATCAGGATGTCAAAATTTCTTGGGACTAAGCGGTAATTTTTTAAGTCAACCTGAGAGAGGTAGAGCAGCTGGGACATCCAAAATAAAAAATCTGACACCCTAAATCAGGCTTATTGTAAGACTCATGCTTTCGCCCGCCCATTCACTTTCTCAGGAAGACCCACCAGTTATGGCATGTGGGAGAGGGTTCTCCTCGATCTTTTCAGTAAGCACGATTAAACGCTCGGCAATGTCGCTTATAGAATTCAACAACCTACTACCTGCAATGGCGGCTCGTCGCCTCGAATAAAACTCCTTTTCGTAACTAGGCCGAATTTCTTCTGGATGCTCTGTCGGCCAGGAAATCATGGTCCATTCGAAGCGACGATATGTGGTTTCATCCCCACGGATGGGGAATGCGAGGAAGTAGGTTTCGATGTCCTCAAGTTCATCAAATTCTGATTCGTATAATTCTAATGTCCAGAACTGATTTTCTTGATGACATCGCTTCACTTGTTCGAGTGCCTGTCGAGCCCTCTTTTGAAATTTAAAAAGAATCTCCAGCGATATTCTTGATCTCGCTGGTACACCTAAGCTTTGCCAGAGAGAGGTCATTCCTTTCTCAAAAGACTCGAAAGGGATTCCCTTAATATTCCCTAGGATGGTTGGGGGTTTCAACCCATCAAGGAGTATAGGAATGATCTTTAGTTTGCCCGTTTGTTCTCGCAACATTAATGCATTCTCAAACTCGGTTTTCACCCATGGTCGATTCTTCGATGTGTTGGTATATAACAAGGTAAAATGGGTTGCCCTTTCCAGTCCTTTCCCGATCTCTGTTGGAATTGAATCACCTCCAACAATGTCCTTATCGTCGCGCCATGTCATAACACCAATCGATTCAAGCTCCTTGGAAATCTTAACTGCCAAATCCTTGTCCTTAGTCGAATGTGAAATGAAAACGAAAAGTCCTTTCGGAATTACCGAGGAATCAAAGGATGACTGATTCCATAGCTTGACCGACGTCTTTTTTAGCCTAATGAGATTGTTTTCTGTTTTTGCAATTACCGATTCAATTGTATCGTTAATCAGGCGATCAATCGCCAATCCTTCATCAGTTAGATTGACGAGATCGTCTGCTTCCAGTTTATCGAAAGATCCATCCTCAGGAAGAGTTTCCTTCACTTTCTTAAGAGCTTCTTGATTTACTTCATTGATATTGATTAGGTGGCGCATTTCTCTTGACCCCGTTCCCATCACATTATGGTAATCAATTGAAATGATGGTAGTAAGAGCGTCAACGGAGGGAATCTCCTCCTTGTACTTGTTCCAGAAATGAATGACGTTCCTAAGGAAAGCAGAGCAGTCCTCGATTATTTTCGGGTCATCTGCGAGGTGTGCTTCAATAGGAAACGCTGCCAGTTGTTCGGCGAGTACCTCGAGAAGGTGCCGATTATCGGATTTCATATCTCCACTTTAGTATCCATTTTGAAATAGATATCCAGAATGAGAAAATTGTGTAGGGATGTGTAACGGAATTTAGACACAAGACTTTATAATGTCAAACATCTTTTCGATGGCAAGGACCACGGGAAAGAACAAGCCAATTTGGTTTTGTCCCTTCTACCGGAAAGGAGTTGTGCTTGATAGCAAGGGAATCTTACCTTGCACTTGCCGGTATGCAGAATAATTCAAAAACCCACCCAATAGTATTTCTGAATAATTTCTCACAGATTTGCGCGCATCATTTTATTATCTGGTATTACTTTGAATATTCGAGCGTTGCCGGGTTTCGCCCCGGCAGCCGAGCTACTTTTGGGCGGGCAAAAGTAGCCAAAACCCGTGACGCCCTCCCTGGGAAGATCGGAGGGGGCGGATGCGAGCCTGAGGAGGGCAGCCCAACTCGCGGAGCCTGCCCTGAGCCAGGTCGAAGGGCTCAAACAAGGCCCGCCAGCAGATGAGAGCGTCCCTCCTTAGGCCAGACGGCAGGCGTCGGGCTGAAAGTGGCGAGTGATAGGGATTATGAATATCTTGATTGAGGATTTCTATTGGGTTAGGGAGGATTGGCCGCAATGTTGCGCGCGAAGTGCGAGGGCTTCGGGCATCCATTTCTGAAATTGTTTGATGCGGGTTCCGTGGCTGGGGTGGGTGGACATGAATTCGGCGGGTTGTTTTCCTTGACTCATTTTTCCCATACGTTCCCATAACTTTGGCGCCTCTGTGGGGTCGAAGCAGGCACGGGCGACAAACAGCAGGCCCATATAATCCGCTTCTGATTCATGGTCTCGGGAAAAGGGGAGAAGCACGCCATATTGTGCGCCGACTCCTAATGCGCCCATGACCATTCTCTGTGTGTCGTAATCCATATCGCCGACGGCCACCGTGGCGGCGAGGGTGCCCATCTGGACTAACTTTTGATGAGCCATGCGCTCGGCGCCATGACGCGCGATGGCATGGGCGATTTCATGGCCCATGACGACGGCTAATCCATTCTGGTTTTCGGCTACCGGAATAAGCCCGGTATATACTGCTGTTTTTCCACCCGGTAATGCGAAGGCATTGGCCTGTTGTGAGTCAATGACATTAAATTCCCATTCGAATCCGGGATCCACATCGGCTGCCGCGGTTGCCAGACGGCGTCCGATGGTTCGTACCAGATCCACGACCTGCCCTTCCGGAATGACTTGGGACTGGCTGAGGATTTCTTGGTAGGACTGCAGCCCCAAGGCGATTTCCTGCTCATGGGTCATGTCCACCAATTGGGAACGGCCGGTCAACGGAACGGTTTCCTGGTTCGAGACGAAAAAATACAGTCCGTATATCGCGAATAAGACGAGCGGGATGAGCCGCATTTTCCAACTCATGCGTGCACGGGGTCGTCCGCCTATTCCCCTATTTCTCCCAAATAATCCGAATCGCATCCTCTGTGTTTTCCGGGGGCTCAATCAAGCAGTATCGCTAATAAAATTTTGCGGTAGAATAGATGGGGAGGCTCTGAAAGCTTACTGCAAGCCAGCCAGGAGATGCTAGCGTTGATAATCCTGAAATCGGCATGCGTGAATTTTGCAGGATGGTTACCTTGGAAAGGGAGAAGCGATGAATACTGAGACAACCCAAGTTGTGATTTCACGGCGAAAGTTTAGTGGGAAACAGGTTGTTCTTTTTGTCGGACTCGCGGTGTTGGCCACGGCATTGGCTGTTGTCTGGTGGATGAACCAGTACGTATACGCTACGATGTTTGAACCGACCCGACTGGCTGAGTCGGAGCAGCATGTTCTGAATGATAAAATGACTCATTTACTTCAGTCGACTGATGCTGCTTCTTCATCCCTGTCCGAACCTTCCCCCTCCACAACAGATACGCCCCTTAAGCCAATGTCGTATTCTGAAAATGATGCGAATCGGCAGATTCAGTTAACCGAGCGGGAAGTGAATGCCTTGATTGCCACGGATTCGTATATGGCCAGACATGTGGCTGTTGATATGGCGGACGACCTCGTCAGTGTCCAAATGGTGGTCCCGATTAATCACGAGATGCCCATTGTGGGTGGAAAAATGTTGAAACTCAATTTTGGCCTGGAGCTCAGTTATACGAATGGGAAGCCGGTGGTGGCGATGCGGGGTATTAGTCTCGGTGGCATTCCACTTCCCAGTGCCTGGTGGGGAGATATTAAAAATACCAATTTGGTGGAAGAATTTGGTGGCTCAGGCGGATTTTGGGATCAATTTTCCAAGGGGGTGGAGGATATGAAAATCCAGGATGGTCAATTGTATGTGATGTTGAAAGAGTAGCCGCCTTCATCAACAGTGCAAGCCTGTTCATTCGTCTGGAACAGGCTTGATTTTCAAGCATCGTGGTAACGCACCCTCTCTCTCCGACTTTCGTATCGCCCTATGCGAAGGGGATTTTCCCACCCGGTGCTGTTCATATTCAGTGGTTTGAATCGAAGTGTTTCCTGCCTGCCTGGAGTTCCTGTTCTTCGGTTGTTGTTTAATGTCCCCCTCCCTTGTAGTCTTGTAGTCCATTTTCAATTCTTCGGATGGTCTTGCCCTCTTCCTGTTCCCTGCCGGGGCAGTTGGTAGATTTTGGGTTTTCCTGTTTTGGCGATATAGTCGGCGGATCTCCATGTTCTGGTTGGAGGCAAACTATTGATATCTGAATGAGAGGCCGGGTTTTATGGAGCTGTGGGATTTCCCGGAATCTCCAGACACGTCATAGGCGGGATGGCCGCCCAATACAAAGCCTGGGCTGCAACAGGATCAAGTGAGAGCACCAGGTATTGGTGGGACCCGCCCCAGGTGCCTATTCTGGCTGTGACCCGTCGACCTTAGCCGGCAATTTGGTGTCCCATGTTTGCCCAAAAGGAGGGGAGGTGAGATGGTTGTACCAAAATAGGCAGGGATTCTTGAATGATGAGCTCATAGCGGTTGGGCAGAGTGGTGACGGTTAACGGAGTGATGGGATCTACCGGCGGAGAGTCCGGAGAAGATTCTGATGGAGGGGAAATGGGCAGGGGTGAGACCGATAGGACTCGTCTGGAGGTGCAGAACGGTTGAGTGAGTAAGAGGGACTCGGGTCAATCCGGAAGGTC
This sequence comes from Nitrospirales bacterium, assembly GCA_021604365.1. GTDB lineage: Bacteria > Nitrospirota > Nitrospiria > Nitrospirales > UBA8639 > Nitrospira_E. The sequence goes on from BQIZ01000168.1 coordinate 6,111, forward strand.
ATTTGTTCTTTGAGAGAAAGAGAGGCCGAATCACTTCGGCCCCTCTTGTGGTTCGCCCGCATCCAAACCTGAATAGGTGGGGCCTTTTCCTTGATGGTAAAAGGTCGTGAGTTGCAGGGATCGGGTATTGTCCAGATACCTATTTGCCCATTGGCTTTTTCGCCGGGTTTTGCTGTGGTTTGGCGGGGCTGGGGGCGGCCGTTGGTTTTCCAATTGGCATGCCCTTTTTGGGATCTTTTTGATTTGATTGGTTCACAGTAGCACCTCCTTTGAAGGTTAGGTAAGCCGTCATGGCTTACTACTCGTAGATATCTCGCAAGGGTAATGCCAGCTTTAGATCGGCTGTGAGAGAGGAATTCTTGGATTTTTTAGGTAAAAGCCGAGGAAATTTCTCGAAATGACATTCTGGGGAAAGACATCTTGTCCAATGAGAGAAATCTTGTCCAAATTTCCTTGAAATTCTTGTAAGATTTGAAGAACCTCCGTGAAAACTTTTCCAGTGTTTTTATGGAGGTTCGGGAATAGCTTCTGGCTTCAACGCAGAGGGTGGAACCCGGCCCTCCCATTCTGTTGGCGATGTTGATTGATGCTTGGTAGGGCTGCACAAAGGATCTTTGGTTCGTGCCTGAAACAGGAGGTGCCGTGTGCCTCTTATGGTTATTGGCGTTGTAAATACTCCGTCGCGCCATCCAAGGCCCTGCTCAATAGTTCAGGTCCGGCCCTGAGTCCGGGTGTATTGGCTTTTATGGACTTCGGCCCAGTCCAGTGCAAAGGGGAGAGGAATGAGACGAACCGGGCCCTGGTAACAATCCTCCCAAATTTTACTCAGAACCGTGCCGATTTGGGATGGGGCGGGTATCAGATCGACGGGATTTTGTATTAAGTCATGAAAGTCCCGCAGGGGAAGTGACGAACAATTCCCGACAGGCGGAAGTACGTTGTTCATAGATGGAGCACATTTCGTCTTCCAGAAATGGACAGGGTATTCGAAGCGCATAGTACGCTCGATTGAGAGGTTCCAGTTCTTCTTCGGTGTCATGATCTTCGGAAAAGGACAATCGGCGCAACCCATCCTCCAGGCCGGCTTCATGCAAGGTCTTTTGAGCTGCCTGAAATCGCTCAAGCAACCGATCATTTTTTTTTGGAGAAGGGAGGGCTTCAACAACCGACAGAAGCGCAAAGGCATCCGGTGGGGCTGCGGGAATCACCATGCGACAACAGGCTACACAGCCTTTTTCGTAGGAAATAGAGGCACCGGTTTGAGTGGTGTTGTGGATGGCCAGCTGGTGAGCATGTCCTCCAAGTGATCGCATGAGAGGGATAATGTCGGTATTGGGAGTGAAGCCGGTCGGTACTGCAACCGATGCCGTCAGATCTCCGGCAGGAGTTTGAATCTCCAGATTGTAGGACTCGTGAGGGGGTGGAAGATTCCATGAAACAATCTATCCGGCAAGCACTCTGGTGAACGTATGGAAAGAAATGCTGTTAGGCATCGGATTCCACTTCTCGGGAAACCGAGTGAAGCAGAAATTGTGGAAGAAATCTTGGCAAAAAGAAACGCGTATCGTTTCTGTTTCCAACCTTGCTAAACCAATTCGGTCGATCAAGATAACTCTCCAGGCTAATGTTACTATCAAATGCTGCTTGTATCCACTAGCTGGCAAAGATGCCCATTTCGAATGCGTGTTCAATCCAATGGTTGATGTCTTCCGGGGTCGACCCGATGGGAGAATCCGGAGAATTCTGGGGCTGCGACAGAGGTACCTCCTTAGAGAAAAATGTTAATTCGATCGCCGGGATTTCCGGGCAAGCTTGGAGGGCATGGTCGTGTCCGACTCCATGCAGGAAAACACATTTTAGGTCTTAGATCAGTTTCCGTTGACCTTGGATGTGACGACCGAGAATGAAAAAAAACTCATCATTCCAAGTTGGTTAACTGCTGTTGAGCGGGGAGAGTGAACGTTCACGAGTGTGCAGGAATGAGCACGGTTGTGGCGAGTAATGGGAAAGCAGGTAGATTTACAACAATCGACTGGAATTGCCATCTTGGTATGGCAAATATAGTGGGAGAGTTTTCTGCAGATCAAGCCTGATTGAAAAAATCTCCGAAAGGCCGTCCTTTCACGAGACATGCGTGAAAATGGACGAGATACCTTTTCTTCTTTTACACACAGAT
>BQIZ01000169.1 GCA_021604365.1 Nitrospirales bacterium
TCTACAAAGACAGTAATTCCAGAGACAACTAACCAAAAACCGGGGAGAGATCTACGAACCGCCCAAGAGTTCGGCCGGAACCGTCGTCAATTTAGACAGGAATAGCCCTGACAGGTGGCTTGATTTCGTGGGACGACTACACAACAGCAAAATGAAGAAGGTTGCACGACCATTTCCATTAGCCTTCTTAATATATCTTGCTAATTGGATAGTGCTTTAAGAGAAGGGCGACAAGACAATCTTCATCGAACCTTTAGGGACTTGGGCGGTGTTGGAGGGGTTGGCGGTGTCGGTAAAATGGTGTCGGCCATACCTGTCGATGGCCGAGGAGATTCTAGATCAAAATTTTTTAATATTGCCGGCGAGGCGGTATTTTTCAATGTTTGAGCAAGGCAGATTTGTAGTTGCGCGATTGCTTGTATAGTAAGGGAGGTAGGATCGTTCGCATAATCCGTGGCCAGCTTTCGACAAATTCCCCCTTCCACAGCTTCCTTGACTTCGAACACATCGGCCAAGCCCAACTCCGTAAAGACCATAACCCCAAACAACGCTCTAAAGAACACCGCCTCTATTTTCATGCATAATCTTCCTGGTCGAAGGACATTAAAGATGTCCATCCCCTACCATTTTTTCAACTCAATCCAAGAATGATTCCACTATACAGAGCAGTCATTTCCATCCACCGCCTAATGCCTTGTAGATTTTTACTGCCGCAATACGAAGTTGCTTGGCAAAATTGATTAATTCGAGATTGGATTGCAAGGTATTCCGTTGTGCAGTGAGGACCTCCAGGTAGGTTGCCCGGCCATATCTATAGAGTAAGTGTGAGGTTTCAACGGATTGTCGCAACACTTCGTTTTGTTTCTTTTTCAGAATATTGATTTTTCGCAAGTTATGAATATTAGAGAGCTCATTGGCCACTTCAACATAGGCGTTCAAAATTGTTTTTTGGTAGTGATACATGGCAGTCAACTGATTGGCTTCGGCATTATTGAACTGTGCTTGTAACGCGTTCCTATTAATAAGTGGTGCGACCAACGTGCCTACGGCGGTATAGGCGATTGAAGCGGGAGCCACAAATAAGAAATCGGGATTGAATGCTTGAAACCCAAAACTTGCCGTGATGTTAAAGCTTGGGAAAAAAGCAGCCTTGGCTACTTTCAAATCGAACTTACTGCCCTTGATCTGAAATTCGGCTTCACGAACATCCGGGCGGTTTGCCAATAATTGTGAAGGAACACCCGATGAAATCTCATGTGGAATTTCCGAGAAATATTGGCCTTTGGTCCGTTTAATGGGCTGGGGATAGCGCCCTAACAAAAAGTTAATGTGGTTTTCGGTGACCGTAATTTGTTGCAGGACCTCTTTTTCCAAAATACTGGTATTGAGCACTTGAGCCTTGAATAGTTCCACGGCTAATTCATTTGCCCTGCCGGCTTCCTTCTGCAGTTCAACCACCTCCAACGATTCGTACTGTGTGTGGATGGTTTGCCTGATGATGTCCAACTCATTATCCAAAGCCTGCAATTCGTTATAATAGATGGCTACATCCGCTACGAGATTAGAAACGACAAAGCTCGTTCCTTCGATACTGGCCAGAAATTTCGCCATTGCGGAACTGCGCTGGTTTTGTAACTTCCCCCAAATATCAACTTCCCACGATGACTGTAAGCCCACAAAAAGATCAGGCAAGTTAGCGGGAATTTGTTGACCTGATTTAAAGTCGGTCGTCGCATTCCCTGCCCCGTCCATGGTGTACAGTCCGTATCGACGAATGGCGGTTCCTACACCCAAACCCATTGTCGGCATCAGTGCGCCGGTGGCTGCCCTGACACTGGAACGCGAAATTTCAATTCGCTGCAAAGCCATTTGCAAATCAATGTTATTCTCTATGGCAGTATCAATTAATTCATGGAGTAGCGGATCAACAAAGTAATCTTTCCATTGGATGTCAGCAATATTCGTGGTATCTGTTTTGTCCTTAAAGCTTGTTGGTATTTCGTTTTCCGGAATGGCCAGATCGGTCTTCAGTCCTGTGCAGCCATGAAAAATTAGAACCAGGAACAAAAGGATAAGGTTGGAATACATATGACGTTTCATGGTGTATGAGAGAAGAAATTCTAATATTCGTTGATAATGGACTGAGTTCCCTGACGAAACAGGGACTATTGAAATTTGGCTAACCTGCGGGCAAGTTTAAACCTCGACTTGAAACTCAACCGGGAAGCCTTCCCTGTTTTCGATCTTTCCTCACGATTTTTGCTCTCTCCCATCGTTGCAAATACCACATAGAGGCCCGGGATAAGAATCACCCCGAAAATGGTCCCGAAAAACATACCTCCCGCCGCCGCAGAGCCAATGGTATTGTTTCCGATCTCACCGGCTCCCGATGCAAACATCAAAGGAAGGAGCCCGGCAATAAATGCGAATGATGTCATCAAGATTGGGCGCAAACGCAGTCCGGCTCCCTCAATCGCTGCTTCAAAGGGTGTTTTCCCCCGTTTCTGCTGCAATGTGGCAAATTCGATGATCAGAATGGCATTTTTCCCGAGTATGCCAATCAACATGATCATCGCGATTTGGGCGTAGATATTATTTTCCAAACCCATAATTAACAGAAAAAATAAGGCGCCAAAGATCCCAACGGGCAGGGAAAGAATTACCGGCATGGGCAGTAGAAAACTCTCATATTGTGCGGCGAGGAGTAGATACACGAATAATAAGCAAATCAGAAAAATGTAAATAGCCTGATTACCCATTTGGGCCTCATCTCGTGATGAGCCTGCCCAATCGTATCCAAAACCTTTCGGCAATTTACTGGCAGCCACCTCCTTGATGGCGGTAATAGCCTGTCCGCTGCTGTACCCTTTGGCAGGCTGCCCATTGATCATGGCTGAGGGGTACATATTGTAACGGGTCACCTGCTCAGGACCATAAATTTTTTCAACACGAAGAAAAGAAGAAAAGTGCACCATTTCGCCCGCGTCATTTTTGATATATAACTGCATCAGATCATCAGGTTCTGCACGAAACTCGGGAAGCGCCTGGACCATGACTTTATACATCTGGCCGAAACGGATGAAGTTGGTCGCATACACACTGCCAATCAGTGCTTGAAGGGTATTCATCGCATTCTCAGCCGTGACTCCCTTTTGAGCCGCCTTCTCGCCATCAATATGAAGCATAAACTGAGGAAAACGTGCATTGAAGGTGGTAAAGGCATTAGCGATTTCCGGCCGTTTGTTAAGGTCATCAACAAAGGCATCAGCCGTTTTTTGCAATTCCTCAAGCGTGCCCGAACCGGTTTTGTCTAACAACCGCACTTCAAAACCGCTGGAATTCCCATAACCCGGCACAGGGGGGGGGGTAAAAAATTCAATGCTGGCATCTTTAATATGTTTGGTTTTTTCTTCAAGAAGGCTGATAATTTCATTATCGGAGGCCATTCGTTCATTCCATTTTTTCAAACTGATCAGATTCATTCCATAGACGGCACCCGTACCTTCCGACAGGATGCTGAACCCGGCAAGACTTGAAACTGAAGTAACATTCTCTAATTCTGAGGCAATCTGCTGCACTTCATCGACAACTTTTTCCGTGCGTTCAAGAGTCGCGCCTGTTGGAGCGGTGACATTGGCATAAATTGTGCCCTGATCTTCATTAGGAATAAAGCCCGAGGGAACAACCGCCCCGATCAAACCGGTTCCCACGGAAAAACCAAGGAGAATCCCAAAAGTAATAATCCTTCTGTTCGCTATCGCGCTAATAAGTTTTTTATAGTTATCAGAAAGATTGTCATACCAACGATTGAATTCATCAAATAATATCTGAAGTCGCGATTGTTGAGGGTCCTCGCTGTTGTGGATATTTTTAAGAAACACGGCACAAAGCGCGGGGGTCAGTGTGAGCGCGGTTATCCCTGAAAGAACAATAGAGCAGGCCATAGTCAGAGAAAACTGCCTGTAAAAAATTCCCGTCGGTCCATCCATAAACGCGACGGGCAAAAACACAGCCGACATGACAAGGGTAATGGCCATAATGGCCCCGCTTATTTCATGCATGGCTTGCTCTGTGGCTTGCTGGGCTCCAATTCCTGAACCCTCCATTTTGGCATGAACCGCTTCAATCACCACGATCGCGTTATCGACCACAATACCTATGGCAAGAACCAACGCAAAAAGTGTGATGAGATTCAGGGAGAAACCCATCATGTGCATGAAGAAAAATGTCCCGACCAGAGATACCGGTACGGCCAAAATAGGGATAATGGTGAGCCGAACATTCTGCAAAAAGACAAACACCACCAGGGATACCAGAAGAAAGGCTTCTACCAGGGTTGTCAGGACTTGATTAATGGAGGCATCCAAAAACTGAGAAACATCATAACTGAGACTGTAATCCATCCCTGGAGGGAATGACGTCGATTTAATTTCCTCCATTTTCTCCTTGATCGTATTGATTACCTCCTTGGCATTACTACCGGGGCGCTGTTTTAACACAATAGCAGCGGAGGCTTGTCCGTTTTCCTTGGAAAGAACATCATAATCCTGCGAATCGAATTCAATGTCTGCCACGTCTTTTAGCCGCAGAATTTCCCCATCATCCGTACTGCTTAACACCAGTTCTTCGTAGGCTTCTTTTGTATTGTGTTTGCCGGTATATTTCAACACATACTGAAGGGCCTGGGCGTTTTTTTCCCTACCTGAGCTTTCGCCAATTTTACCCGGCGCGGCTTCTACATTTTGTGCCTGTAATTTTTCGATAACCTCGGGAGCTGAAATGTTGTACATGACTAATTTATTGGGCCTTAGCCACACACGCATGGCATATTCCCTTGATCCCAAAATTTCAGCAAAACCGACGCCATCGATTCTTTTCAGCTCCTTCAGGACATTGATGTCAGTGAAATTGTAGAGAAATTTTTCGTCTATCGTTGGATCAAGACTGAGTATGTTGATATACAACAACATACTGTTTTGTACCTTTTCGACGATCACTCCGGACTTAATCGCCTCTGGGGGCAACTCTTCCAAGGCGGAAGCCACTCTGTTCTGAACGTTGACAGCAGCTATCTCCGGGTCGGTCCCGGCGTTAAAAATAATCTGGATAAGGCTCGTACCATCATTTCCGGAAACCGACGACATGTAGGCCATGCCAGCGACACCATTAATGGCTCGCTCAAGTGGGGTCACAACCGCCTTAACTACAGCCTCGGCATTCGCACCAATAAATTTTGACGTCACATTGACTTCGGGAGGAGTAATATCGGGAAACTGGGTAACAGGGAGTTGGGTAAAGGATAATAAGCCCAGCAATGTGATGAGAAGAGAGATAACTATGGATAGAACCGGACGATGAATAAATATTGCAGTCATATGTATCTAACGTTTCTCAATTTTGACTGCTTCACAGCATGGCATTGGCAATATCAACATGAACAGGGTGCACCTTGTCTCCATTCATCACATTCTCCATACCCTCGAACAGGATCTGTTCGTCTTTAGACAAACCGGACTCCACCACGTAGAAATTTGCCAGTCGCATTTTCCAAACAATATTCCTTTGCTCCAGCACATTGTCTTGGTTCACCACGTACACATACAATTGGTCTTGAATTTCAAATGTTGATTTTTGAGGAATGAGCAACGAATTTTCCAGTATTTTATGAACAATGACCTTCCCATTTGCCCCCTGTTTTAATAGTCCATCAGGGTTGGGGAATCTGGCCCTAAACGCAATATTCCCTGTTGAGCTGTCGAATTCACTTTCAATCATTTCTATCGTTCCTTCATACCCATAAAGGACTTGGTTGGCGAGTTCAAAGCTTACGACCTTGGCCCCTCGTTCTCCAGAAGCAATATAATTAAGATAATCGACTTCTGAAAGGTTGAAATAGGCGAATACCTCACGATTATCAGAGAGGGAGGTTAAGATGTCTCCTTCGGCTATCAAACTTCCTACTTTATTTGGAATACGGTTAATGAAGCCGCCAAAGGGAGCTCTTATTTTTGAAAACGAAAGGTTTAAGGCTTGCTGCTCTTTGTTAGCCATCGCTTCTTCCACATCGGCTTTCAATGCATCTACTTTTGCTCGAATCACATAAAGTTCCGATTTAGACACAATATTTTTTTCTACCAACACGGTCACGTTTGCTAATTCAACTTTCGCAACCTTCAGGTCTGCCAGGGCACTTCGATACGCCGCGTTCGCTTTTTGCAATTCTTTTTTAAATACGTTATTGATCAGACCAAACAATAACTGCCCTTTCTTGACCGGTTGCCCTTCATCCACATAGATTTTTTCAATGTAACCTCTAATCTTACTTCGTATCTCTACATAATTCACCGATTGAATTTGGGCGACATATTTGCTGCTATATTTCGCGTCTTCTACGACTGGATAAATCACCTGATGAGTATCAACAGTTTCAGCCTCTTTTTTATACGTGCAAGATACCGTGAGCAAACAGACTGAAATAAACAGAAATGGGCTAATTTTCATTTAAGTGTTTTTTCTAAGTGAAATCGTGAACAATGGAAAGAATTGAGCTCTCTTGCTTCGATCAATTACCGATGGGGGTTTCCCAACCAGAGAAAGTCTTCAGTGCAAAGAAATTGAGCCTACACACGAAATAACACCTACTCATAGGGAGAAACAGAGCCCAATTCAGTTAAGTGAAACAAGTGGAGGAGTCCGATACCCCATAACTTAAAGAACCTATGCGCAAATATATTTTGGGTACAGCCTTACAGATATGGAAAGCACAGAAAGAAAAAATAAACTTTCTCAAATCAAAACAAATCCGATTTGAGTGCAGGTAGGGATACCCAAACGACAATTAGCATCCCCAAGAACACAATAGATCAAAGCTAGGAATTTTTTCCGCACCGAGACTGGCTTTCCTGAACGTGGGTCCAAAAGGTTTCTGCAATAACAGACAACGGGTTTTCCCGGAAATAAAATAAAGCCCGATTGAGGACTAAAAACGCAGGCGCCATTAATTTTATCCAGATTACCAGCTACCAATTTTCTCTGAAAATTCGATCCTCCCTTCCTTAATCACAGAATAAACCTATCCCCATCCATTCCATAAAAACAAAGCTCTCAGCGATCATTGTTACAGCCTCGGCTTCCTGACAACGGGCGGGAGCTTCATTCCCACAAATTCGCTTCATTCGTGCGAGGTCAAAACCACCATGGCTATAAACTCCATGGACATTTAATGTTATGCCTTTCCAGACCAAACTGGACAGAACCACACCTAAGGATTTCATCCTCTCCTAAAGAGAGCAAATTATGAGCCACAGCCTTAATTGTCGAGGCGGGCTAAAAACTTCCAATAAATTGGCTGTAATTATAGAGTGCCATTTGGAATATGATCCTTACATGCCAGGATGCCGCGATCTATCACGATATCTCCCACTAAACCATGAAAACCTGATATTTCAGACATACTGTTTTATCACCTGGAGGTCCTATCCTGAAGGTTCAGCTAGCCTAGAACTGATTTCGTTGAAAAAGTTTTAAGAACGCCTTCGACATTCACCCGCATGCCTTCCCCTACTTGGTTTAAATTATCACTGTGGAATGATGCAGTAAAGGCGTCAAAACTTAATAAACGGCAGACCAAGTGACCCGGCAACTCACTCCGAGCATTAGGTATCTGGTTTATTAGGGAGGGATTCCAGGGAAGGACGAGAGGACCATTTTTCGCAATAATCCCGGCTTTCCTGCACATAGCTGCGAAAGGGATCGGCCATGACCAAAGCCGGACTCCCCTGAAGTTGCAAAACCGACCAATTGATGACATAAGGTGGCCGGCGCGGATCATGATGGCCTGTCGCCTTCTCTAAGAAATCTGCCCACCCTTCATTAACGATATGGCGAATGATTTCTGATCGCCCGAACGCACGGGTATTTCGTGGTGGATGACCTTTCGCCAACTCGACCAGGTCGTTCGTCGTAAAGCGCGGCGCATCGCCTTCTTCTGCCATGCCATGGTACAGCCCTGCCTGTGGATCGACATTGTGATATTCCAAATCCAAACTTTTCAACCAGGGATCGTCCCATTCCAATTTCTCTGCTTCCCGAAAGGTTTCCAGCAACGAGAGCTTGGAGGCCCAATCAACCCGGCCCACCACCTCCTGATACCCTTTGTGTAAATCCTTCACGACCGATCCCCAATGGGCCAGAACCCAATCTGTTTCCTCATCCTGCCCGGCATAGTGTTTATCAGCGGC
>BQIZ01000170.1 GCA_021604365.1 Nitrospirales bacterium
CCGTTCGTGCTCCAGCAATTTAGCGGGGTCGAGGGTCATGATCATCCGCTGGCAACCCACACCAACATTGCCGCGTTTGTCAAAAGTCCGGATACGTTCGCCTTTGAAGTACAGGAAGCTCAGGATGTCCGGGAGTATGTCTCCGTGCTCGATTTTGCCGGCAGCCAACATCATTCGATCCTGCTCTTCGGCGGTATCCCCTCCTCGTCACATTCCCCATGGGTGCTGGTTTCCTCTCTCCTGCGCGCCGGATTTCCTCATGTCATCGTGAGCCGGACAGCGCTCGATTCCGAAACCGCCACCAGATTTCTGAATCACTATCTCACGCATCTCGATACGCTTTCTCCCGATGAAGCCGTCATGGCCGCATCGAAGGATATCTGGGGACCGGACCAGGAGAAATATCCCTTCCGCCACTACGGATTTGCCGGCATGGGTCCGGACGAACGCCAGGAATATGCCGCCTCCATCTATGACCAGGAAGTGGCAGAAGCCATTCACGCATTTGAGACTCAAGATTTTCCCGCTTCTTTACGGCACATCGAGCATGCGCTCGCCCTCATCGAGCATGCGAAAAAACGACAGGACTTCAAAGAGCTCACCACCCTGGCTGTGGAAACCGCTTTTGAAGTCAACGATTATGAAAAGGGGATCTTCTTTCAACAGAAGCTGCTGGATTCCCTCACCGCGGAAACCCCTGCCGGCGAGCGAGCCGAGGCAGAATATCGTTTGGGCATTCTGCATTCCCGACTCGAACATTTCGACATCGCCGTGCAACATCTCGAACAGGCCAACAAGATTTGGGATCAGGGCGATGAGCTTGACCGACTCGCGGAAGGGATGGCCACATTGGGCATTGTCCGTGAAAACATGGGGGCCTATCCGGAAGCCCTGGAACAGTTCAATCAGTCGTTTTCCCTGTATCAGGAAATCGGGGAAATGGGCCACACGGCCTTTCAATACCGTCGAATCGGGCGTATTTATTACCTTCGATTGGGCCGATACGAGAAAGCCCGTGAAAACTTTCTGGCCGCGCTGAAGCTGTACCAGGAACAAGGCAATCCGCAGGGAGAAGCCGAAACGCTATATGAAGTGGGACTGACTTATGAAAAAGTCGGCCTGTTCGACCAGGCCACGGAACGCTACCACCAGGCTCTATCCATTGCCAAAGAACTGGATGACCCCAAGCTCCTCACGACGGGCGACCTCTACCTCGCCAATGTGGCCTGGTTCCAGGGGAACTATCAAACGGCCTTTCAACTCTTAACCCAGGCCGACAAAAAAGCCGAACAGGCCAATGACCCGCAATTACGCATTATGGTGAAAAATACACGCGGGCTGATCTACTGGACACTCAATGACACCGACAAAGGACTCGTCCATTTACACGACGCGGTCACGCTCAGCCGGTCCTCCAATATCCAAACCGAGTTAGCCTCTTCGCTCAACAATCTTGGATTGATCTACCGGCAACGGGGCAACCATCCCACCGCCCTGGACTATTTTCAACAGGCAAAGACGCTGGACGAGTCCCTCAAGAGCCAATGGGGTTTAGGCTACGACCATCGGAATATTGGCATCTCCTTACTGGCCCTGGGACAGTTGGAAGGAGCCGAAGGGCATTTCCTGAAAGCGGAGCAGATCAGCGCCGAGATCAACAATGTCATCAATTGGGTCAAGGCTTTACTCGAACTGGGCAATGTCAATAAGGATCTGGTGCGACCCGAACAGGCCCTTGGTTATTACGAGCGGGCGCATGAGATCTCTCAGCGATACGGCATCAAGGAAGTGGAATGGCGCGCGGCAGCGGGCAAGGCCACGCTGTTGCGGGAAGAGGGAAAGCTCCCGGATGCCTTGACCTGGTTCACCAAAGGCGTCGAGGTGGTAGAAGGCATGCGCGCCGCTCTAAAAATCGATGAACTCCGCAATAGTTTCCAGACCAACAAACTGGATTTGTACCAGGACATCATTACTCTGCTCATCACCATGAACCGGACCGATGACGCCTTTAACTTTTTAGAACGCTCCCGATCCAGAAGTTTTATCGACCTGCTGGGTAATCAAAAACTCTCGTTCAAAAATGAAGGTGATCAGGAAACCTGGGCAAAAATCAACACGATGGCTTCCACTGTGGATTCGCTCAAATCGGAACTGGGATCATATGAGGAACCCCCTGCCGACCTTCAAGAACGATATCGCAATACGAAGGCCCTGTATGAAGAAGCCATCCTGGAGGTCAAACAGGAAAATCCAGCGCTCAGCAGTTTTGTCTCTGTGGATCCGCTTAATCTGGAAGGAGTCCAACAGCTCCTGGCACCTCGAGTGGGACTGCTCACCTATTTTCTGACCAAAGACCAGCTCTACCTGTGGCTCATCACGAACGACCGAACCATTTTCAAATCAGTGTCAGCGAAGGAAGAAGACCTCACCCGCCTAGTGACCCGTTATCGGCAACTCGTTCAGCATCTGGAACCAGTTGATGACGAATTACAAAAACTCTATGTGTCTCTGATTCAGCCGGTTGCACCGGACATCAAAAACCTGGAGTATCTGGGAATTATTCCCGATGGCCCGTTACATTTTCTCTCCTTTGCCGCACTCAAACACGGCCCGGCCTATCTGGTGGATGAGATCCCGCTCTTTTACGCACCCTCGGCTTCCGTCTTCCAATTCACCTTTGCCAAACGTCAAGCTGTCAAAAATGACAAAGTCCTCGCGATCGGAAACCCCGATTTGGGAAATTTCAACTACGATCTTCCACTCGCCGAATTGGAGGCTCAAAGCATCAAATGGAATTATCCCAACATGGATATTCTGACCGGAACAAAGGCCACCAAGGAATGGGTGGTGAAGAATATCTCCCGATATGGCATCATCCATTTAGCGGCTCATGGGGAATTCGATGAGGGCAATCCGCTGTTGTCTTCACTCTGGCTGGCTTCAGAAAACCCCGAAAATCGCCGACTGACCGTTAAGGAGATTTTTGGGTTGGAATTACACGCCGATCTGGTAACCCTAAGCGCCTGCCAGACAGGCCTGGGTAAACTGGAAGCCGGAGAGCTCATCGGCCTGAACCGCGCCTTTGTCTATGCCGGCACGCATGCCCTGGTGTCCGCCCTTTGGCGGGTGGATGATCTCTCCACCTCTGTGCTCATGAAACATTTTTACCGGAATTACGTGACGGCGAATAAAGCCAGAAGTTTGCGGCAAGCGCAACTCCTCGTCAAAAAGGATTTTCCCCACCCGTCTTATTGGGCCGGGTTTAGTTTAATCGGAGACTATCAATAGTGGGAGTGTTGAAAAAAGCCGCCACCCGCGTTCTCGCCCATTTGTCATGCTCACGTACTCACATATACGCTCCGCGTGCCAAACGGGCTGCGGCCTTGGCGGACGGCCTTTTTGAACCCTCCCCCATGCGCTTCGCTGCCACGCAAATAATATAGCGATGATTGAAACTCGTGAAAATTTTGAATATTTAAAAATCCAACACTCACGCCCTAGTCCTACGCTGAAAGGGGGCTTCATGCCAGACCGTATCGCTCGAGTTATCGTCGGAGTCGTCTTCCTCACGTTGGCTGCCTGGATGATTCCAACAACCAATTGGGCTGCCACACTCTACGCCAAAAAGGATGACGTCAAAGTCAATGCTGAGAAATCCCCCACCTCCGCCGTCGTCGCCACCCTAGCGCTGGGAGATGCCGTGACCGTCTTGTCCGAAGAAGGTCGACACGCCAAAGTCAAAACCGCCACAGGAAAAACAGGCTGGGTATTTAAATTCCGGCTGGCAGAAGAGAAGCCTTCCACGGGCGGCGGCGGGCTTGGCCTCTCAGGCCTCACGGGACGGAAAACCATTGCGGCGCGCGAGTCACGGGCAGGAGGCAGCATTCGAGGCCTCAAGGAATCCACCGAACAATATGCCAAAGCCAAAAATATCAAACAGGAAGACCGTGATGCCGTGGATCACATGGAAGCCTTTTCCATTGCCCCGGATGAATTGATGCAGTTTAAAAAAGCTGGAAACTTAGGCGAATTTTCGGGAGGTGTCCAATGAATATCGGCAAAATTTTGGCGAGTGCCACCATTCTGAGTCTTCTCTTATCCAGCATGGGATGCGGTGGATCACCATCCGGGCAATCGTCGCAACAAACGGATCTCATTGGGGGTCTCGGAGCGGCCCTTGGCATAAAACAACAGAAAATCGATCTCCTGAAAAAAGGCGTCGGCGTCGTTCAAGCAATGGAGCCTATCGGAGAAGAAGAGGAAATCACGTTGGGGGAAGCGGTCGCGGTGGAAGCCTTTAGCCGTTTTGGCGGTGAATATTCGAATCCAGCCTGGACACGCTATATTAATCTGGTGGGAAAAACAGTGGCGGAAGTCTCGGACCGGCCAACCCTGAACTACCATTTCGCCATCCTTAACAGTCAGGAACAGAATGCCTTTGCCGCTCCCGGTGGCTATATCTTCATCACCGTCGGCCTCCTGAAGACCCTGAACAACGAAGCCGAATTAGCCGGCGTGTTGGCCCATGAGATTGCGCATGTCACCCAGAAACACATGCTGGACGCCATTCGCCGGGGAGCCCTGATGGGCAGTGTCTCGGAACTGTCCCTCACAGCCATGAAACAGGATCCGGCGATGTTCTCCAGCGTCATCGACGAAATGACCGACCTCTTGTTCACCAAAGGTCTGGACAAAGACAAAGAATTTGAAGCCGATGTGGTGGGCGTAGAGTATGCCTATCGGGCAGGCTATAACCCGCAAGGATTGGAAGATTATCTGCAGACACTGGCCAAAGAAGAAGGGCATGTGGAGTCCAAGTTTTTTACCACGCATCCTTCCACCACCCTCCGTATTTCAAAAATCGATACGCTCTTAAAGGATTATTCCGACATCAAAAATCTCCCGTTTCTCACGGAGCGGTTTCACCAATACGTGAAAGCGGGATAAAGCTTGGGAGGTTTGAGGATTCACTAGTAGATAAACGCATTGCACTGGTTCCCTCACTCTTGTGCCCACGTAATGTTCTGTGGTGCCGGGTTTCGCCCCGACAGGCGAGGCCCTTTTGTTTCGGCAAAAGGGCCCAAAACCATTGACGCCCCGTCCGGTCTCCTTAGGATGGGACGGACGCGAGCCTTAGGAGGGCGGCCTAACTCGCCGGGCTCAAACAAAGTCCGACGGTCCATAAGAGCGTCCGACCCAAGGACCGGACGGCAGGCGTCGAAGCAAGAGAGACAAACCTTTCAGTGTGGCTTTAGACCTTTCCATGAAGGGTGTGATATTCGGATTTGCATAAGACGCCATGATAACGGTCACATGAACGGCAACTGGATGACATTCCCGTGTTTTTTCGCGTATCCTTCAAGGCGATTTGATGGCGTGCTATATGGTCAGAAATTGGCAGATCCCGCTCTTATACTGATGCGCTAAATCATTGTTTAGTGGGGCAGCACAATTTTGGGTATCTTCAGGAAGGGGGAAAGCGATGAAGTACAAGATCGCCCTACATCGCACAGATGAGGGTTACGCGGTGTCAGTCCCTGGGCTTCCCGGCTGTTGGTCACAGGGGGAAACCGAGGCGGACGCCTTGGCAAACATCCAGGACGCGATCCAAGAGTACCTGGCTGCGCGCGACGAACTCCTCCAAGATGCGGAAGTCCGAGAGGTTGAGGTTTCGGGCTAGACATGCCCCGCATCCCGGGTGTGAATCACCTCCATGCGGTCCGAGCGCTCGAGAAGGCAGGGTTTCGTATCGTACGCCAGGGCAAACACATCGTGATGTCAGATGGCACGCGGATCATCACCATTCCACGCCACAACCCAGTTAATGCGTTTACGATGGGAGGAATTGTCCGTGATGCGGGCCTCACCCCTGAGCGATTCCGCGATCTCCTGTGAGACAATCCGCTAACTATGGGGTCAGGCATGGGCATTCATAATCGATCTATGTGTGGCTTTTGAAGGATCATGATACGGCGGATGATCACACACTTCATGCATGCCAATTAATTAAATCAATGGTCATATCTGACCACTGACCCTCAGGTGTCCCCCACTCTCCTGCCCACGTGATGTTTTTGGTTGTCGGGGTTCGGCCCGGTAGCCGAGGTCCTTTTGTTTCGGCAAAAGGACCCAAAACCATTGACGCCCCGTCCGGTCTCCTTAAGATGGGACGGACGCGAGCTTAGGAGGCGGTCGGGTAGCCAGGGGCGGTTGCCTGCCCCCAGCTCCCACAGAACCGGACTTGTGGGTCACACATCCGGCTCTTCAAGTCGATCCCTCATGCACCAAACAGCGTCAACTGTTGGGGTAAGACCCATTTGGGCTGGTGGTTCTCCCGTTCCCACAATCGCATCAGCGTGGTCACGCGGTCGTAAAACCACTGGTTCCCATAGGCCTGATGCATCCCGTAGGTACTACTTTTGAACCACGCCCCGCGACGACTAGACGCCGTCTTGGTCGCCGACTTCGCAGAGACGCCACGTTGAAGCAAGTGCCGCAACAGGGAGCGAGGACACCGTCCTTTCTGCCGAATGATGATCGCTCGCAGTCGCCTGCGAACATGGGCATCGATTCGACTCAAGCGACGCGCCCCAGGTTCGGTACACAGCCGATAGTAGCCATACCATCCGCGTAGATAGCGATTCAATGCCACCATACATCCACGCAAGGATGAACCCCAGGTTCGAGGGGTTAACCCTCGAATCCGTTGGCTCACCCTTCGCTCGGTGCGGGTCGACAGATGAATCTCCACGCCCCCTTCCGGGTTCTGCTTCAGGCAGAACCCTAGAAAGTTCAGGTGGCCAGGTCGATCCACTGAACTCTTGGCCTCGTTCACTTGCAACCGCAACCGGTCTTCAAGGAATCGCCGCGTGGCATTCAACACGCGGTGACCGGATCGTTCACTACGCACGAAAATTTGAAAATCGTCGGCATACCGAACGAACCGGAGGCCGCGACGGTCAAGCTCCCGATCAAGTTCATCTAACACCACGTTAGAGAAGAGGGGAGACAGGGGGCCGCCCTGGGGGGTGCCTTCATCGCTCGACACCCGCATCCCATCTGGCAGCACCACGTTCGCCTTGAGCATCTGATGTATGAGATGCAGCAGACGACCGTCTTTTACCTGATAAGCCAGGCGGTTCAGGAGGCGTTGGTGATTGACTCGATCGAAGAATTTCGACAGATCGATGTCCACCACCCACTCGTACCCCGCTTCGACATACCCCTTGGCTTGAGCCAGCGCCGTGTGTGCCCCTCGCAGTGGACGGAACCCGTGGTTGCTGTCGTGAAAGGAGGGCTCATACATCGGCTCGACGACTTGTCGAAGGGCCTGTTGCACCCAGCGATCCACCACATTGGGAATACCTAACCCGCGGTCACCACCCCCCGGTTTGGGAATCCAAACTCGACGAATGTCACCCGGTTGATATTGGCCCGAAAGCAACTGGCGACGCAGTTCTGGGAGAAGCTGTCGAGAGGCCTCGACCACTTCTGCGACACTGCGTCCATCCACCCCTGCCGCGCCCTTGTTCCGCGCGACATGTCGCAAGGCCTTCGCTAAATTGCTCGGCCTCGCCACCTCCTCTAACAGGTGAGGATCCTCACCCGTCTGGGCGGTCGGAGTTTGGCCTTCCTTGTCATTCGCTCTCAGCAGCAACCACGTTTGGGCTTCGGATACGTCCGAAACCGCCTCGTCATCGCCCCCTTGCGGGCTGTCGGCAAACGCGAATGACAGTTGATCGCCTCCAACCTTTCTCAACTTGCCACCCCCTTCGCTCCCCCGGCATTACCCGGCTTCAGCACTACTATGAGGTGGTCCGACTTCTCCACGGGCGTTGGGCCGACGTCGTCGCCTTCGTCCGCTCTACCACGTAATTGTGGACCCCTGGAGATCTCCTGGGGTAAGGATGATTTGCGTCCCGCCATCGCCGCCCCCACTACTGGGCCGACCACGATCGGATATCGGGCTTCGCGTTGTGGCGTACGCTCACCCAGTCCGGTCCAGCCTGCATAGGGGTTCATTTGCATTCGGTACGGCGGTTCGTCTCGGGCTTCCATCCCACACGCCCTCACGGGGAGAAGGGGTTGGCCGCTGGCCAGCCTTTTCATTGCG
>BQIZ01000171.1 GCA_021604365.1 Nitrospirales bacterium
GCCTCAGTAGGCTTTTCGGTTGGGACCGAGCAAGCCTTGAAGATTGCGTTGCACATCGGAAATGAAATTAGTTTTTCTTGGTGGGGTGTTCTGTGAATTTTATTGATTTAATTGCCGTTGACAGGATTTTCATCGAATCTAATCTATGCAAGACAATGTTGTAGTTGCCGTATGCTCAGAAAGTCTTTATTGCAATTTAGTTGCAATTAATGTTGACATGCCTAAAGGCCTTTGGTATTTTTGGCGGCAAGGCTTTCATTGGCAAAAATCTTCATGATCCGAAAACCGCCATCTCTCATCTCTCAAGGTTTTATCAGCTTGGCTCTAGCGCTTGCTTTGGTATTGTTGAGTTCAATACCGTTTGTGCAGGCCCTAGAAATCCATCATGTCTTTGCTGAGGTGGATTATGATGGGCATCAACATTCTGATGATGATTTGTGCCAATGGGTACAGCACCATACTTCCAATTCCCTAGTTTGGGATGCCTCGGGTTTATCTCATTGTTCTGTAGTTGCCGGTTTCCTTTCCCCTGATCGAGAAGAATGGTATCCGTCCCTCACCATTCCTCTCGGTAACCCTCGCGGTCCTCCAGCTTCATTCTTCTCCTAATTTTCTTTTTTACAACTGTCTTCCACCGTCAATTCATCCTTGCGCGGTTTTTCAAACGGAGGGTTACTTGTGATGACGCAAGGGGGAAATACGCCTAATTGATTATTAGATGCTGGAGGTTTCTGGATGTTAATTGGGAATGATAAATGGGTGGTGTGGTGTGGACTTGTTCTCTGGATTTTCGGATTGGGGACGTTTGTGGGCGTTAGCCTTGTTCAAGCTATGGAAAAAGACAATAACAAAAAAATCTGGATTGTAACCGGTTTAGTGCAATATGAGGACCTTCGCCGAGTCCCTCAGGCAACAGTAGAATTGCGAGACCAAGAAGGCACGCTTATTGAAACTCAAGTGACGAATGAAGGGGGTGAGTTTATTTTAGCTCCTCCGGAGTCTGGTATTTATTCTATTCGAGCCATTCAGTCAGACTTATCGAGTGAATCAACGATTCTTAAGATTGAAAACGATCCAATTCTTGAGGTCAAATTAACCCTGGCACATCGTCAGGAGCTAACTCTTGAGGTTGTGGCTTCTTTGCCTCCTATTCAGCATCGGCTCTCCGGAGAATCCTATTCGGTTAGTCGCAAGGATATCGAGGAATTACCCAGAGGGAATAATATTGCTCTGAATGATCTGCTTTTAACCCTTCCTAGTGCAGTAGACGGGGGATTGAAGCAAGTTCACATTCGTCAAGATCATGCCAATTACCAATTCCGTGTTGATGGTGTTCCGATTCCCGATACTGTCTCATCGGTGTTTACAGATGTCATTTCTCCACGAACCTGGGAGCGTGCAGACATTATTTTAGGTGGCCCGGAAGCGCAATTCGGAAATAAAACCGCAGCTGTGATTGACGTGACCACTAAAAGCGGGACAAAGCCTGGCTTTGGTTCCGTTCAATATTTTGGAGGGTCGAATGAAACCATTAATCCGGCTTTTGAGTATGGAGGGACGGTTGGGTCAAGCTTTCGCTACTATCTGCAAAATAGCTTTACATCCACAAACCGAGGGATTAACCCCCCGACCTTGGGAAAAACGATTTTTCATGATCAAAGCAACCAAAATCAAACCATGCTGCGTGGGGACTGGCAAATCGATAACCAGAATACCGTGACGTGGCTATTTCTAAACTCAGTTGCCAAATTTCAAATTCCAACAAAACCCGGGTTAGTGGCAAATCCCACTATTGTGGGGCTTGTCCAAGAAACTGATCCGGGTTTTGAACCGGTGACTTCTCAAAATATAGATGAATTCCAAAAGGAGAACAATCAGTATTCACATCTTGTTTGGCGACATGATTGGGGCCAGGATCAATTTCTCAGTCTGTCGGGGTTTTTCCAGCATTCCCGAGCCACGTTCACGACCGACCCTTTCAATGCCTTATCCTATACAGAGGATACTGACGAACCTTTTTCGGCAAGCGATCAGGATCGGTGGGCCTATGCTGGAGGGATACGGTTAGATTACAGTCATCGATTAAATCCTGATCATTTAATTAAAACGGGATTTCAAATTCAAAGGACCCAGGCTGTCAATAAAACCCGCCTATCGGCTTTTTTGAGGGATGGAGCAGGCGATCCCATAGGGGGAGTCATTTCTCGCAATGCCGATAATCGCACCATTGGATGGCGCGAGGAATTCTGGATTCAAGACCAATGGACCCCCTGGGCTCAATGGACTTTTAACCTTGGCGTCCGCTTCGATCAAATTCAGGCGTTGACCAATGATGGACAAGTAAGTCCACGGGTAGGCGCCACATATGCCATGACTCCCAATCATGTCTTTCATGCCTTTTATGGAAGATTATTTACTCCTCCAAATCTTGAATCCGTTCCATTCCTTCAGCTAAATACCATTGGTACTACCGCACAACCAGAAAATTTGACGAATCGAACCGTTGAACCTGAGCGAGCGCATTATTTCGAAGTCGGCTCCGCCCATGCCTTGGGGGAATCATTGTCCATAGAATTAACCGGTTATTATAAATTGAATAAAAATTTATCAGATGCGGGCCAATTCGGAACCTCCCCGCTTCTTAATTATTTTGCGTTTAAACGTGGGTGGCAGCGTGGAATCGACCTGACGGTTAAGGCTAAGTTTTTAGAAAACCTGTACGGGCGTGGTAATGTCGCTTGGGGCCAGTGTCGAGGGGAAAAACTGCAGTCAGGTTATTTTTTGTTGGAGCAAAACGAAATTAATGATATAAATTCCAACAGCGGAGTATATTGTGATCATATGCAATTGGTCACGAGTTCGGCTGTGCTTACCTATCGCCCTTTTGCACATACGACGTTCACCGGACAAATGTTGTTTGGATCTGGCCTTCGGTCATCGAATCCCGGGGGGAAAACCAACGCGACTCACAGCCCGTCGTACACCACCTATAATCTTTCCATCGAACACCTTCTACCTCTTTGGGATAACTATAAAGCGCTGTTGGGTTTTGATGTCATTAATCTCCTGGACCAACAAGTCTTTTTAAATGATGGGGAGGGGAGTATTGGCCTTGGTGTAGCACATGCCAACATGCCCCGTTCATTTTTCTTTCGTGGGCAATTCTTTTTTGGTGGGTAATTCTATGAGCGTTTCGCGGAATCTTGGTTTCTTCATGCAGGTGTTTTGGCTATTAAGTGGTCCCGCGCTTTCCTATCCGGCTGAATCAGATTTCGCGACGCATGAATCTGACCACAAAGAAGACGTACAGGTGGAAACTCTTGATACCGTCCATGTCCATGGGCTACGACTCAATAAAGATCAACAAATTGGACCGGTCCCACAACGAACTCCCTGGCCGACTATTCCATCTACCCTAGATGGGCAGATCTTAGATGATTGGCTCAAAGCTCGAATATTGGTCAGTAAAAATTCAGATGTGACCGTGGTTATTCTTCAGCCTGCCGCACATCGGGAACTCACTCAAGCTTCTTTACTGGCTCTCAAACAATGGACCTTTTTGCCTCAAATGAATGGCGAGGAACCTATCGATGGTGAAGTCTCGCTCCGTATTCACTTCCACACTCAGTAAACCTTTCCTGTCCCATATAAGTGCAGGACAAGTTGCAGACCAGTTTCCCTCAGATGGCTAGAAAGCAATTTCCCAATGGTCCTGAAACGCTGCAGTCTTTCAAGGAGTATACAGATTAATTTGATGTGATTGTGGCGGATCAATCTATGCCTGGAATAACGGCCGAATTGCTGGCTTATCAAGTCACTTGGATTCAACTTGTAAGTGCAACGGTTAGTGATGTGGTCGTATCAAAGAATACCTCATGCGGCGTCCGATAGCCGAGCGTCTTTCTGGGTCGGTGATTCAGCGTGGCCATGACTTCTTTGAGTTCATACTTGGTGACGTGAGTGAAGTCTCGGTTTTTGGGGAAAAATTGGCGGATAAGACCGTAGGTGTTTTCGTTTACTCCTCGTTCCCAGGACGCATAGGGGTGCGCAAAGTAGATGCGTGCCTTGAGATCCTTGGCCATTCCCGCATGATCACTAAATTCCCGGCCATTGTCATACGTCATCGTCTGCACGCGAGCTTGGTGCGGTCGGAGCCCACGGGCGACCGCCTTCCGGACTGCCGCAGCCGTCTTGTGTTGGACGCCTTCGAGCACCGTATACTTGGATTTCCGTTCCACCAACGTCACGAAGACCTCCCGATGCCCTTTCCCGATCACCGTATCCCCTTCGCAGTCGCCAAGCCGCTGCCGAGTGGTGACCACCGCCGGACGTTCATCAATCGAGACTTGATTGGGGATCTGCCCCCGGCGACTATAGCGGCCATAGCGCTTCCGCCGCGTTTTCTGACCCCGCAGGGAGCGGGAGAGATCGCCCCCCGCCTGTTTATCCTGATAGATATACTGATACATCCTTTCATGACTGATCGTCTGCCCATGTTCGCGCGGTAATCGGCCATGGATTTGTTCGGGACTCCACGCCTCTCGCACCAAGCCCTCCACCTGGTGCCAGGTGGACGGAGTCAACCGAGGGCGCCGCTTGGGTTCCTGCCTCGCTTGGGCTAGGCGATGGGCTTGGTGAGGCCGATAGCCACGCAGCCCGCGGTTCCGCCGGAGTTCTCGACTGATCGTGGCTTTATGTACGCCGACTCCCGTCGCCATTTGGGTTTGATTCTGGCCTGTTTGCACGAGGGCATGAATTTGATATCGTTGTTCGCGGGTCAGCTGCGTATAGCCGCTCATGTGTGCTCCTCTTACTTTGGTCGGTGAGACAAGGCCACGATGTTATCGCAGCTGTCCCCCTCAACCAAGAGTTCAAGTTGCACTTACAAGTTGAATCCAAGTCATGAGGAAATGTTCAGTATTCTCTGTTACTTTGTGGGCAGGGTTTCGTTGTACGATGAATAAAGAAAAAGCCTTTGCGATGGGTCTCCAAGTGTATTTGTCCAACCAGTTGTGAATAGTCGATAGAGTGGAGACGCTTCAAGTTAAATCGGTTTGCTCTTATCCTTTTCAAGCCACGGAATTGTTTCTTTGATTTATTTTTCTCTCATGTGTATATCCTAATCCTATATTCGAAGCTGCTTGACTGGTTCAGGTTACTGAGCCAGAAACCCCCTCTGGAAAAACAGGCCACGGTTAATATCTCCAATGCTGATCATTCCCAGAAGCTTCCCATTTTCTGCAACCGGGATGCGACGAAAATGTTTTCTCCCCATAAATGAGGCGGCTTCTAGAATTGGGGTATTTGGGGCTACGGTAAGAGGATTTTTACTCATAATTGATTCGATTTTTTTTCGAAGGATGTCCGGGTACCCCTCCTCCATTTCCGTGAAATCTCGGCTATGAACATTGTCATGTATATAATCCCCAAAATTGGGGAAGAGAGGAAGCATAACATCCCGAAGGGCAACGAGTCCGATCAAGTTTTGATGCTCGTCAATGACAGGCACTGCTCCGCAATGGCGGCTGAGCATTTTAATAACGACCGATCGTACTGAATCTGTTGGGAACGCGGTTACGACTCCAGTGGACATGACTTCTTGAACTAACATGGCGTCCTCCTTCTTTGAACATGATAGAGGGATATCCCCAGACGAAAACACAGATTCATGAGTGATTTTTTTCTCCTCCTGATGCATCCGTCGTGAAGTTAGTCTTTTCTAAATACGTGCAATTTTAAATAACAATATTGGGGGTGTTTTTTACTTTTGTAATTTTACGTCGTTCTTTTATTCTCCGCAATAACAAGGTATGAAGGGGTTGGATGAGAATTAATGGTCTTCTGTTGTGCCTCTCAAATCCGGTATTTCGGGTTTTGCTACCGTTCCGGGTAGGGAGACAAGTTCCGAGGATCCTTTTGAAAATGTCTTCTTGAGGTGGAAAATTTCGATCAACTCCGAAATCTGGGCGAGACCATTAGAACTCTTCCCAATTAGCTGCCTAGGTGGGTTGCAGATACCCCTGCCACAACGAGTCAATGAGCCCATGAGGAACCTTCCTATTCAAGAAAGTTGGGATAGTCAAAATTCGATACTATTGGGTCAGGGATTATCTTAGAATTTCGCATTATTCTGACTGGTCATCAAGAATACCTCCTATTTCTGATCTACTCTAATTTGAAAAACCCCTAATTTGTTAGGCCTTTTTGGTAATAATTTTAAATTTGTCATATTCCATGACAATTTTCGTACCTGCTTTGTTAACTATGAGGAACTTCTATTTAGATGTTGGCGGAATTACCTATGTCTTTCCAGAATGTGTCGAGGTGTTTGTCAACTGAGCAAAGTAAGGATGCTTTAGACTCTTCCTCGTAAGGACTAACAGGAGGAGAGAATTCAGACAACCAAGTGGAATTAATGCAAACGAGGCGTCCTGAGAATTCGGTTTACCGTTTGCATTATGGTCGTATACAGCAAAGCCTACAGAACAAAAAGTGGTTTTAGAAGGAGATTGAGAGAATGGGTGATTTTTTAACCAATGACCAGGGGACGGCAGCGATTGAATATTCCCTACTTTTAAGTTTAATCGGGATGGCGGTTGTCGGATCTTTTCAGTTATTAGGCACCAATGTGTTTGATGGTCTTTCGACGCTGAATGAGGTGTTTGTATCGACCCAATTGAAGGATGACTTGTTGCCTCACCCATAGCGAGAAAGTTCATATCCTACCTTAACCCTCTGCTACATAAGGGGTTACCTTCCTTATGCTTTTCTCCACTGTATATTGAAACAAATTTCTTAATCTATTACCCGCCAATTTTGAAAAATTGGTCTTCCCCTGATTTTACGGACACATCTGAAAAGCCTCATACGAGGCAAGGAGGTGTGTCATGGAGCAACGGAGAACGTACAGCCAAGAGTTTAAGGAGGAAGCCGTCCAGCTGACCAAGCAGGCTGGGAGCGCCATTACCCAAGTGGCGAAGGATTTAGGCATCAATGCGGCCATGTTGGGGCGGTGGTGCCGAGAGGCCAACCAGCGAAAGTGCAAAGCCTTTCCTGGAACGGGGACGCCCCATGATCAAGAATTCGCCCGCCTCAAACGAGAATGAGCCCTCGTGACTCGAGAGCGGGATTTTTTAAAAGAAGCGGCAGCGTTCTTCGCCAAGACCTCGCGGTAAGGGATGCCATGATTCAACGGTGTCGCACCATGTTTCCCCTGCGGTTGATGTGTCGGTTGCTTCAAGTCTCCCCGAGTGGCTTTTACGCGAGGCAGCGCCGTTCCGCGAGCCCCTTGGCGCAAGACGGTCAACGTCTGACGGCGGCTATTCGCACTCTTCATGCCGAGAGTGATGGGGTCTATGGAAGCCCAAAAATCTGGCAGATACTGCGCAAACAAGGCGAAGGGTGCGGAAAGCATCGCATTGCCCGGTTAATGCGGCGAGAGGGTTTGCGGGGCATTCCCGCTCCCAAGCGCTGGAAGCGGCGGACATCCGGAGAGCGACCGGCTGGGATCACCAATCAGCTCGCCCGAGACTTTACCGCACCGATTCCGAATACCAAATGGGTCACCGATATCACCTATATTCCCACCCAAGAAGGCTGGCTCTATTTGGCAGTCGTCCTCGATTTGTTTTCTCGGCAAGTGATTGGGTGGTCGATGCAGCCATACCTGGGACGTGACCTGGTCATGCAAGCCGTCCTGATGGCCGTGTGGCAACGACGGAATTCGAAGACGGTGATCCTCCATTCCGACCGAGGCACCCAGTATACCGCACAGGAGTTTCAAGCCTTCCTGCAGGCACATGGGATTGTGAGTAGCATGAGTGGCGTGGGGAACTGTTATGACAATGCGGTGGCGGAGAGTTTCTTTGGCTTATTGAAACGCGAACGGGTTCATCGACGGCAGTACGCCACTCGGGCCGAAGCCCGGACTGATGTGTTTGATTACATCGAACGGTTTTATAACCACCGACGGAGCCATTCGTTTACCCAAGGATTGGCCCCGAGGAACTTTGTGGAGCAATATGATCAACAGTCTTCTTTAACCTGTCCGTGAAACTGGGGGAAGACCA
>BQIZ01000172.1 GCA_021604365.1 Nitrospirales bacterium
CCCTATCGTTAAGCCGGAGCTAGAGCACATGACATCGCTTCCCTTATCTTTTCGAGTCAAAAATGCCGTCGTGGAAAAGCATCAATTGGAGGGCATGGACCCTAGCGACCGATATTTCAACCGAATGATCCCAATTAAACGAGTGGAACGCGGGTACTCGGGAACAGTCATGTACGAAGCGCTGAATCTCCAGTCACAGGTCTATCGAACCGCGCAGGAAACACTGAAGGACATTACAGATCAACTTCGTGAATTAGGATTTACCGCCATGCGCACCCGCCTCAATTTCAAAGGCCAGGCATACCTGGCGGAAAAGGAAACCTGGGTTGATTATATCGACGCCTAATCTTGGTGCTCGTATCCAAGCCATCATCAATGGTGCCCTTTCTATTCCCCCTGGCTTTTTCGAAAACACCCAGCCGCCTGTTCCTTCCTTTGATCACCAGAATCACCGCCTGCATGCCTTAACCATATAAAACCTTGCTAAATTGTGGGCACTTGTGTATGAGTGGCACTTCTCGACTCCGTGCCTGATATTCTCTGGTCATGCTCTCACCAACAATCCAGCTCTTCACATCTCCCCTGATTTCTGCCAATGGTAGACCCTCTGTTCAGTAATCCTCGGCATTGAGAGGATCCCTCATCAAAAAATGATTTCCAAGGACAGCCAAGAAATGGTGGATCAATAGGAATCGATGAGAGGCAGGATAGGGAAATCTGCGATTCTCGGGGAAGATCAAGGTCAGCACATTCCCCAACAATTTCGGTACAAGTCCGTATTACCACTTTCTCCATTTCCAGCCGATCCCCCTGGACCTCCAACTGTTGAATTTGCCGTTGCTCAGTCGTTAGGGCCATCCCAACCGGTATCCTGCCAGCCGTTTCGACATCAATTGGGGCAAGGCGAAATCGGAGAAATGGGGCGCACCCCACAGGATTGGGGTATGGAATAATCCTGCTGCCTCAGGGGTTTCACTGCTACCAACTAAAAGGCAGCGGAAAAACTTTGTTGTGTCCGTCTCACACCTCACCCTGTACGGGTTGAAGTTTTCCCTAAGCAAGTGGCTCACTTATTTTGACTACTTCAAACTCTGTTCTATCTGGCCTTTCTTTAGTCTCATGAGGCCTTAACACTAAGCTACACTTCCTTGTCCCCTCGCAAGCCTTTAATCTCAAGTGGCAGACTTCATCTGTCACAAGCTCCTCCTTTCGCTTTTTTCACCTCTATCTTTTCTGACATTTTTCTGGTCTATTCATCTAACCCGACACGGCCATGAACGCCCCCCTAAAAAAGTTTCTTCAATAACAATCTGGCGGTATACCCATACCGCCTCAAAGGAGCACAACCATGGATCTTTCAACGGTCCTGAACGCATTGGATCACTTTTTCACCTATCCCTTATTTAGCGTCAACCAGACCCCGATTACCCTCTCGTCTCTGGCATTTTTTGCGTTCATCATGTGTGGCTTTATGATCATCAACACCCTGATACGACGTTTTCTCAGCAACCAATTACTCAAACGCTCGCAGATGCCCAAGGCGACACAATACACCTTAACCCGAATTATTCAATATTTCCTGCTCCTTATCGGAACCGTGATTGCCTTTCAAGTCATCGGCGTCGACCTGAGCAGTCTTGTCGTCATTTTTGGATTTCTCTCCGTCGGAATCGGATTCGGCCTTCAAAACCTGACGTCCAATTTCATCGCGGGACTCATGTTGCTATTCGAACAACATATCCAAATTGGGGACCGCATCACTGTGGGAAACACTGAGGGAGATGTGGCAGAAATCAATATTCGATCCACCACTATTCGTTCCCTGAACAACGTGGCGATCGTCGTTCCCAACTCCGAATTTATCTCTTCCACGGTTATCAATTGGTCGCACGGTGACCCAAAAACCCGATTGGAGATTGAGGTGGGAGTCTCTTACAATTCAGATTTAGACAAGGTGATCCTTTCACTTTTGGAAGCAGCAAACGAAAACCCTATGGTGTTACCGCACCCGGAGCCAAAGGCCTGGCTTATGAGTTTCGGAGATTCCGCCTGGAACATGCGATTATTAGCCTGGGTGGAAGATCCACAAGGCAGAAGGCAGGTTCAATCCGATATTAATTGCGCCATCGTCAAGAAATTTCGGAAGAATGGTGTGGAAATTCCCTTCCCTCAAAGGGACCTTCACCTCCGAACGCCCATACCCTTGCCCATCGTATCGACCGGGACATAACGCCCCAATTGTCAATCGGAGCAGGAAGGTTTTCGAAAGCGTTAAGGTATATCTGGATATAATTCCTCTTGCATGTTGCCTTCATCTTGCCCACATGGTGTTTGAGAAGCTCTCATAGCATTGCTAGAATGGAGGATCAGTCTTATGTCTCATAAAAAGACGACCTTACAACAGGATCACCTCGCACCGTTTACAGTGTTGCAATTATTCTTTCTATGTTGCCCTACGAACACTTAACTGATAACGATCCTGGCGCCAGCCGCGATTTCCCCAAAAATTGAAAAACGGCCATTACACGTCAACAGGCTCCGGAAGGTCCATGCGACAGGACCGAAGTCACCCTGTGTGGCTGCAAGTCTTTCATTTTTGGCGAGGCCCAACGCTCTTCACCTGATTTTTGGCCTGAATTAGGTAGAGGTCACAAATTCTTTTGCAACTCTGGAGAATACATTTATGAAATCCTTGATCGTCTACGCGGCGTTGTTTTTTTTAGGAGTAGGATTGGGTTTAGGGGCACCGGTTCTTGTCTCCCGTTACGCTCAACCCTACCTGCCCCAGTTTCTTCAGGAAACAGTTCATCCCCTCACCGGGACGGTCACGCATAAGGAACGCCAGCAGGACCGATTGTTAATGACCGTCACCACGCAAGACGGCACCATCCTGGCCACCTTTCAAAAACAGGTTCCAGAGATTGATTTACTTGTGGAGGAACAGGACTCGGTCACATTGGACGTCAAGCAATATGAACCCTTCGTGACTGACCCACCGGTCATAAAAGTCAACAAACTCACACGGCAGGCTTCCGAAACGGACCACCCCTCACCTTCTTTAATCGAACCCGACCCTCTCGGGGGTTCTCCGTTGAACGTGCCACCCCCATCGGGGGAGACATCTGAGAACCCGGAACCTTCTCACCTCCCCCTCAATTAATGGTTGAGGGCAGAGGAGTAAAAGCCACCACACGGAAGAATAAGTGGGCTCACAACGCCGAATGCCTCCCCAGGGAGAACATTCCCTCTCATGGTGTTTGAACACAACGTGAGATTCATCGATCCAGCAGGGGCAATAAGGAATTCCGTCTCTCTGCCCGCCTAGTTTTTTATCGAAGTGTAGACCCTGTTTCTGCTTATTTATTTCTAAGGAGGTCAATCCCGTGGATATCACCCTTTGGACCGCAACCCTTCAGGAATCATTTGAGTACAGTTTCAAGCTGTTTATGGCCTATCTCCCCAAAACTCTGGGAGCCTTGATGTTGTTAGGGCTGGGAATCTTATTAGGAAAAATCGTTGAAGCAGGGACGAGCCGCGTGCTGCAAATGATCGGCGTCGATCGTCTAATGAGCGGCACAGGTGTTCTATCGCTGCTCAAAAAAATCGGCAGCCAAAAAACAATTTCACAAATTGTCGGCCTTCTGGGATTTTGGCTGGTCTTTCTCCTCTTTCTGATTTCCGCCACCGAAGCATTAAGTCTAGCACTCTTGTCCGAAACCTTAACAGGACTGGTCCACTATCTGCCCAAAATTGGCATGGCTACACTAATTCTTGTTCTGGGCCTTCTGGCCACAAACTTTGTGCGGGATCTCATCTCTGTCGCATGCGATTCTTCTGGTATCCGGCAAGGCACCATTATCGCGCAAACGGTTTATATCGCCGCCACCCTGCTGGTTCTGGTGACGGCTATCAATGAGTTGGGGATTGACACATCACTGCTAAACCAAATCATCGTCATTCTCATAGCCGGACTCATTGCCGGGGCTGCATTATCTTTTGGAATCGGTTCTCGCTCAGCTGTGAAAAATCTGATTGCCGCCCATTACATTCAACCCATTGTCCGATTAGGAGAAATCATTCAGGTCGGTCCCTACACTGGCACCGTCACAGCCATAACCCCCATGGTCGTTGTCCTGGATACGGCGAAAGGACGGGTCGTGATTCCTGCCGCACAATTTACCGAGGTCACCAGCATTCTTTCTCCAAAAGAGGAGTAGCCCGATGAATTTGACCCAACAGCTTCGGCACACCTTTATCCGGGAACATCCATTAGAGGCAGCACGATATGTGGAGGAACTTCCGGCTCAGTCAGCGGGAGAAATATTGCACACCATGGGGCCCCAACATATCGCCGACTTCCTGGAGTATTGTCTTCCCGGACCTACAGCGGAAATTCTCCAACAATATCCACCGGCCACCAGTGCAGACATAATCAGTCGACTATCCTCCCGTTCGGCACGTGCAGTGCTTCGACAATATGACGGCCCCACGCAAGCCGCTCTGCTGGATCAGGTTGACCCAGCCATCGGTGCACACCTTCGCCGATCAATCAATTTGCCGGATCATACCGCCGGCAGCCTCGCCGACCCCCATGTTCTGACACTTCCGCCGGACATCACCGTCGCGCAGGCTCTACAACGCGTGTCCCAAACCATCGGGCACGCTATCTACTATTTATATATCATTGATCATCAGACAAAATTGCGCGGAGTCATTCTCATGAAAGAGCTGCTTGGAGCCGAGCCGACCATGACCCTATCCGCCATTATGAAGCAGGACGTGAAAGCGATCCCGGCGTCAGCCAATGCCCTCGACATTGTCGCCCACCCGGCATGGGCTCAATACGACAGCCTTCCGGTCATCGATCAAGACCATACCTTTATAGGCGCTCTGCGACATCGAACATTGAGACATTTTCTCCTGTCACGATCTGCTGAGTATCAACCGGCTTTTCTCTCCGACGCGCTCCTCCAGCTATGGGAAGCGTATTCCCTGTCCGGAATTGGACTGATGACCGCCTTGGGAGACGCCCTGAGCACATCGACCCCGTCAGGTTCTCCCCAGAAAGAACAGGACACACCATGACGCCATTTACCACGACTGAACAGATGCATCAGGCCTTTATTGCCAAATTTCCGGATGAAGCCGCCCATGTCTTTGAGTCCTATGATCCCCAGGAGGTGATCTCCATACTTGCCGATTTACCCACCACAATGATCGCAAAGATCCTCTCGGTCATGTCACCCTCATTGGCCGCTGACCTGCTCGAAATCATTCCACAACCGTTACTCCTGAGTGCGCTTCCTCACCTCCAACCCGCCTTGGCCGCTTCCCTCCTCCAGCGAATGCCCGATGAGGTTCGTATAGCCATTTTTGATGCCCTTCCCCGGCACGTCTCAGCCGATATTGGACCATTCATGGAGTATTCGGAGGATTCGGTCGGCATGCTCATGGATGTCAAATTCTTTGCCCTCCCGGAAGACCTGACCGTCGAGGAAGCCATTCGACAGGTTCGCACCCATGACACCAAGCATCTCAATGAAATCTACATTATTGATCGCAGACAGGTCCTCGTGGGCGTTCTATCCCTCAGAAATCTATTTTTAGCCTCTCCAAAGAAAATTCTGGCCGTCTTGATGAAGCGAGAAATACCCACCATTCATCCCCTGGAAAATCAGGAACAGGTTGTGGAGGTCTGTAACGAATGGAAAGTGCTGACTATTCCGGTCACCGATTTGGACGGCCGCCTTCTCGGGGTCATCAGCAGCCAGGATATCATTCAGGTTGAAAAGGAAGAGGCCACCATTAGCATGCAAACGATGGTGGGTGCCAGCAAAGACGAACGAGCCCTGTCGCCCCCAGGATTCGCCATTCGAAAACGACTTCCCTGGCTGCAAATCAATCTGCTCACAGCCTTTTTGGCAGCATTTGTGGTGGGGTTATTCGAGGATACGATTGCGCAATTTACGGCCCTGGCCGTCTTGCTCCCCGTCGTGGCCGGACAATCAGGAAATACGGGAGCTCAAGCGCTCGCGGTGGTCATGCGTGGGTTAGCGTTACGGGATATCCGTCCTTCACAATGGCTCCGCGTAACCTTAAAAGAATCCTATGTCGCTTTGGCCAATGGTGTGGCTGTGGCCGCAACGACCTGTACCGCCGTATTTTTCTGGAGCCAATCCTGGGGATTAACCATGGTCATCGGCGTCTCCATGATCATCTCCATGATCATGGCGGGGTTTTCCGGAGCAATCATTCCCATCATTCTTCGATCCCTGAAACAAGATCCGGCTCAATCATCATCAATCATCTTAACCACCGTAACCGATGTGGCAGGATTTTTTAGTTTTTTGGGACTGGCCACGCTTTTTTCCAGCCTTTTGGGTTAATTGATGCTCAGGGAATTATGAGAGATAGGGTCATGGTCTGAAAGCAGGATTTCCGGCAAACAACTATCCGGGATGAAGACCCCACCCATAAAGGAAAGGCAGTCTAGGTCACTCGAGTTCAGGATCGGCACGCCTTCTTCCCTTGACAGAAACCGCGGCTTTGATAATCTCGCATTACAGGAATTCTGGTTACACCGAAGCGATGCAACGCTCAGGGACGGGCAAAGAAATTTCTTATCGAAACGCCATTTCCAAGCACAACACCAACAGGAAAGATCCTTCGATTCGTCGCAAGGATCAACATACAGAGAAAAACCCCCACGTATTTTAAAGAACAGGACACCGTGCAAAAAAAACAAATCCGAAGCTCTTTTTTGGCCTGCATCATAATCTGGAGTCTGCCTTTTATGCTATCCGGCTGCTTTTCCCCGAAAGCTCTGGAACATGTGGTCATTGCCTATGACCATTCGGTAACCAGATCCCTGGTCGAACAATTGCTCCTCAACATTGCAAGATCGCATCATCATCAACCCGTACATTTCACAGCCATTTCCAGCATTGCCGCCACCTTTAATTATCAATTTTCGGCCGGGGCTACCCCGCCGCTAGGTGGGTTAAATGGCGGATTTGCATTGGCGCCAGTCTTTGGGGGCAGCATCGCTGAAAATCCCACGTTTACCATCAGTCCAATTGAAGGAGAAGATTTTACCCAACGCCTGCTAACACCGCTCCGGGAAGGAAGATTGACACTCCTGCTTAGACAGGGAGTCGATATTGATTTACTCCTCAGACTCATGGCCGGGGAAATCCGTACCACCACCAATAATCAGGAAATCGCCTACTATAATCGACCGGCGGATAAAAACGGATATCCCATATTTCGACAAATCGTCCTTCATCTTTCCCGTTTACAAGACCACAATCAACTCTACATAGAACCATTAGTCTATGACCGGGAATGGGTCCTGCCGTTATCCTCCTTTTCTGCCGGAGACTTTAAAACCTTGGAACACAATTATCGCATTATTGTTGATGCGGATAAGCAAATCTATACCATTAAAAAACGGTCGATCGGGCATACCGTGATTACGAACTATGACCCGACCACTATCTCCAATGCAGAGCGATTGACTCTACAGGCTAAGGCGGATCGCTGGCCGCCGAACGACATCCTGGTTGATATCCGACCCGGCAATCCGGGAGGGGAATACCCGATACAAGGGGCCTTTCGGCTCCGGAGTTTTCACGGCATTCTCAATTTTCTTGGTCGAACGATTGAGAATGAACAGGAGTATCATGTGGATCCGGATCCAGGAACGGGAATCGTCGAAGAAAATCCAGTCCGGGTCATGGACATTATCGAATCGTCCTCTGCACCCCCCAATGCCAAACTGTCCGTCACTCATGAAGGAAAGTATTATTCCATCGCCGATGATGAAAAGCGGTCATGGAATCAAGAGTCGTTCCGTTTGCTGTACCAATTGTTTCAAATGACCGTCACCGATGCCCCACGCGGCAACGTCCCCAGTATCACCATCGCTAAATAAAGATTATGAGGATAAATGCTCCATTCCCGGAGTGAAACTCATTATCTTCCTCCATCAAGGAACATTGAGGGATATAGGCTGTTGGGATTTAACCTACTACCTCTCCGCCTTCAGAGATCCCAT
>BQIZ01000173.1 GCA_021604365.1 Nitrospirales bacterium
TGGTGGGACAGCACTCCCAGCCGATTGAGGACAATGGCTTTTTCTGTCAGAGTTGCCGCATTCTGGGTAGCCGGCGCCTCTTGATTGAGGAGCGCAAGTTTTTTGCGATAAAAATCTCGGGCGGGACCGGGTTCGTCTAATTGCTCATAGGTGCTGGCGATATAACTGAACATGAGCTTTTGTTCGCCGATCCGATCGAATCCGGTGGCCGCTTGAGACCCCCCTTCATTGAAGGCCACATTCACATTGAACAGGCCTGGTCCCTTGGAAAGAGTTTTGCCGCCGCCTGTGGTGAGGTGGTCCAGGCTGGTAAAGTAACTGCCTAAAGCCTGTTTGAGTTCCTCGCGTCCACCGGTTTCGCTGGCGCGGCTCAGGTTAAACAGGTTGACCCCGATATTTCTCTGGAGCAATGTGACGTTTTGTTCCTGTCCTAACTCACGGTTCAGGACCAGGGCCTGAGAGAACGACTCAATGGCTTTGGCATATTGTCCGATGTCCTGATGGGACAATCCGATGCGTTCCAGGATTTCGGCTTGTAGGTTTGGCTGCTCGGGAGGCACCTTCCGTAAGGCCGACTGATATTGCACCAACGATTCCTCGGTGCGTCCGGCTTTAAAACAGGCTTCTCCATAATTTTTGCGATAGAGCAATTCGGTGATGGTCTCGCCGGACGGTGCAAATTGCTCCTCACGTTGCCGGTAATGTCGATAGGCTTCGCGGGCATTCGAGAGAGTCAGGTAGGTATTTCCTAAATTCAAGAGTAGTTGGGATTCCACGTCGGGAAAGCGACCGGCATCGTTGATCTCCAACGCGATGCGATATTCCTGCTCGGCCTTCTCAAGGTATTCTTTGTTGCCGGACGTCCGTTCGGATTGTTCGTAGGCCCATCCGAGCGTTTGGTGGACATACCCCAGGGCGGGATCTTTTTTTATGGCGCGTAGGAGGAGGCGGATGACTAACGGGAGGTCGGGTGGTTCGGTATAGGACAACGCCAGGGCCTGACCATATTGATAGACCGCGTGGTCGGGATGGGTCTTGACTAAGGTGGTATACCAGGCCTGGACCTCAGCCGTGTCTTTGAGCATGACTTTGGTTTCAATATACGCCCGATGGGCTTCCATGGATTCGGGATATTGGTCGATGAGCTGTTTCAGGGATTTGGCGGCGATGCGGGTTTCCCCCACCTTCCGGTCCTTCAGGGCTTTTTTCACCAATTGTAAAATGAGCAGACTCTTGGCTTCCTGGAGTTCGGTGAGATTTTCTCCGGGAAACCGACTTAAGGCGGCATAGGTATCCGCGGCTTCCTGGTACCGTTCCGATTCTGAAAGGATTGCGGCCTTTTTTCGATAGGCTTGGATGACGAGTTCGTTGGGGAGGTCTGGAGCCGAAATAATGAAATCCAGTGTCTCCAGAGCGGAGAGTTGTTCTCCCTGTTCGTGATAGAGATCTGCAATGGTCAGGCGGGTGGTGGCGATTAAGACGGGAAGGTCAGGATACTGAGGAATAATCCTGTTCAAGACTGTAATGCGCTCACGTTCCGTTTCTCCCTGTTGGGAGAGCATCACCACTTGTTGGATGGCCCGTTTGCCCCAGGAGGAACGCTCGCCAAATAACTGGATGACATCCACGAACACGCGGATCACATTGGGAGCATCGTCCAGAATCCGGTAGGCTTCCCCTCTGGTAAAGAGACCCTTGGCTCGAATCTCTTTGTTGTGCAGATCTTCCACTTTGACGAGGTATTCCAGGGCCGTGAGAGGATCCTCCGCAAAAAGGTAGAGCCGTCCGGCTTCAATGAGGGCTTGACCGTATACCTCATCCATGTTCCGGTGTTCCTGCCCGATGGTGAGGAGCTCAGAGGCGCCTGTGGTGACTAACCGGCGTCTTGCCGCGGAGCTGATGCCCTGAGCCTGCTCCCGGACACGCAAGGCGATGGTATAGATACTGGCCAACGCGCCGGTTCGTCCCGGTTGGCTGGTGTAGGGCTCCAGAGATTGGCCGGCCGCAAGAAAATTTCTCTCCTGTGTCTGTGCTTCGGCAAGAGAAAAATCAAATTCCGCTCGTGCCTCAGGAGTTTGTGATGCCAACAGATTGTGAGAAATGTTCCCGAGGACCAGGAGCGCGAGATCCAGTTGCCCGTGATCCTGATATGAGGCGGCCAGCGATTTGGCGTGATCGAGGTCGACGTAATCCTTGAGAAACGCGGGGATGTCCATTCGGAAAATATCTCCGCCCTTCAGATCGGAGTAATAGAGGAAATCCCCCGACACTGCAGGGTAAATATCAAATTTGTGTGCCGGAGTGATCCGATAGAGTCTTTGGAGTTGAGGCTCCTGCGGGTCCCAAAGTCTCATCCAAATAGACGATTCATCATCGGTATCAACGCGCCCGTCATCGTTGGTGTCCCGGTCATATCGGGTAAACGCCAGGGGGGCATTCGTGGTAATGGCAGCGGGGTTGTGGTCCAATGCAGGCCAGAGATCCAGAACCTTACTGTCCTGGTTGAAGGAGGTGGAGCTGTTGTCGTGAAGATTCAATAAGGTCAAATGGGCACCATTGGAATACAGAAGTTGTCCCTGACCATTCACAGAAAAGCTGGTGGCTGGGGACACGACCAATTCTTCAGATTGGCTCGAAAAGGATTTCCGATAGATGGCAGAGGTGTTTTGAAGCGGATCGGTTTTGAGATACAAAAATCCTTGTTCTTCTTGATCCCACTGTGGAGCACCGTCGCCGCTGGCTAAATCCGTCAGTCGCTGCTCCTCACGGGTAATTAGATCCAGGAGATACACATCACCGCGGGGATCGGATTTATGCGACACATATAAGAGTCGAGTGCCATCCCGGTTTAAGGCCGGTTCCTGATCACTGGCCGGGTGCGTGGTCATTTGTCGAGGAAGCGTCAGGGCGGAACTCTTGAGTGTTTGGACCCAGATATCCAGATTGCCGGAACGATTGGACACAAAGGCGAGCGTCTGTCCATCCATGGAGACTGACGGTTGATAATCCAGAGCCGGGTGAGCGGTCAGGCGTTCAGGGGGCGTAGCGAAAGTCGTCAGGGAAAAGCCAAACACTCCGATCAGGCACATGGACGCAATCACATACCATATGGCTCCTTGAGCATATAACGACCTTTTCCCTTTTCTTCCTGATGTTGTCTCAGGAGCATCCTGGGAAGGGTGGGAGAAAAGATTATCTCGCAACGTGGAGTCGTGATTTAGGGTGTTGGGTCTTTTTGAGTCCATGTCCCATTGTCCAGTTGGATTCGTTCTCCCTTGAGCGCGTTATCCCGATTGAGTGCGGCAAACATTTTGTGGACACGTGGTAATTCTGAGGGTGTCAGGGTCTCGTTGGTCTCAATGATACGGCTCATGATCGCGAGACGATCCTCATTCTCCTCCTTGATCAAATTCTCCACAAACGCTTGATCGTCCGGTTGGACTTTTCCCGGCTCCAGGAGGGTGACGCCACCTTCATTGTTTTCCCCGATGATTCCCAATGATTTATAGCGATTAAGGTCATCTTTGTTAAACGACACGCGTTGGAGGGCACGCACAACGTCTTTTTTCCCTGGAGGAAGTTCCTGGGTCTGTTTTAAGTTCCCCTTCGGATCAATATAGCGAACCGACGCCACCAGCATGACTTGCTGATTGAGTTCTTGATACGTGCCGAGCACCTGGTTTTCCAATGCCGTGCGTTCGTCCACCACCGTCACTCCGACTAATGGCCCGCTGCAGGCTGTGAGGAAGGCAAGAAAAAGGGTCAGTGAAATGGGATTGAAAGAGAACGTGTGATCAGTCCTGTAGGGGGGTAATGGGAGATAGGACATAACGAATCGGCTCCTTATGAGAGTAGGGTCTGCTTTATCTTATCAAATTCCAGAAAGCCGCTGAAGAAAAATCTCCAAAAGATCTTCTTGAGCCAGATTCATCTCATCCTGAATGAAACGAAGGATCTGGGCCCAGCCCGACCGCGCCATGGTTTGGCTAGATGCTTCGCCCTGCTCAGCATGACAAGGATACGAATGAATTGTGCTTAATTGAACCACCGTCACCTCTCCACTTTGTCATCCTGAGTGAAGCGAAGGATCTGAGCCCAACTCAACCGGGCCTTAGCTTAACGAGATGCTTCGCGTTGCTCAGCATGACAATAAATAAGAGGGCTGTCACTTACTGAAGCATGATCTCTCCTTCAGGCGTAAACGAGTAAGTCTCTGCCCCGATCAATTTCAATACCTTTGCCAGGTCTTCCCAGTTGGGAATGGCGGGGGTGAGTTTTTCGATGTTTTTCATTTTGGCGATCGGGACGCGCTCCAATCTAAAGGTGGGAATCAGACTGCCTTGGAAGTGGATCGTCAGATTGAATTGACCTCTGGCCACCTCCACCGTCACCCGTGAGGGATTCGCGAACTTCAATTGCGCGCGAACATTGGAGATTGTCGGTTTGCTTCCTTCCGGGTCCAGAAACACGAGGAGGCGATCCAGCGCTTCTTTCCCGATGTGCGTAATGTGGAGGTTGCATTCCAATCGGCTCAAATCCACGGCTCCCGTGGTTTCTTGCAGCATGGTCGTGAGCCCAATGGTTGCGGCAATGTTGCTATCTCCTTTTATTTTTGATTTCGTCTGGATGAGTCGGTTGGCATCGAGATTCGCCACCTCAAACTCCGCCGATAGACGCAGGGGATGTTCGGCGGCAATGATGACATTTCCCCCAATCCCTCCACCCAACAAATTCATGGCAAGGTTTTGCATTTTGAGGGACTGTTGCTCAAACGCCAAATTAGTCGAAAAGTTTTCAATTGTGAATGCCCCGACTTGGAGGCGATCGATGGTGAGGGTCTGTCCTTTCCGGGAAAACGATTTGAGTTGCGCAATGCGGTCGGACGGCTGAAATTTCTTTTTCGGGGGAGACCCGAGTTCATCAGGTTTCCAGGCCAGTGATTTTCTGAGCTGTATCCCACCGTTCATGTCATGCAGTTCCGTGCCATCCCGAGTCAGGGAGAGTGTGTTGGATCCGATCTCCACAGAAGCGTCCAGACTTCCTTGTTCTTTTTTGAGCATGGACAGAGTGACCAGGGCTTTGCCGTTTCCCTGTATCCCCAAGGGCTGTAAGGCTCCCTGAAAGGTTTCCACATCCAGGGCCAGGCGGGTATGCAGTTGGGCAAAGAGGTTCGCCAATTGAATGCCACGGGGCGAGGTGGAGGACAACAGTTCACGCAAGCCCACCACCGCACTCTTGATGGTAAGGTCGACTCCCGTTGATGCCACATGGATCGGGTCAATCTGGACTTCATTCAGATCGGGAGACACCATGTTCACATGCAGGGAGGTGTTGGCTAATTCCCTGATCGGGAGGGTGTCCGGCAGGTAAATCCTGTTGAGTGTGACATCCGTCGTGAGTTGGGTTTGAGGGGTGGCTCGTGGCGAATAGGCCATGGCCAGAGTGCCGTTACCTCCCTGAACCCGATATCCCGAGACGGCTCCCTCCAGATCCCGTAGCGTGAGCTTTCCATTGACTCCCAACGGCAGGGTCAGTTTCTTGAGATCAGCTTCCTCGGGAACCTTGCCCGCTGCCCGCAGGGTCAGACTGACCCGTCCATTTGGATTGATGTCGTCAATTCCCCTCATGAGTGGTCCCGACAGATGCGGAAGAAGGTTGCCGACATGGAGGAGGGGTAGCTGAAGATCCACATCGAATCGTTGGCTCTCCTGCTGGTACCGGGCTTTCACCCCCATATCTAATATTTCTTCACTGGTCACTCGGAGATTTTCCAGTAGGAAATCTTTTTTGAATACATCCTCCTTTGTTGTTGATGACAGTCTGATTGAAGGAAGGGTGGCCGTCAGGGAAGGATCCTCGTACCTCAAGTTGTCGAGCGTGACCTGGAGCTGGTCTTCCGAGCGAAGGCTGATGGGTTGAAAGGTCGGCGTCAAATTGCCTTGAAAGTTGGATTTCAGGATCACATGGCTGGTCCCGATTGCCACCATATCAGCCGCATGGAGGTCGGAGAAGTTTGACGAAAATCCTACCGTTCCTTGAATCGCCCCATTGGTTTCCTGGTAGCCGGAAGCAAGCAGGAAGGTGAGTTGGTGCATGGTGCCTTTTGCGGCGAAGGATTCCAATTGAGCCTGAAGGGAGGACAGCTTGAGAGCGGCAGTTGCTTTTGTCCATTCGGGACGGAAATCCGGATGAAGTGCTGCGGTGGCATGCAGCACAAAGGAATCCGGTTCGGATCCTTTCTGGAGAACAAGTCCTTGAAGCAGTTCCTTGGGGATAAGGGAGAGTAGGGCGCTAATCTTTGGTGACAGGCGAAGCTTCAGCGAGGCATCCATGCCTTCCTTCGGGGCAGGATGAGGTTGTATCGCGCCGTTTATTTGCAAGGTGCCATAGGGATTGAGATCGACGTTCAGATGTTTTACATCTATGTGGCGGGTATGGTGATTGCCACTGGTATCGAGGGTCACGGCAAAAGGCAGTGTGAATGGTGTGCCAAGGAGTTCGCCGGGTAATGCCGTGGTGCCGGAGACATTCAGGTTTCCCGAAAAGGGTCCGGAGGTTTGGTAGTCGCTCTGGAGCCTCAAATCAAAATTGTGTATTTCATACGCTTCGAAATTTACATCATGCGTAGAAAGTTTCGCCGTGATGTCTCCCATCAACGGGAGGTTCTCTTTGATCTCAAGTTCCTTGGCGGTGACTGCCAGATCTGTCGGTCCCACGATCAGGGCGTGGTCTGGTAGATGCAGCTCGACATTGTTTCCGTCTAATCCCGCGTGGATGGTTCCCTCAAATCCTGAGTCGGGAACTGAGCCGTTGATGGTGAATGAGGGAGACAGGTTTCCCCGAA
This sequence comes from Nitrospirales bacterium, assembly GCA_021604365.1. Taxonomy (GTDB): domain Bacteria; phylum Nitrospirota; class Nitrospiria; order Nitrospirales; family UBA8639; genus Nitrospira_E. The sequence goes on from BQIZ01000173.1 coordinate 6,845, forward strand.
TTGAAGCCGTAGCAAATTCCGGCGGGACAAAATCCTTGGCGAGGGCCATTATATTACCAAGGTCAAAATCCGTATCGGCCAGGGAAAGATTCACGCCTTTTTTGGTCAGGAATTCGTTGATCGTTCCAGATAGTGTGAGGCGAAGGGCCGGATCCGATTTAATGGTGAGCTGTTTCAGATCAAGGTGTTGAGTCGGAAGATGAATCGCCGTATCGAATGTTATCTCCAGAGGCAGTTGAATATGTTTCCCTTGAAGCGCCACGGCGACTTGCTCAATCCGCAGCGTGCCGTTGAGATTCGCATCATCCGATGAAATGGCCCCCGAACTCTGTAGATTCAACCGTGTCAGGTTCACCGCCAGGTCGGGCGACACCGTTACCTGGATGTCGCTCTCACTGATCCGAAATGTTTCAAGATTAATCGAGACGGGGAGGGTTGGAAGCGTTGCCGGTTCAGAAGGGGGTGGGGGAGGTGGCTCCGGAGCGGCCTTCGTCAGTTCAGGCAGATTGAGTGATATGTCTGCATGATCGATGGAGATTTCGTTGATGGTGAAGGTGCCTTTGAGCAGTCCCAACAGGCTGTAATCCAATGTCAGGTGTTCGAATGTGAGTGGGGTTTGGCCCGGCTTGGTCAATTCCAATTGACTGACTTCAAGGCCGGTGAGCAAATTAAATGAAAGGGATTGGATCCTGACCGTACCTTGAAGAAGCTCAGAAAGACGAATTTCCAGCTCCTGCCGGACCATGTCCGAAGGAAACCAATAGGTCAACAACAGACCCGCACAGAAAAGAAGGGTCAGGATGCCAATGCCTAGCCAGACAAACCACTTCAAGAGTTTTCTTGGTCGTGGTGGCTTTGCCGAAGGAGGCGTGTCTTGTTGGGGGGTATCGGAAGACATGGAAGAGGAAGAATCCTATTATCCTATTGCCAGAAAACGTGGAGATCTCTTTTGTTATTGGAGTGCGGACTCCAATTCTTCGTAGCCTCGATTACCTAAGAGTTTAATTAACTTTATGCCTTAAATAAAGGAATGGAAGGTTTTCTAGGGCCACCTGATTGGGAATTTTTGAATGCGAGGGAAACGGGAATCCTTTTCGGAATGACCGCAGTCACCATGCGGGTCTGTTTGAAACGATCGGGAGCGGGCGAGGCGAGGGAAATACAGGGAGGAATGGTAATTGAAGATTAGTG
>BQIZ01000174.1 GCA_021604365.1 Nitrospirales bacterium
AGGTCCGGCAGACCTAAATCCAGAATGACCGCGCTGTAGGGATGAGGAAGGAATGCACGACGGAGGGCTTCGTTTCCGGTCTCCACCGAATCCACCTGATAGCCTTCGTTGCCCAGTAAATCGCTTAGGGCCAGACAAATATCCGTCTCGTCATCCACAACAAGGATAGTTGGTGGGGTGGTCCTCGCAGCTTCCATATTTCTTCCTTTATTGTCCTACTCATTCCGTTAAAAAGACGCATTTTAAACGGAGGATTTTTGACGGAATCAGAGAAGGTATTCTACCCCTTTTAGAAAAAGGTTCAAACCACAGGTTAACGACTAGGATGCTCCTACATTGTTTCTCAAACATTTCTCCTTTTATTTTGAGGACCAACTTGCCGAGGCAAGAGGCATTCTTTGCCCAACGCCCTTCTCAAGGTTCCCAAACATTCGCAAAATTTCCATTATTCTATGAGTTTCTACTTGGTTTAATGACGGCACGAAACTTGAGACTGCCGTATCTCATTTGGACAATCAACAACTCTGCCATGCATAAGCCGTTGACAATAATTACTGAAAGGCTGAGGACAAGGTGACCTCAACGTTTGGTCTATGGGAGTTTTTGAGCCGTGACGTGACCTTCCTGGGAGGCCCGCACAGCCCCTTGCTGAGTTGGCTGGGATCTGGTGGGATTCTGCTTTTTTTTCTGTGGCACATCCTCAAGATGCGAAAGGAGACGGCTTCGGTTCAACGGGCGTTCGAGCGAATCCATCCAAAGTTACAGGCTCTGGCCATTGAGCGAAGGAAGGTGGATCGCGATCGCTTCACCCACCACCACGGAAAGGGGTTCTCAACCCATGTTGACCGGGCTGCATCCTCTTCAAACCGGCTGGACAGTGAGGACATCCAAACGCTTGATGCGGGAATGCAACAGGAACGCATCTTTCGCAGCCCGTGGGCGCAATATCGAATGACTCTGATTCTGGAACAGGTCCCTTGGTTCGTGGACCCGCGTATATTCAGCACCAAACCTGCTGCAGAGGTATTTACCCAAGAAACCCTTATCGCCAAGCACGTCAATCTTACTTTCTATAGGCAATTTCCTTCACTTGTCACCAGCCTCGGGCTTCTGCTGACCTTCCTCGCTTTGTTTATCGGCCTTGGCAAGCTTCATGCGGATGGGAGTGAAATTGTAGGAATTCAGGGTTTAATTAACGGATTGGCCGGAAAGTTCCTGACGTCTATCGTTGGATTGATCGTGGCGAATATTTTCTCCTTTCTTGAAAAACCAATAGTTGCCCGCCTGATGAATGCCCATCACACATGCCTCGATCTCATCGATCAACTCTTCCCTCGAAAAACTATGGAACAAATGTTAGAGCAACTCACAGCTAAGCAAGGCCAATCCCCGAAAGATCCTTCCCCCTCAAGGGAGGAAAACCGCGAACACCTTCCTGGATGGGCGACAAACGGACTTATCGGTTCTACCGCGGATTTGACAGCGGCGATTCAGACCTTAATGACATTGCAGAAGGAGGATCATGCTGAAATCCGACGAACGGTATCGGAACTTCCACGCGTCATCACGGACACACTGCATGGTCCCCTGAACGAATTGACCGGGGCCATTCATGACCTCACCATATTGCTTAAGGATATCAGGCCCCATCCCGTGCAAACGGAAACATCGTTCGAAGAGCGCCCACCTCTCTGGAAACCCTCTACCAACTCCCGGGGTCCTTCCATGATTAACCTTTTTGATAAAATCGGTTCCTGGTCAAAACGGCCGGGGTTAGCCAGACACCGGCGGACGGGATGAGTTCCCCGACGGATCAGGATAACGCCAGTTCTCCTACAACGGGCGGGGTCATCGATCTCATGACTTCACTGGCCATGATCTTCATTCTGCTCTTTGCAGCCTTTATCACTCAGACCTCCTCCGAAGCCCAATCGGAATTACAGGAGCACAAAGAGAATGTGCAGGCAGCCCTCCGGGACCACCTCGAGCGTTTAGGGCTTTCGCTGGATTCCGATCCCCAAGATCCGCTCACACTTCTCATCGTCGTCCCCGACAATAAACTCACCTTTGAGTTCGGCCAAAGTATTCTTTCTCATGACGCTGTTCAGTTTGTACGGGAAGCGATGCCGTTCTACGCGGCAGTCTTATGCGGTCCCTTACGCGACAAGATCGATTCCCTGGCCATCCAAGGCCACACCGACGATCGCGGCGACGATGCCTATAATTTAAAATTAAGCCAGGAACGATCCCTGGCCGTAATGGTGAAGGGGTTAGAGGCCATAGAGGCTCAAGAGCCGTCCGCCTATCAGTGCTTCCAAACCATGACGTCGGCATCCGGCCGGGGCAGACAAGACTTGATTTACGATGCGAATAGCAGGGTGAACCGCGAGAAGAGCCGCCGCGTCATCTTTAAAATCCGTCTCCGTTCAACCGAACAACGCCACATGGTTGAGGACCTGCCCCCCGTTCTTTCATCTTTGGAATCTCCGATTTACCTGCCAATGTGATCCCCGACTTCACACGGTCACCACGATTTTGCCTTTTTGCTGGTTGGACACCATGTAGCGATGGGCTTCCGCAATTTCCGCTAAAGGAAACGTGCGATCGATAATCGGCTTTAAAGCGCCGGATTCCAATCCTTGGTAAATGTATTCTTTCCCTCGCTTCAGCATTTCCTGGCTTTTGACGATCTCAAACAGCGTATAACCTCGTATGGTCAACCCTTTTGCCAGTGCGGGGAACAAGGGGAATGGAGTTGGATGTGGAGCCAATGCCCCATACTCGAAGACAATACCGCCGGGTGCGGTAACAGCGGCCAATTGCTCCAGCAAAGGTCCCGCAACCGGGTCGAACACCAACCGGACGCCTTTTCCAGAGGTCAGAGCCATCCCTCTTTCCACCAGATCTTCTTCATCGGTCACGATCACATGATCCGATCCCGCTTCCAGCAGAAAGGCTTTCTTGTCCGTGCCACGGGTCGTCGCAATGGCTACGCCTCCCGCGGCCTTGACGATTTGAATGGCCGCCAATCCGACGCTGCTACTCGCTGCCGTAATCAAAACGGTGTCGTCTTTTTTCAAGCCTCCGTATTCAATGAGTGCCCCAAAGGCCGTCATATATTGCATCCAGATGGCCGCACCTTCAATGGGGGATAACTTGTCGGGATATTTCGCGGCCGCATAGGCCGGGACGATGGCACTCTCACCATAGACACCATATTGACTCATGGGAAAAGACGGGATGGTACTTACGCGGTCGCCGACACAAAGACTCGTGACGTCCTGACCGACGGCATCAATGACTCCTGCCGCTTCATAGCCCAGTCGGGAGGGTAGTTGAGGAGTCTCGAGATATTGGCCTTTTCTCAGCATGATCTCGGCGCGGTTAAGCCCGATAGCCTCCACCTTCATGCGGATTTCTCCTTTACCCGGTTCGGCCAGGGGGAGGTCTTCAAGTTTCAGAACTTCAGGTCCACCTATTTGATGAAAACGCACGATCTTTGGCATCAGCGACCTCCCGGAAAATAAAGAATGTCCATCAAGTTTTTGATCGATCCGTCACGAACCTCACAATGGATTCAACATCATCCCCTGCCTCCCGCACCACTTCCAGGAACTCTTCCGGACTTACCTTGACCTTTTTCAGAAATCGTCGGTCCGCACCACAGCCATACATCAAATCGGACGGCAACTCACCAAAGAGTTTGGCTCTCGCTTTTTCAATAATGCGGGGAAACCACTCCAGTCCGGCCAGCTTGGCCTCCCTTGGTGGAAACAAATCGGTGATTTTCACATATTTCGAATATTGTCCCTGTAAATGGTTCAAAAAATAGTCCCTTCGAATCTGTGTGATCGCCACGACCATGTCAGGGTCCGGTTCTCCAGCATCACACCAATCCTCCACAAAGTCGTAGATTTCCTGTGGTGTCGCCCCGATCGAACGAAGAAAATCTTTCTCTTCGTTCGAAAACATGGCGTCAGGATTTTGGGTGCCCTTCTTATAGGAAGTGACCTTCTGGTCGAAGAGCCTTCGGAATGCTTGGATCCAGTCCGATGATTCATTCGTCATATCTAAGATTCCCCCGGTGGCTTTTCGGTCCTTATAGTTGGAAACCCCCTTTGTCAGCAGAGTCTTCCTATCGTTGAATTTTACGGATGTCGTCATCACGTTGTCTCCTATTTTTAAATATTTTTCACGAAAAGGTCCGAATTGAATACTCTCTCCTCTATCATGCTGTGGTGCTTGGCGAACTGACCGACAATGGCAATTGCCTTCTCAACATGGCATTCTCAGCTTCCAAGGTCACCAGGCGATACCGGAGGGGTTGCACAATGCCAGCCAAGACCTCCTCGGAATATTTTACGGGAATGTGCTGTCGGCAATTGGCATCCCAGGCCTCGACTCGAAAACGAATGACCCGTTCCGGCCTTCCTTGGTATTGGGAATCGGTGAGACGCCTGAGCAGCTCAGGGTCATCCTCTATCACCTCGGCATTTCCCCAAATTTTAATTCTCGTTTGGGGTGCATAATCCATAATGAACAGAAAAGCTTGGGAATTTTCCGACAAGTTTCCGATGGAGATGTATTGGCGGTTGCCCATGAAATCGGAGAACGCGAGTGTCCTCTCATCCAGCACGTGAAGAAAGCCTTTGGAGCCTCCTCGATGCTGGATGTATGGCCGCCCGTCTTTACTGGCTGTGGCCAAATAGATGGAGTCCACCTCACTCAAAAAACCCGCCAGGTCTGGCGTGATAGTGTCCGACCATCCGTCCCGTTCCTCCATGCGGGCAAAATGCTTTCGTGATCCCAGACGCACCTGGATGGCTTTCACCGATGGAGTGAAGGCGATGTCGCTAACGGGCATAGTCATGACGGGTTCTCCTTCGAATGACCGGACGCCCTCACAATTAACCGTGTCTCCAGAAAATCACGGATATGCCTGGCAATCAGGGTGCCTTCTTCTTCCAGGGCAAAATGCCCGGTATCCAAGAGATGAAATTCCAGATTTTTCAAATCACGTTTATAGGGGTGTGCGCCTTCAGCCGGGAAGATCTGATCGTTCTTTCCCCAGACAATCAAGGTCGGTGGTTGAAACTCTCGCAGGTACGCTTGCCACTGTGGATACAACGGCGGATTCGAGCCATAGCTATAAAACAACTGCAATTGAATGTCGTTGTTGCCCGGTCGATCGAGCAGAGATTGATCCACCAACCAATTATCGGGACTAATCGTTTCCGGTTGGCGAACACCGTGAGTATATTGCCACTCAGTGGCGCCAATATTCAGAAATTCTTTCAGAGGTTCGGCATTTTCTGCCGTTCGGTCTTGCCAATACGCTCGAAACGGTTTCCAGAAATCCCGGAGTCCTTCCTCATAGGCATTCCCGTTTTGGATGATCAAGGCCTCCACTCGTTCCGGATGGTGAACCGCTAAGCGGAATCCCACCGGTGCGCCATAATCCATCATATAGAGACTATAAGAATTCAAGCCCACTTTGCTGGTGAACTTTTCTATGAAAATCGCCAGGTTCTCGAAGGTATATTGAAACTCCCCCACGGTCGGCATGGAGCTGTTCCCGAACCCAGGATAGTCCGGAGCTACAACATGGAACCGGTCTGAGAGTCGTGGGATTAAATTGCGGAACATATGAGAAGAAGTGGGGAATCCATGGAGCAATAAAATGACCGGCGCGTCCATTGGTCCCGCCTCACGATAAAAAATATTTAGGCCATCCACTTCCACGGTTTTATGGAGCGTCGGGTTGACCTCCATGGAGGTCGCTTGAGGCTTGGTTGGCTCCATCTCTCCCGCCTTGGATGCCATCGCCCCCACAACTAACATACCGATGAATCCGAATGGCACGACAGCCAAAATGCCAACCAGTAGTTTGAATATCGTTTTAAAGCGTTTCATGATGGCGTTCTCCTTAGCATTCACTTATGTAATTTCATGAAATCATAGAATATTCCAGGCTCTTTCAAATTTCCCTGAGCTAAATTTACGGATTGTGATAATACCGTTCGTGGATGATCTGGCCGCCCTGCCATTTAGCCACCACGACCTGCTCCACATGGACCGGCGTTCCATCCGTGGCTACCCAATCCATGACGGTTTCATAAAACGTCACATCTTCGCCGACGCCTCTGGCCGTGACATCGAACCGTTGCCATTCTTTTACGGTGCTCAGAAATTCTTTCTCCCGTACCAAATTGGCTTCGCGACCCACGGTTGGAGGGAGAGCGTTCTCCTGCATAACGGCATCTTCCGCATAGAACTCAGTGATCGCATCCAAAATGCGGCCTTCTCGAATGTAGGAAAACAGGTCTTCCAGTCTGTTTTGAAGCGTGATCGTGGTTGAGGTGCTCATGGGCGTTCTCCTTTTATTAAAAATAATTGAGACATGATGCAGTCAAATCAGGGATGCACGTGTTTCACACGCGAACCTCAAGTTCCGAAACCGACGGGAAATCTATTTCCGTCGCAGCTATGTGGTTGAAATAGTTCGTGAACAGCGTCAGAGAGATATTGGCAACGAGTTCCACAATATCCCCTTCTGATAATCCGGCTTTGCGGAGTTTGGCTACCTCCCCATCGCTGACCCACCCTCGGTTCGTGACCACATTCCGGGTAAAGGCCAAGAGGGTCGCTTCCTTCGGGTCCGGCGACTCCCCTCTCCGGCTATCCCCGAGAGCCTCTTCGCTCAGCCCGACCGATCGTCCAATGGCCGAATGCGCTGCCAGGCAATACTGACAATCATTGGCTTCCGAAACCGCTAAAGCGATCTGCTCACGAAGCTTCGGAGAAAGACTCCCTTTGGAAAGGGCGCCAGAAAAATCAAGGTAGCCCTGAAGAACCGAAGGCGAATTTGCCATCGTGCGCATAATGTTGGGAGCAAACCCAAGTTTGCTCTCCACACCTTTCAGTAATCGTTGGGCCTGGCCGGTAGCGTTTTCTGGATTGAGAGCTTGTAATCGTGGCATGGTCTTCGTCCTCCTTGTGTTGTGTTGTGAATAATCGCATTCATGTTTTCGTGGTATTACAATGACTGTGCCAAACATAAAAAAATCACAAGCATTTGTTTTATAAATAAATTTATAATTTTACCCACTTTGAAAAACAACGATTATTCGTGTTAATCGAAAATCCATTGCACAAACACGAAATTTCGTTTAAATTTTCATCCATGCACGCCATGAATCAAGATTGCCAAGAGGGCACCACGTTAGATTCCCTCAAATGCCTGTTGCTGGACATTGCCCAGCAACGCTCATTGAATGACCTCTTGTGGCTGATTGTGCGGCGGCTGGCGGATCGACCCACGGTGGTCCTGGCGCGAATCTGGCTGATCCGGCCAGGCGATATCTGCTCCACCTGCCGGTTCAAAGAGGAATGTCCGGATCAGACGATGTGCCTACACCTCGTGGCGAGTGCGGGTCGTTCAGGCGTGGGCGATAAAACGGAATGGATGAACACCAACGGCTACTTTGCCCGATTTCCTTTAGGTGTCTGTAAAGTAGGGCGGATCGGAAAGGCCGGCGAGCAGCTCGTCATCAATGAAATGGACAATAATCTGGCCTGGATCGCGCGGCCCGACTGGGCCAGGCAGGAAGGCATCCAGGGCTTTCACGGACAGCCCATTATTTATAAAGGGGAAACCCTGGGCGTGCTGGCCGTGTTCGAACGCGAACCGGTCACCGAAGACGCCACGGTCTGGTTTCGCATGATTGCGGATCATGTGGCCGTAGCCATTGCCAATGCCCGGGCCTTCGAAGAAATCCAACGTCTCAAAGCCCAATTGGAACTGGAAAACACGTTCTTAAAAGAAGAGGTTTTGGAAGCGCAGAACTTTGGTGGGATTGTCGGACAGAGTCCGGCCATCGCCAACCTGGTAGAGCAAATCGAACTAGTCGCACCCACCGATGCCACGGCGCTTATCTCCGGGGAGTCGGGAACGGGAAAGGAACTGGTCGCCCGCGAAATTCATCGCCGCAGTCAACGGAAAGACCATCCGCTCGTGCG
>BQIZ01000175.1 GCA_021604365.1 Nitrospirales bacterium
GGCTATTGTCTGCCGAATTCAGGTCCGTGCGCCACACCACCGTGACGGAGGTGGGAGTGACGAGTTGCAAATAGGGTTGCCGCACCACAGCGGCGGTCGCTGGCGTCACAGAACCCATCAGCACAAATAGCGCACAGCCCAGCGCTACCATAATCCATTCTGATTTATTTAATTTTTCCAAGTGCTCTGCTTTTATGTGAGGGGCTGGTGGCTAGTATTTATTGGCTCTCTAATTTTCTTAAGAGGTCATCGGCCTCGGAAAAGTGCGGAGTCTTTTGAATAGCCACCCGGAGATCTTGTTTGGCTTCTTCCATTCGACCCATCGCTTGATAAACTTCCGCACGGGCAAGGAGTTGCATGGCTGTCTGGCGTTTCCCCAGTACGCGATTGGCCTCAGCTAATGCCTGTTCATATGCGAGGCTGGCTGCATCTGATCGACCCATATTATCTAGGATTCCCGCCCGTTTGAGGTGCCAAGATGTCTTTACTGACGAGCCAGCTATCTCTTTGTCTACCAGGGCTAGCGCTTCACCGTATTGTTTTTGAACCATCCGTACACGGATAAGGCCATTTTTTAGTAATATGGCATTTCCCAGCTTGGCAAGACCATCCTGATATCCTTCTGCGGCATCCTCAAGCTTTCCCAAAGATTCCTGAAGTTTTCCTCGAACAAGGTATAGCTCAATTGTAGGTTGCAACTGAATGGCTGAGGTAAAGTCTGTAATGGCCAGTTCAGCTTGACCAGTTCGTACATAAATGCTCCCGCGTTCGGCCAAAGCAAAAACTCGTTTCGGGTCTGATTCATCCTCAAGAAAATAATCCAATGCGGTCTTGGCTTCCTTGTCACGGCCTGAGGCAGAGAGAGTCAAAGCGCGTTGTAAAACGACAGTGCGGTTCTCGCGGTTCAGCAGCCAAGCCCGTTCTAGATCAAGCAAGGATTCGATGTATTTCCCATTGGACCGATAGACCTGCCCACGCTGGACCAGCAGATCCACATTATCTGGATCCTTGATCAATTTTTCGGTGATTTCATGAATTTCTGGATCAAGCCCGGAATGGGCAGTGGCCAGCTGGACGAGGCCAAAGCATCCGAGTGCCAGTGCCAAAGAGGCCATTGCCACGACGCCAAATTTGTGTCGAGATCTGACTTGCTGGGCAATTTTAATGGAAACAGACATGAGTCTTTCCTTTTTTATATTGGGAGATAGGGTCATCTTGCTCATCCGTGCGCCTTTTTAAGGGGGTACTGCTTCAGATTGATGTATCTTTGAAAATAGTTGGCATGTTGGTCTAGTCGACGATAAATTTTCCCTGGTTTTGACGAGCCTTTTGTACAAGCAATAATTTCTTTGATCAAGGGAAACATAATTGTAGACAGTTTATTATGAAATTGTAAAAGATGCCAATTTGTGAAGCTAAATTTTCAGGGATAATAAACCCATGGGCAATGCCTCTTTTAACCTATCAGTTAGCCTATGTCCGAATGCACGGCATGTTCAGCGTCGCACTCGACTTCGTGGTTGAGTCTTCGGCCGACGCCCTTACTCCCACCTGGTAAGAGGGTCTGGCCTATTTGCTGCCTTACACCTTTTTAGCGCAAATGGGAGTACTTAAGAACCTTTGTCACGTCATTACCGTCCAGGAAGTTACCTAAGGTCAGGCCATCTTCAGTCTCGACCTAATTAGTGAAAAATTTCTGTCTCAGACTTGGGAGGTTATGCTGAAGAGGTTTTTCTTGGCGATTGTAGGCGTCTTCTCAAATCGCCGTTCGGACATATCCAGAAACTGGTTGTGGAACTCCTGAAAATCTAAGCATTGTGATCACCTAATCCAAGGCCCGACTAGTCAATGTCAACGATTTTTCCTAAAGCAAAAACACTTGTCTGGGGCAAAACACCCTGGTTCCCTTTGGATCCTTCAGTCGTACGTCCTAACAGTCAATAACGGTAATGAGGCTTCTCTGGTTCCCTGCCTTCATGACAACCTCCATCAGCCTTTTTCTTTCCCTGACCTGATTGTTGACAGCAAGGGTAGAGAGTGCAAGCACTATCTCTTCTACGTTTACTACCTAGCAGCGATAGGAAACTATGGCACAAACGCCACGTAGATTAGTCAATTGACGGCATCCCTATCGCGCACTTGTTGTGTCGTGTGGTCGTAGAAGCTGCATAGCAGCAGTCCTGAATCGGAGAGCATAGAAGCTTGTTTCGCCTGCCTTAGGCCACCGGTCTGAGGAAAGGATCGTCAAAACCCCACTAGACAACTGGGGACCAAAAAACCTGGAAAAAATTAACGTGGAGGGAGTTTTTTCTATTTCATCGTTCCTCCTGAATAAATACAGTCGATTTTTTCCCACAGATCCAGGACAAAATTACAGGTCTCGCTGCCCGGAACCAAATATAGGATGGCTGAAGAAATTAGAGCCCTCACGCTCCATTAATTTATCCCCTCCCATATGGTTGAGGGTTGAACCAACTAAAAAGTCGGGGCCATTGTTATAGGAGCAGAAAAATGCCTATGAGGTCAAAGGAGAAATGTTGGATGAAAAATACATTCCTGGTTGTTTTATGAAATGCTAACGAAAAAAATTGAGTAAAGCGTTGAGTTAATTGAATTTTCTGATATGCTCTGATAAAGATGGAGGCAATATAATGTCCGACTCTCGGTGGTATCTCATTCATAGTAAAGCTCGTCAAGAAGACGTGGTGGAGATGAACCTACAATTATTGGGTGTTGATACCTTCTGTCCACGTGTAAGGGGAAAGGGTTTAAGATCGACTCGAAATAAGGCGAAAAGTGATGGAGAGGTATTATTCCCTGGGTATCTCTTTATAAGAGTTGACATGAAGACCGGATACCGGAAAGTGACTTATGCTCATGGGGTTCTGAGAATAGTCAAGTTTGGGGCCGCACCAGCAATAGTGGAAGAAGAAATCATTGACTCAATTAGAAGGAGAGTTCACAATGGAGGTGTTTTCCCTCCCCCTTTGACTTCCTTTGAATCTGGACAAATTATTCGTATTAATCAAGGGCCTTTTTATGGTCTTGAAGCGATTTTCGAAGAAGAACTTAATGGGACCCAACGAGTCGCACTTCTTATGAAAACCGTGGCGTTTCAGGGCCGTATGGTTATTAGTCGCAATCGTGTAGTGTTGTAATGAGAATTGATTCGGCCCATTTGGCCGTTACGCGGAAAATTGTGTCGAAATAAGGCCAATCAGCACATTTAGTCAATAGGGTTTACTAACTCATTTATTATATTGAGCGATTATTCCTACTTTTTCCTTCATACTTGAAGAAGCATTCAAGTGTAACATCCTAAGTTATCCCAAGGGCAATTTAAAACTCTTAAGGAACAATTTGCCATTACATTCATTAGTTTCTTGATCATTATGAATAATGGAATCAGAATTGGTGGTGCCGTGTTTTCTAATGCACTTCCATTTGTCTTACTCTTGTCGGGCTGAGTAATTTCGGTAATTGTTGGAGCGGGAAAATTTGATCACAAGGTTGTTAACTCAGTTTGCTGGGTATGGCGGCAGCCTGTCCATTTTTGTCACAGGGGTGGAGTTGCCATTACCTCAAGACATTATCTCAAGACAAAACGTAAGTCATTTTTTACTTCTGGCAAATTTGATGAAAATGACCATAATTTTTGCACAGTTGAGTTCTGATGTTTTTACTTTAGGGTAAACTTGGCCAAGCCGAGTAAGAATTTAGAAGGACTTAAATCGGCGGGCACAGATGAAATGCCGACTGGCTTTTTTTTTGGTTTTCCCATACGTAGGAATGAATTATTGGCTAATATATCTGTTCATGTAGTGGCCTGTTTTAACGTGTATGGATTTTTCTCCTTGTTGAATAGATGGATAATCTTAGTAATTGTGAGGACGTCATTGACAAAGTTCTCAAGGTTGATTCTGCCAGGGGGTTTAGGGCTCAAAATTCTTCCCGATTCTATTCGAGGCAAATAAATGGTAACCTCAGATTTTCTGGTCATTGGTGGTGGAATCATCGGTATTAATGTCGCCCGACAACTGAAGCGGCAGTTTTACGATGCGACGGAGACTGTTATTGAAAACGGAAATCACTGTGGCACTCACGTCAGTGGTCGGAAGAGCGGGGTGTTGCACGCTGGTTTTTATTGTTCACCGGAAAGTCTGAAGGCCAAATTTACAGGCATTGGGAATAAACGGCTAACGGAATACGGTGAATCCAAGCAGATTTTGATGAATAGGCTTGGAAAGCTCGTTGTCACCATAGATGATAGCGAACATTCGGCTCTGGACAAACTTCTCAGGCGAGGAAAAGTAAACGGCATTGATTTACAGGCCATTACCGAGGAAGAAGCCAAACCCATTGAGCCTCGTGTGAAAACTTACCAGCGAGCTCTGTTTTTTTCAATAACATCAACAGTCGATCCAACTGAAGCTTTGCAATCAATGCCCAGCGATGCCATTGATGAATGGGTACAAGTTCGTTGCGGAGTTTAGTATCTCAAGAAAAGGAAGAGGGTCTTTTTACGTCAGGCGGTGCCTTAATATGTAGGGTATTTCATTGATGCGGCTAGACTTTATGCAGACTATATTGCAAAGGAATTTGTTTTTTCCGAGAATTATAAAAATCTGCCCTTCTTTACAGGACTCTACTACTCGGATGATCCAAGAAAAGCCATCCCAACAAAATTTTATCCATCCCCAAATTTGCGAAATCCTTTTCTCAGAGACCATGTCACAGTCAACTCGGAGGGAAAAGCGAAGATTGAACCAACGGCGATACCAGCATTTTGGCGGGAGCAATATTTCTGAATCTGGAACTTTAGCCTTCAAGAGTTGAGGAAATACTCTTGCGGCCATCTGGTTACTTTGGCTTCGGCCTTACTGGATGGGTTGCAGCCAGGGAACTATACGTCCTGTGGGAGACCAGGGATAAGAGGGCAACTGGTCAATGTGAAGGAGACGAGGTTCTAAATGGATTTTGTCCTTGAAGGAGATGACACAAATCCATACAAATTTTAAATGCGGTCTCCCTGTGTTTATATGCTCTATCCCTTTTTCAGAATGGGTCTGTGAGGATTTAGCCGAAATGGAAAGTTGATTTAGTTTAGTTGGTTCAATTGGGCCATCGAGGGTCATCAATGTGATGTGAGTAGGAGAATACTGAGCCTGAATGTGGGCATGTAGATGAGAACTCCTGCTTAAAGCCATGGTTTAATGGGCCGCTGCTGAAAAAAACCCAAGTCGAAGAGCTGGTGGATAGAGCGGGAAATATTCTGATCCCATCAGATCCATGCCCCTCAACAAATTAGGTGGTCACATACGGAATGGTAGGTTTTGGGAGTTGGGTTGTTAACAGTTTTTCTTGTAGCCACTGGGTGCGTCCTTGGCCTGGGAATTATAATTGACGAGCAAATAAGAAAAGGGACAGAATTATGAAAGCCGTTATTCTAGCTGGTGGATTAGGAACTCGATTTTCTGAGGAAACCGCCTTAAGACCAAAGCCCATGATAGAGATCGGAGGGAAACCCATCCTTTGGCATATCATGAAAGTGTATGCGGCTTATAATGTTACCGAGTTCATCGTGGCATTAGGGTACAAGGCTGAGGTCATTAAGGAATACTTTTTGAATTTCTATGCTATCAATAATGATCTTACGATTGATTTAGCGAATGGAAAAACCACAATACATGACGGCAAACAGCCAAACTGGAAAATCCATTTGGTCGATACTGGAATGCATACGCAAACAGGTGGAAGGCTCAAACGCCTTAAAAGATGGTTAGGTGATGATGAAACTTTTTTATTTACATATGGTGATGGCGTGGCGGACCTCGATATTGAATCGGTGATTAAATTCCATCATTCACATGGGAAACTGGCAACCGTGACAACTGTTCGTTCTCCTGCCCGTTTTGGGCGAATCGGGTTTGACGGAGACAGGATCTGTAACTTTCATGAAAAACCTGAATCAGGGGAAGGATGGATAAATGGTGGATTTTTTGTGTTAAATGGTAAGGCCATTGATTACATTGGTGATGATGAAACATCCTGGGAGAAAGAACCGTTGGAAGGTCTGACCAAAGATGAGCAAATGATGGGATATCGGCATTTTGGCTTTTGGTCCTGCATGGATACCTTAAAAGAGAAAAATTATTTGGATGAGTTGTGGAATTCCGGGCAAGCCCCTTGGAAGGTATGGAAATGAGCATGTTGTGGAGTGAAAGCCGGGTTTTAGTAACGGGCGCAACCGGCATTGTCGGTTCCTGGCTGGTGAAAAGCCTGCTTGAAAAAGGCGCCTTTGTGGCTACCCTAATTAGAGATTGGAATCCTCAGAGCGAGCTCATACGAAGTGGTGACGTTAAAAGAACGACGGTGGTTTCAGGAGAATTGGAAAATTATCAGGCTCTGGAGCGTGCCATCAGCGAGAATGAAATAGATACGGTGTTTCATCTGGCCGCCCAGCCATTGGTCGGGATTGCTCTGCGAAGCCCGCTGCCCACGTTCGAGGCGAATATTCGTGGTTCATATCATGTACTGGAAGCTTGCCGGATTCATAAAAACCTGGTCAAACAAATTGTCGTGGCCAGTAGTGATAAAGCCTATGGTGATGTTGAGATCTTGCCTTATACGGAAGATATGCCCCCTTTTGGACGGTTTCCCTATGATGTGAGTAAAAGTTGTACCGATTTGCTCGCGCGCTCGTATAGCCAGACCTATGAACTGCCTGTCACGATTGCAAGGTGTGGAAACATTTTTGGAGGAGGCGATCTAAATTGGAGTCGCATTGTTCCGGGCACGATTCAAAGCTTTCTGAAGCAGGAATGCCCCATCATTCGAAGCGATGGAAAATTTACACGGGATTACATCTTCGTTCTTGATGTTGTGCAAGCCTATCTGCTTCTGGCCTTACACGCACGGGAGGAGGGGGTTCGTGGCGAGGCGTTTAATTTTAGCGGAGAACAGCCGTGGACGGTCTTGGATGTTGTGCGCGAAATTCAGATTCAGATGGAGTGCCATCAGTTAGCCCCGATCGTGATGAACCAGGCCAATGCCGAGATTCGGGACCAATATCTCGACTCCAGCAAAGCTAAACGGATGCTCAAATGGGCTCCCTTGTATAGTTTGGAAAAAGGGCTGGCTGAGACGATTACATGGTATAAAGAATTTCTCGAGCAAAAAAGTACGACGAAGGGTTAAAGAAGAAAGTCCCTCACATTGGGCCCTGTTAAAAATATTCCTCCCAATACACAATACGTGACTGGTAGTTCATTGAAATGATTTGTTTCTGGCGTGGATTGCCGCCGACCGAACAATCCCCGGTTTCCGGAGTGGAGGCGGTCGACTCATGAGGGAAAAACTATGAAAAATTCTCAGTCTTGTCGGTTTTGCGGTACGGTACTAGAACATACGCATACGTTCCTTGACCTCGGGACGTCCCCTTTTTCAAATTCCTATGTGAAAGCCGAATGCTTGGGGGAGATGGAACCGTTTTTCCCATTGTATGCCTTTGTCTGTAGCCGGTGTCTTTTGGTGCAGTTAAAGGACTGTTCAACTCCTGAGCGAATCTTTAGCGATTATGCCTACTTTTCTTCCTATTCTGATCTCTGGCTTCAACACGCACGCGCGTATACAGACATGATTCAGGAACGGATAAAGCTGGATGAACGGAGTCTTGTGGTTGAAGTCGCCAGTAATGACGGGTACTTACTTCAATATTTCGTCAAAAAGGGCATCCCCGTTTTGGGAATCGAACCGGCGGAAAATGTGGCCAAAGTGGCTACCGAAAAAGGGATACCTACACGGGTTTCGTTTTTTGGGGAGCGTTCGGCTCAAACTTTGGTTGAGGAAGGTAAACAGGCAGATTTGTTGATTGGCAATAACGTCTTAGCTCACGTCCCGGACTTGAATGATTTTGTCCGTGGGCTTCAAACGCTGCTCAAACCTCAGGGTGTCATCACCATGGAATTTCCCCATGTGATGCGCCTCATGGATGAA
>BQIZ01000176.1 GCA_021604365.1 Nitrospirales bacterium
TGTCTACGCCATGTGGGACGACCACGAAGTGGACAATGACTTCACCTCAGCGCATCCCCTCATGTCTATTGGCCGCCAAGCCTTTTTCGATTATTGGCCCATTCGTCGGCACACGCAAGATTCAACGCGCCTCTATCGAAAGGTTCGCTGGGGAAAGGCCGTGGAACTCTTTCTCTTGGACACCCGCCAATATCGAAATCCAGCAACCAATTCCATGTTGGGAGAAGATCAAAAACAATGGCTGTTTGCACAGCTCGCGGCTTCTTCCGCCAGATTCAAGTTTATTATCTCTTCAGTACCGTTTTCAGATCCTCGCGTCGATAAATGGGGAGAATATCCCGAAGAGCGTGATGAAATCCTGGAATTTTTAAGAAAAAATGCTATCACGGGGCTGCTATTTCTTGCCGGAGATGTGCATTATGGGGCAGTAAGTCCGATGCCTGGGATAATTAATCTCAAGGAATATATTTTTGGCCCACTGGCTGCCCCGATGCACCAGAATGTTTCTAGTGGGGACCCACAATTTGAGTTTTTGAATAACACCAACCCCAATTTCGGAAAAATCACCGTTCATCCAGAGGACTTGAAGCCGTCAGTCCACATAGAGTGGTTTAATGCGAACAGAACATTGCTTCACGATGTCATCATTGAGGATGATCGGGACCACTCGTTGACCTCCCGGTAACTGAGGAAAGCCATGAAAGTCGTTGGACGGACTCGATATCTTCCCATCACTGATCTTGAATCCTTAAGAGATGAAGTCTATATTTCGGCAGCATTGGTCGTCTAAGGCGTAATAGCGAGTATAATCTCATGAATGAACGAAATGTGGGGAAACAACGAGTCTCCTTGAGTATGACCCAATCAGCGGCCATGCCCCTGACGACGATCACAGCCTATGAAACATCCTTCGAACCGATGGGAATTGCCCAGGACGAACGACCTGACCGAAATCCTTTTCCCAATCAACCCGGCTAACCTCAAAACCGCGCATGTCAAGACCAGATCAGGGAGCATGATTGGAACTTTCGTCTTCACCGGCTGGCCTTCCCAATGGAAATATGGAAAGATCACATTGCGGTCGTCAAAAAAATCTGTTCTGTACAATAGGCCTTTAAGGATTTTTTGATAGGCAGGCACACTCGTCCAGACCGTCTGCAAAATGCTAGGGTTTCCGAGGTGTTTAACTCCGATAACTTATGATGCCTAATCCTTCTCATTCGTCCTCGCTGAAGACCCCGCCGACATGGCTCTGTGAACTGCCCAAAAAAGATCCCTGGTCGAGACCATTTGCGGAAAGCCTCTTGACCCACCTGGATCTCTATGAAGGCGCCACGATACTGGATGTGGGGTGTGGGGATGGAATACCCGCCTTTTATCTCGCTCATCGGATTGGACCAACTGGCCGGGTCGTCGGAATCGATGCCAATCACGCGCAACTCATTCGCGCCCGCGCAGTTCAGGGACCGTATTTCCCCTGGCTGGAATTTCGCCTTGGAGATGTCCGAACGTTGCCAACCGATCTGGGCCAATTCGATCGCATCACGGGCAACCTGTCCTTCATGTTTTTTCGGCCTCATCGCCTAGAAGCCCTTCGGCAATTAGCAGGATTCCTCAAGCCTGGAGGACAATTGGTTCTCACATTCCCCTCCCTTGGAACGTTTGATTCCTTATGGAAACGCGTGGACCGGGAAATGACCCGACAAGGGCTCACGAAAGAGCGAGAGAAATTTGCGGACTACCTCACCGAACGGCCTTCCGCAATGGATGCCAGAAAATGGCTAGCCGCCTGCGGGTTGATCAACATTGATGTGGCAGAATATCCCCTGGAAGTGCACACCGGCCCAGGTCAAGAGTTTCTGTACCATCCGTTGCTCCGTGGAGGATTTTTGGATGATGTCTATGAATGCTTCACCGATCAAACATTGGCCGACCAATTCATGAATACGATCTCCCTGGACACCCAAAGTTTCGTGCCGCTCTTCGCACAACGCTGTGTCATGGCTGCTTGGTCTTGCAAACAATAAACCATTCCTCGCCCGGGCACCGAATTGAACGAGCCCGATTTTTTTCCACATTTCTATCATAAAGGGAAGGGAACGCCAGAGATGGCAGAAGAAATGACGCCGGATCGAATTATGCAGTTGGGAATGGCCTTCTGGGGATCCAAGACACTGTTGAGCGCCGTGGAACTCGGCGTCTTCTCGGAGTTGGCCAAACAGCCGCTTGACGCCAAGACCCTGCAAGCACGTCTGGGGCTCCATCCCCGCAGTGCGCGGGATTTCTTTGATGCGCTTGTCGCACTCGGCATGTTGGATCAGCGGAATGGACACTATGCCAATACATCCGAGACAGACATGTTTTTAGATAAAGCCAAACCCACCTATTTGGGAGGGTGGCTGGAAATGGTCAATTCCCGCCTATACCGTTTTTGGGGAAACCTGACCGAGGGATTACGGACCGGCCTGCCACAGAACGAAGTCAAAGAGGGCAAAAACTTTTTTGAAGATTTATACAGCGATCCACAGCGACTGAAAGCATTTCTCAGTTCCATGACAGGGTTGAGCATGGGAGCCAGCAGGAAAATCGCCTCACAATTTCCATGGAAACAATACCAGACCTTCATTGACGTCGGATCCGCTCAAGGCGGATTAGCGGTGCAGGTGGCTTTGGAACATACGCATATCACCGGCGGCGGGTTTGATTTACCCGTCACGGGTCCGGTTTTTAAGGAGTACGTCCAATCCTTCGGACTGTCCTCCCGACTGCAATTTTATCCGGGAAATTTCTTTTCTGACCCCCTCCCGAAAGCCGAAGTGCTCTCCATGGGCCATATTCTCCACGACTGGAATTTGGAAGAAAAGAAAATGTTGATCGGCAAAGCGTATGACGCATTGCCACCAAACGGCGCCCTGATCATCTTCGAGTCGTTGATCGACGATGAGCGCCGCTCAAACGCCTTCGGACTTCTGATGAGCTTGAATATGTTGATCGAGTTGCCAGGGGGTTTTGACTATACCGGCGCGGATTGCACCGAGTGGCTGCGAGAAGCCGGATTTCGCGAAATTCGGGTGGAACATTTGATCGGGGCCGATTCCATGGTGGTGGGAATCAAATAAGACCACATTCTTAATGATTGGCTCCCTACCGTGAAAATGTAAGGATATCCCTCACAGCCCACCAGATGGCGAATGTGATTGAGCCGATCGTTCCCGTTCAAAAGAATCGCACGATTGTTGAATGACGCAATCCGATGGCTGACGTGACCGATCCTTCAATCATCGCTGGGGCCGATGTTTCTGCATCATCTCATAGCCTCTTTCTTTGAGATTATCCCAGGCACATCCGGCCATCCCGGTGGCACAAACAAACCCTAACAACAGATAGGTTGTTACGATTTGATGGCAATCCGATTTCGGTTTCATCACGTAATCCTATTCCAAGAATCCATCAGAATGCTATGTCACACCTCACCTGTTCCGTCGGATACAAGGGCAGAAATGAGTCTCAACTAATTGTGAGAGGTCGGAGGAGAGACGTGTGCACATCACCGTGGCTCGTCATGACAGGAATGTTGATTTTTCTGTGTGCAGGAGGATGGTACGAAATGATTTGGATGCCGGGAAGCAGTTATCAAGGAACATTGCCATTAGCGACCGACGAAATACGTGCTCTGGAACAAGGACTCCACGCGCACGTGGACATGCTTGGCACACAAATCGGAGAGCGCAATCTTTTTCACTACGACAAACTTTTGCTCGCGGCGGAATACATTCGCGCTGAATTCAAAGCGGCCGGATATGATGTCCGCCGGCAGGTATTCGACGTCTCCGGAAAAATCTGTGAAAACATCGAAGTGGAAGTACGCGGCACGGATCGACCGGAAGACATCCTGGTCATTGGCGCGCATTATGATTCCGTCCAAGGGAGTCCCGGCGCGAATGATAACGGGACCGGGGTCGCTGCGGTGCTGGCTCTGGCCATGGAGTTTGCCCAATCCCCGGTTTCTCGCACCCTCAGATTTGTGGCTTTCGCCAACGAAGAACCTCCTTTTTTTCAAACCCCAAGCATGGGAAGCCGCGTATGTGCCCAGCGCAGTCGCCAGCAGAATGAACGCATTGTCCTCATGCTTAGCCTTGAAACCATTGGCTACTATACTGAGGCACCGAACAGCCAACGATACCCACCGCCGCTCGGTCTCCTTTACCCGTCAAAGGGAAATTTTATCGGTTTTGTGAGTAACTTTGCGAACAGGGATTGGGTGCAGCAGGCGGTAGGCTCCTTTCGACAGCACATCCAGTTTCCCTCAGAAGGGGCCGCGTTACCGGAATGGTTGCCCGGAGTTGGCTGGTCGGATCATCGGGCATTCTGGCAAGAAGGATTCCCCGCCCTCATGGTGACGGATACCGCGCTGTTTCGAGATCCGAATTACCACACTTCGAACGATACACCTGATCATATTCACTTCGACCATTTCGCACGCGTGGTCACCGGACTGCAACATGTCATCAGGGATTTGGCCAACCAACCTTGACAAAAGGCATGGGGAGAAACTGACCTCTAATATATCCGTCCGTGTCACCCTTCCGTCTGTCACCTTTTCAGACTCCACCACCATCAGAATACCTTGTCACTGTACGATCCGATAGCGGCAGGATAGGATTGTCGCTCAGCCAGCAATGATATTTCTTGGCACAACCGGTTTGATTTTACAGTTTATTCTGAGACTAAGAGTTAGACCGGGAATGGCTTGGGTGAGATTTGCTATTGAGTAGGTGCGTGAGATGGCAGAACAAAAACCTGTGTGGATGCAATCAGAAGAAACGTCCGATCTGACCGCCATCCCCCTCTTGCAGATCCTTTCCGGAATTTATGCCTCGAAAACCCTGGGAGCGGCTGTCGAGCTAAATCTTTTCACAAAAATTGCTGAGTCTGGGGCGACATTCGAAGAAGTCGCAGCGATGCTCGAACTTGAGCTGCGTCCGGCGGAAATGCTTGTGAGCGGTTGTGCGGCGTTGGGCCTGCTGGATCAGCGTGAGGGTCGTTTTTACAACTCTGCACTATCCGAGAAATATTTGATTGCGGGGAAGCCCGAGTACTTCGGTTCGATGGTCCTCATGGCGAACCAGCGGGTGTACGAGCCATGGCTGCGATTGACCGATGCACTGAAAACGAATCGAGCCCTTACCTGGGGGAATAAGCCAGGGCTCTTTGAAACGTTGGCTTCGAACCCCGACCAGCAACGAATGTTCACCCAAGGGATGCATGCGGTCAGTCTACGATCGGGAACCTCGATGGCTAACGCTCTCGACCTTTCGAAGTACCGGTGTCTGATGGACGTCGGCGGAGCGTCGGGAGCCTTCTGCATCGAAGCGGTGAGGCATTGTCCAACGCTACGAGCCATCGTCTTTGACCTACCTTCGGCTTTGGAAGTTGCCCATCAGAAAATAGACGAAGCCGGTTTCTCGGATCGGATCGAGATGATCTCCGGAGATTTCTTCCTGGAAGAGTTGCCGAAAGGATCTGATCTCATCTTATTGTCGATGATACTTCACGACTGGCCGCCAGGAAAAACAGCACGATTCTCCGTAAATGTTTTGACGCTCTTGAGCCAGGTGGTTCTATCATTGTCAGCGTACTGATGATGGACGACGCTAAGACAGGGCCACTCGCGGCTGCCATGATGTCACTGTGCATGTTGATCGATACGGAAGGCCGGAACTATACCTGGAGTGAGTACACGACCTGGTTGAAGGAAGTGGGATTCACAAACGTGCGCCGTATTCCGATTCATTCTCCGGGAGCCAATGGCCTCTTGGTCGGTAGAAAGCCCGAGAACGGATAAGAGTGCGAAGAATCAATGCGTGGCGAGCGTTTTTGCAAAATCGAGCTTGAGGTCTTGGTAGATGATCTGAGCGGCGTTTCGTCCTGGGGCCATCGTCACTCCCGCACCCGGATGGCTCCCGGATCCGCACAGATAGACATTCCTTACCGGAGACCGATAGTGTCCCATCTCAGGTATCGGACGCATGGAGCCCATCTGATAGGGCACGAAGGCGCCATGGGTGATCGTCCCTTGAGGGGCACTCGGCATCAACTCCTCGAGATCCTTGGGACTATGGACAACCCTTTTCAATATTTTGTTTCGAAGATCGGGAATATAATCCCTTGTTAACCTCTTGATGACATAATCCGCAAAGGGTTCTTTAGCTTCATTCCAAGTTCTCCCCCCAATCTTGCCGGTGGCATCGTCCTTCAGGACATATGGAACGGGTTGCACGACGAGTTTCATTAATCCTCTTCCGGAAGGCACGCGCGTGGAGTCTCCGGCAGACTCGTTACACACAAGACAAAATGGTTCTGCTGGTAAACGACCACAACGAACCTCATGGAAAAGACGAGAAAAGTAATCCAAGGACGCCGGGGTGGGATGGACATAGACGGATTGCCCGGCCAGCGGTCCCGCTTTGTACTCGACAGGGCTATCAAGCGCAAGGTAGACGACCATAACCGATTCCCCCAACTCATACTGCCGCATCTTCTTGGCAAGGCTCGTCCCTACCCGGTCTTCACCGAGCAGGTGGAGAACGAGTTGTTGAGGATCAACATTTGAAGCGACCAGTGTGCCCACCTCCACCTCTTCCCCGCCAGCAAGACGTACGGCAATCGCCTTCCCATTCTCCACAATGATGTCATTGACTCGGGCGTCGGTTTTTATTTCTCCCCCGTGTGCTTCCAGGAATCCAGCAAGTGCCAGAGGTAAATTGCGCATACCCCCTTTCACCACGTTGTTTCCAAAGTGCTGAATCACCATCGTGAAGAGCCAGGCCATACTCGCGCCGCCCACATCATCCGGAGAAGTCCCCACATGCAAATCCCAGGACCCGAATAGAGCCTTCGTTTCATCCACCTCGAACATCTCGTTACACCATGACCGGAAGGTTTGCAGTTGAAAGCGGTATTCGTCCAGGCCACTCGGTAAATTCTGCAATGTGGATGCTTGATCCGCAAAAGAGGGTGGCGGGGTATTGATTGAGGCGGCAATCCGGTCCTTCACCGTGAGAAATCGTTCGAATAGTGCACGCCACGTGGCAGAGTCCATTCTTGAAAATTGAGCGATACTCTGACACGTCTCATCGACATTCCGGCGGACCGAGATCGAGCGACCGTTTGGGAAGACGTGGGAAAAGCAAGGATCGGAATAGATAAGCTCGAAACCGTATCGGGCTAACTGCAGCTCATGAAGCGCCGGGGAAAAGTTCCCAACCTGAATGCAGAACGCATGTGTGTCTGACTGAAAACCGGGTAGGGTGAGCTCTTCCGTGTTGGTCATGCCACCGATTGAATGATACTGTTCCAGCACAAGAACCTTGAGTCCGGCTTTCGCAAGATAGCAGGCGCATGTCAGTCCGTTATGACCACTTCCAATCACAATCGCGTCATATTTGGCTGGCATAATTTTTCTCCACAAACTCTCAGATATTTGCCAATATCTCTTTATTGAAAATCCACAAGGCGATAGTATACAAAGCGATGCCCCGCGGATCCACCAGACTCGCCTCGAAGTCGTCAATGGACCATAGAAGAAGTACCGCTGTTCCGTTTTTTTCTAGATATCATGTATGTGAAATCCTGATCACCTATTGAAAAGGAGGAACGCAATGACCGAGGACCATAGGGCATTATCACACGAAAAAAACTCCTCAGAGGAATCTCCCTTAACTCGACGTCAGTTGTTACGGGCAGCAGTCGGTGTGGGTGGTGGACTTCTGGCATCCGGTCTTGCTGCATGTGCTGAAGGGCCTCAGAGACTGTCCGATGCAGGATCGAACGGCATGGGGCTAGCCACTTCAACCCCTGTGATAGATGAAGCAGGGCTCACCGCAAATTCGTCAGGCATTGCACACTTTACACAGCCGGAAGTGCGTCGATCGAAGCACGGGCTCCTTAATACCCAATTGCGTGTGGC
>BQIZ01000177.1 GCA_021604365.1 Nitrospirales bacterium
TGGTTTTTATCACGATCACGACCATCACCCTTTTGACAGGATGTGGGTCCGGTCCTCCTGCTCAATTGGTCAAAAAATATGGACCGCCGGCCCAATTAATCCAGCAACATGATCATGCAGCCTTGGCAAAATGGTACGAACAGGAAGCCGCCGCCCTTCGACAGCGCGCAGAGGAACTGCGTGCGATGGTTGGAGAAGTTCATGATTACGATTCAAAAGGTTTTTATGAGGACAAGCTAACAATCATGATGCATGGCAAAGATTTAGCTGATGATTATTCGGATGCAGCCGATAAGGCTGAAACACTTGCACAAATCCATAGAAACCGCCAAGCCACGAAATAGATACCCGCGAGCCACGCCCCTTGGTCATCGGCGCGAGCTTTGATCGCACACGATTACATCTTTTCCGCTATGGATCTAGACGCGAACCATCGTTCCCGTACTCGCTCTTCCCACACATACAAAGTAGGAAGCACCAAGAGAGTCAAGGCCGTTGAGGTCATGAGCCCCCCGATGACCACAGTGGCCAAAGGCTGTTGCACTTCAGCCCCTGGTGATGTTGAAAGAGCCATCGGAAGAAATCCCAGACTTGCGACAAGGGCCGTCATCAGAACCGGACGGACACGGATCACAGCCCCCTGATAGGCCGCTTCTTCAGCCGAAAGACCCTGCTTCCGTAAATCCAACACATAGGACATCAGAACGACCCCGTTCAAGACGGCCACGCCAAACAACGCGATAAAACCGATTCCTGCAGATATGGAAAACGGCATCCCACGGAAAGCCAACGCCAGGATGCCACCGGTAGCCGCCAAGGGAATATTCAGATAGATGAGCACAGCGGGCCTAACGGAATTAAACATCGTATACAGCAACACAAAGATCAAGAATAACGCCAAGGGTACCACGATCGCCAAGCGCATCGAAGCCCGTTGGAGTTGCTCGAATTGCCCGCCCCATTCGATCCAATAGCCTTCCGGGAGGTTCACCTGTTGCTCAACCGCCTGTTGCGCATCGGCGACAAAACCGGCCAAATCGCGCCCTCGCAGGTTCGTTTCTACTGCCAACCGCCGCTGAATATTCTCCCGACTAATTTGGGCGAATCCTGTTTCCACTCGAATGTCGGCGAGTTGCGTGATGGGAATCAAACGTCCCCGTGGATCGGCCACCCGGATATCCCGAATCCGTTGAAAGTTTTTCCGATCCTCCGGGCTAAAACGGACTTGAACGAAAAACCGGCGATTGCCCTTCACTACTTGCCCAACCGTTCGCCCACCGATGGCTCTGACCGTATCCAGAACCTGTGACGTATTGATTCCATAGCGAGCAATCGCCTCCCGATCGATGATCACCCGCAGGTAGGGAAGACCCGCCACCTGCTCGGCTTTGGTCTCCGCAGCACCCGGTACTTGTGAAACCGCTTGCACAACCTGATCTCCAAGTACCTTGAGCTGATCCATGTCCTCACCAAAAATGTTAATAGCAATTTCGGACCGGACGCCGGCAATTAGCTCCCGAACCCGAAGCTCAATCGGTTGGGAATAACTGAACTGGGTTCCCGGCACGGCTTTCTTCAAGGCGGCGTCGAAGGCCTGAATAAGTGCGTCCTTGGTTCCGGCGGTCGTCCATTCATCATGATCGGGGTTTAACAACACATAAATATCACTGACTTCCACGCCCATGGAGTCAGTCGCAATTTCGGGGCGGCCTGTCCGGGAAATCACAGAAGTCACTTCCGGAAAGGTTTTCAACACCAATTCAATACGAGTGGTGTTTTTCACGGACTCTTCCAGAGACACACTTGGTAATCGCCACGCTTGAAGGGCAATGGAGCCTTCATCCAGCTTGGGAATAAACTCTGCCCCCATGAAGGTGGCCCCACCCAGACTTCCGGCAAACAAGACCGCAGCCACTCCACCCGTGATGCCGGGATGGTGCATCGTCCTGGCTAACAGAGGGCGGTAAAGGTGTTTGACGTGTCTGATCACCCAGGTATCTTCTTCTTTCACCCCTTTGCGTAAAAAGAGGCTGGCCAGCACCGGAGTCAGGGTGAAGGCAAGAACCAGAGACGCCACCAAGGCAAAGATGACCGTAAGAGCCATGGGGGTGAACATTTTTCCTTCGATGCCTTCGAGTGTCAGAATGGGAAGATACACGATAATAATGATCCCTACCGCAAAGAAGATGGGGCGTAACACTTCCCGCCCGGACTCCTGAATCACCTCGTGGATCTCCTTAGCCGTCATGCGACCGGATTGTTGAGTTGTTTTTCGGCGTTCAGCGATATGCCGCACGATGTTTTCGATCATCACGACCGACCCATCCACAATGAGCCCAAAGTCAATAGCACCCAGGCTCATCAGATTCCCTGATATTCTGGCAGACACCATGCCCGTGAATGCCACCAACATGGAGAGCGGAATGGCCACAGCCACGATAAGGCCTCCCCGGATATTTCCCAGAAGTAATAAGAGGACGGCAATGACGAGGATGGCACCTTCAATGAGGTTGGTGGCCACGGTGTTAATGGTCTTGTTGACTAAATCAATGCGATCGTAATAGGGGTCAATGATGACGCCTTCAGGCAATGATTTTTTTATTTCTTCCATTTTTTCTTTTACCCGGTTCACCACGACCCGTCCGTTCTCACCGATCAGCAGCAAGACGATACCGGTGACCGCTTCGCCCTTGCCGTCTCGCGTCACGGCACCCTGGCGGACCATGGGTGCAAATTTGGCCTGGCCGAGATTACGCATATAAATGGGAACGCCATCATCGCTGGTGGCCACCACGATATTTTCAATATCCTGGAGGGTTTGAATGAGACCCTCTCCACGAATTAAATATTGCTCCTGGGCATGGACGATATAGGCGCCTCCCGCATTCGCATTATTTTGCTCAAAGGCTTCAAAAATTTGTCCGATGGCCAGGTCATAGGCCACTAATTTTGTCGCATCCAGTTGGAACTCAAAGGTCTGTAATTCCCCGCCAAATGCGTTCACTTCGATGACACCGGGCACAGAACGAAGCTTAAAGGCGATATCCCAATCCAGAATTGTCCGTAACTCCATCAGCGAGTATCCTTCTCCCTTCACCTCAAACTGGTAGATTTCTCCCAAGCCGGTGGAAATGGGGCCCATTTCCGGGGTCCCCAATCCTTGCGGGATGGCCTCGCGAGCCTGCGGCAATCGTTCCATCACCAAACGGCGACAGAAATAGATATCCATGTCTTCATTGAAATAGATAGTGATGGCGGAAAGACCGAAGCGTGAGACCGATCGAATCCGTTCAATCCCCGGTAAGCCTGACATGGCGGTTTCAACGGGGAAGGTAATCAATTGCTCCACTTCAA
Source organism: Nitrospirales bacterium (assembly GCA_021604365.1). Classification (GTDB taxonomy): domain Bacteria; phylum Nitrospirota; class Nitrospiria; order Nitrospirales; family UBA8639; genus Nitrospira_E. The sequence goes on from BQIZ01000177.1 coordinate 3,355, forward strand.
CCGGACCTAAGCCTGCGGCATTGGTGAGTATCTGAACTTGATTCGGCGTCACATCCGGAACGGCATCAATTGGCAAGATAGTCATCGAGTACACGCCTGAAGCGATGATCAGTCCGGCAAACACGAGAATGAGAAACCGATGCTGTAAGGCAAAATCGAAAATCTTAGTCAGCATGACTTCGTGTCCATTTCACGGTAAGAAACCCAGCCTACAGGCTTTCTAATGGCCATGCCCACCGAGGGTTTCTCCCAGCAGGACGGACTTCAGGTAAAAGGATCCTTTGGTGACCACGCGTTCGCCTTCTTGCAACCCGTTAAGAATTTCTACGAAAGGATCATCTTGGGAACCGAGGGTGACCGTCCGCTTTTCATAGGTGCCCGGTCGTTTCTCCACGAAAGCCACCGGTTTTTCTTCAATGTGTTGCACAGCTTCTTGAGGTACCCGAAGGACCTGTTTCCCCTGGGATCTTGAATCGGCAATCGAAGACCTGGCAAACATCCCCGGACGCAGGCGTCCCTCCGGGTTGGGAATTTCCACCCGGGCTTCGACAGTCCGAGTCCCTGGATCTAGAAGATTGCTTAAGTACACGACCGTGCCGCGAAAGGTCTCTCCCGGATACGCGTCAACGGCAATCCGGACATGAGCGCCCACACGGACCCCGGCCAAATCTTTTTCAAAGATATTGAGGAGAATCCACACCGTACTCAGATCGGCAATGGTAAAGGGTTTATCGCCTGGAGCGATTAATTCACCTGGAGTCATGTGCCGTTCTATGATGGTCCCTTTCTGAGCTGCCTTCAGGGAAAAGGACGACAACGGATGATGCCCGCCTTTATTTTCAATTATCGCCTTGATGTCTTCATGAGAGAGCCCCACAAGCTCAAGCGCTTCGAAGGCCGCCTGATAGGAGGCCCAGCTTTGTTGATAGGCACCCTTCGCATCAAGATACTCTTTTTCCGAGGAAACCTGTTGTTCGAAGAGCCGTTTTTCCCGCTCAAAATTGGCCTTGTTGACGAGAAGAACAGTTCGGGCCTGTCGGAAAGTGGACTTTTTTTCCCCCAGGACAATACTATCGAGTAAAGCGAGAGTATCCCCCGGCTTCACGAGATCACCGAGTTCGGCCATAACCTTAATTGCTTTTCCTTCGATTCGCGAACTCACATGAGCCAGTGTGTACGCGTTCGGTTGAATATTGGCCGTGGCCGGAATTTCATCTCTGACGACTCCTCGTTCCACAACGTCGGACTGAAAAGTTTTGCCCTCCAAGGCTTCCGGAGCAAGGATGATCTCATCGGAATGGGTTTCACCCTCATGTTCATCGGTATCATCAACTTGATGCTTCTCGCCATGTCTGTCAGATCCTTGGTCTGGTTGATGATTAGCCAAAGTCCGCTCAGGGGCCGGCTCGGTCGGACTTTCCTGGCAGGCCACGCCTAGTAGCAGGAACAGCATGAGCACAGAGTCCCGTATTACATTGTTCATCCCTCTTCCTCTTTCTTAAGACTGTTCCCCAACAGCCTGTGCTAAATTCACTTCAGCCTCGCGATACTGACCCAGGGAATTCACATAAGACAGTTGAGCACCAATCAGATCATCCTGAACCACAATGAGTTGCAAGAGGCCGATCTTGCCCTCCCGGTAGGCATCCTCGATGAACCGGAAATTTTCTTCGATTCGTTCAAGCACCTCCGATTCAAACACCTCCACGGATTGGCGAGTCGCTTCATACGCTAAAAAAGCCGCTTTCACTTCCTGTTCGATATTCCGAGTCACGGCCATAATTTGATGACGACCTCGATTGAGCTCCCCGCCCTGTGTGACCAATTCACCTTGCTTTCGATCAAATACGGGAAGAGGTATGCTGATCCCTCCACCGATCAATTTGCTTGATCCTTGGGGTCCTTCGGTTTCTGTCCAGTACATTCCCTGAATCGTGGGATTCGGCACGATGAGACGGCGTGTCAGATCCAGAGCGGCTTGGACCCGTAATACCTCCCTTTTGGCCTCTAAGAGATCAGGCCGCTGGGCCTGTGCACGCTGTAGAAGTTCAGGCAAAGGAAGCACGTTGGGTAAATTCCTGAGTTGACCGTTCAGCTCAATTGACCGATCAGGCTCCCACCCCAACAACCGGCGAAGTTCCACCAAGCTATTTTGAAATGAGGCTTCGGCCACGAAGGTGTCTTTCTTGGCCTGGCCATAGCGGATTTCCGCTAAATTGTACTCCATGATGGGAACTACCCCAGCCTTGAACCGTGCTTGGGAGGCATCGCGGATACGACGATTCAACCGCTCGATTTCTCTCCTCAGATTTAAAACTTTTTCCATGGTGAGGGCCTGGAAGAAGGCGCGTTTTACCTGTCCGGTGATAAGCCGTTCGCGATCTTGGACTTGAGCGACAACTCGGGCCACATTTCGAACTGATTCCTCCCTTCGGAGTCCTCGTTGCCCGGCAACTTCGATTTCCTGCTGGAGCATCACCTGCGAGTCGGTTTCGTTACCTGATCCCGGGTTATTCCGGTTCCAGACCCGGCCTCTGATACTTGGATTAAACCGATTGAACAGAAACGCATTCACTTTCCGTCCGCGGGCGATTTCTAATTCCTGCCGGGCAGCAAGAAGATCCGGATTTGTCTCCAGAGCGGTGTGGACGGCCTGCTCAACGGTCAGCGATTCCGCAGCCTTGACGGGAAGCTCGCCCGGGCTGAAAAAGAGAAGAATCAAGAATGTGTACCTCAAGGTATTTTTCTTCATCATGTCTGTCCCATTCAAAGAAAATGTAATGACTCCTGAGAAAACAGCAACCCGGCTTGATGCCCGTTGATCCAGGTATTCAGCCCCTTTATGAACCCGGTTTCGATTTTTGCAAGAAGAACACCTGTTCAAACCGAATACGGGTAAGCACAACTGTCCTCAAGCATGTCCGACGTGTGGTACTGAACATTGGGGCGATTTGAGACCCGGTCTGACGTTACAGAAGATGAAAAGGCGGAGCGCGGGGCGAAAGGCTTCTGATGAGAATCGAAGAGGGAGTGCGTGAAAGTAAAAAGAGAGGAATATTGGAAACACCGGATTCGGTCGGAGACTCTATGCCCGAGACAGCCAGATCCACACCGCTAACATCCGACAAATTTCCATCACCAATGGGTGTCAATGAAGAATTGAGGACAAAGAAACCATAGTTGGCATGTTCTAAACCATGAAGAGGATGAGGTGAGGAATCAGAATTTTCAAGTGGTTCTCCATGAGCGAAAGAATTATGATGGTGTCGATGATCTTCGTATGCACAAATGGGATCACTCGATAGAACCGTATGGAAGGTTCCTCCATGACTATGCCCGGCCATTCCATGGGCATGATCGGCTTCAGGATGGATATGCACCAGGGGCAGGCAAATCACCCAGAGCATCAACCATAATCTGAAAACCATGAAGGACATTTTATGCACCGCTATTTTCCTCTATCCCTATCGGCTTTCAACTAGGTCACCTAAAAGCCTACCATAATTCCCATGGCTCATAAAGAAGGAATAGACCATATCTGCACAACAGGAAAATTTTGTGAAAAACTGGCAACCAGTCTCAATTTCCTTTATGTGGGTCACCCTGAAAAGAAATGCATGCAGTATTCTTGTTGTCCCCATTCTTCAATACGATTTGAGCATCGCGGTCGATGGGGGACTTCTCGCATTGCCCTTGTTGCCTATAGCGACGTAGCCACGGTTCCCCTCTTTTGGTTATTCCATGCCTCATCCTCCCTGAAGGTCCCCTGATACTGAAAAGAAAGATTAAGAATGTTCCCGACCATTCAGAAGTCTCCGGTCATGGATTCTGAGCAGCGAATCTTAAGCCTGGGTTGGCTTCCCCATGGCAACGGTATTTCACTATACTGAATCAACGAGTTCATTCTTTAGGGCTGACCAAACCGAAGAGCCATACCTTTGAGAATTTCCAGCTCGGGCCAGATGCTCTTCTTACTTTCTTTTGTTGATGACAAGGACCATATCAATGGAACAAGAATCTCATACTCCCAAAGATAAGCCCCGCCGACGGGAATTAAGCATGGCCAAAGTAGAGCAGGTAAAGGACCCTGTCTGCGGCATGATGGTGGATCCGCTCACCGCTGCGGGAAAATTCGAACATGCGGGCACCATGTATTACTTCTGCAATCCCCGTTGCCAGGACAAGTTCAGCCATGATCCGGATGGCTATCTCACCGGAAAGCACCAGCAAACGATGGAAACGGAACCGGCCAAGCCCGGCGCCAAATATATTTGCCCGATGTGTCCTGGTGTGGAGTCTTCGAAACCGGCTGCCTGTCCGAAATGCGGCATGGCACTGGAGCCGGATATGGCCGTTGCACCGGCAACCAGGACCGAATATGTCTGTCCCATGCATCCTGAAGTGGTACAGGACCAGCCAGGCTCCTGTCCGAAATGCGGGATGGCCCTCGAACCACGGGAAATCACACTTGAGGAAGAAGAGAATCCCGAACTCCAGGACATGCTGCGTCGATTCTGGATTGGTCTCGTGCTGGCCTTCCCGGTATTTTTCCTGGCCATGTCCGACATGATTCCCGGCCAACCCGTTCAGCAGATTCTGTCGCCG
>BQIZ01000178.1 GCA_021604365.1 Nitrospirales bacterium
TCCCGGAATTATTGATGGTCGTATCAATCCTCGCGATAATCTTGGTCCCTTAACCGTTCCTCCCGAATCATACTTTGTGATGGGTGACAACCGCGACCAAAGTTTGGACAGCCGTTTTTGGGGATTTGTGCGAATGGATAAAATTAAAGGCAGAGCCTTTCTCGTGTATTGGTCATGGAATGGGCAGGGAGCTTGGACCGAATGGATCCGATGGGAACGAATCGGAAAGCTCATTGAATAGTGAGCACAAAGTCACTTGACCCAACCAAAATTCAGCCTTGTACTGATTCAAGGATGAAACCGCTATCCGTTGTCCCAGCGATTTCCGCTCGGAAGTTCAAGCAGTATATTCAACGCTTCTCTCGCGCCCGCATTCTGGTTGTTGGAGATCTCATTTTAGATCATTATGTCTGGGGCAAGGTGCATCGTGTCTCCCCGGAAGCGCCTGTACCAATTGTTCATGTGGACTCTGAATCGTACCGAATGGGTGGGGCAGCGAATGTATATCATAATATTCTGACATTAGGCGGGCAGGCTGAATTGTGTGGCGTGGTCGGCGCGGATTACGTTGGGAAACAATTCCTCGCTGACATCCGCCAATCGTCCCCATTTACCTCCGGTGTGTTTGTTGATTCCGGTCGTCCTACAATTAAAAAAACGAGAGTGGTTGCCCACAATCAGCAAATTGTTCGTTTTGATGTGGAGCAACGCCATGACATTTCCTCTCAACAGACAAAAAAAATGATACGACATGTGGCTTCCCGGCTTCCTGGAGCCTCCTGCCTAGTGATTTCTGATTATGCGAAGGGCATGATCACCGTTGAACTAATGAAGGCCATTCATACCCTGGCTGTTCAGTTTGACGTGCCGATTGTGGTGGATCCGAAAGTGGAACATATGGCCTATTACCAGGGAGTGACGGTGATCACACCCAATCATCTCGAAGCCAAACAGGCTGCAGGATTCCTCCCAAACCAGGATGTTCCGGTTGAAGAAATCGGCATTGCTCTTCAACAACGCTTACAGTGCCGGGCAGTTGTTGTCACAAGGGGAGAGGAGGGTATGAGTATTTTTGAAAATACAGGCAATTCCTGGAGCATCCCGGCTGTGGCTCGACAAGTCTATGATGTGACCGGAGCAGGCGATACCGTTATCAGTACTCTTGCCTTAGCGCTGAGTGCAAAAGCCTCACTTCCTGAGGCTGCGGTCTTAGCCAATCAAGCCGCCGGTATTGTCGTGGGCATGGTCGGTACCGCCACAGTGACGCGAGCACAACTTCAAGAGGCATTACTCCATGGCCACAACTGACTCACTCATCAGTCTGTGTATTCCCGCTCGCCATGGATCATCTCGATTTCCGGGAAAACCACTCGCTCTCTTAGCCGGAAAGCCACTTATCCAACACGTCTATGAAGCGGTTCAACAGGTTTCACATGTAGGGCAGATCCTGATTATCACCGACCAGGAATCCATCGAAGAAGGAGTCAAGAATTTTGGTGGAGAAGTCTGTCTCGTCAAGGATTTCTGTCGAACAGGAACGGACCGGGTGGCGAAAGTGGTTTCTCAATTAAAATATGACGTGATTGTTAATTTGCAAGCTGATGAAATTCCTCAGCACCCTGGACTGCTTGATGATCTCATTCATCCTTTTGTGTCTTCTCCGGCTGGGATAGGGACGTTGAAACGACAAATACACACCTCTCGGGATCTAACCAATCCGTCAATCGTAAAGGTGGTGACCGATGTCCACGGTCAAGCTCTGTATTTTTCACGAAGTCCGATACCCTGTTGGCGCGATGGAATGACCTCTGGGAATAATCAGATCGCGTATATGCACTTGGGAGTGTATATTTTCAGGAAATCAGATCTAATACGATTTACCGAGTTGCCAACGGGATATCTTGAGGATGCGGAAAAATTAGAGCAACTGCGAGCCTTAGAACATAGCCTTCCCATAATGGTTTGGGAAACAGAACACGAATCTATTCGAATAGATACTCCTGAGGATATCATGGCTGCGGAAGATCTTTTATCGAAGAAACCATCTGAGCCGAAAGTGAGACCGTTGGGGGCAACACAGAGGGTTGAAAATAGATAGAGCAATATGGTGGAGTCGAAAGAGGGAATCGTCTTAGAGGGAGGACATGTGGGTCATCATACAACTAACCAGAAAAAATCATGAGTAAGTTTCTTTTTGTGACAGGTGGAGTGGTCTCGTCATTAGGGAAGGGCTTGTCATCTGCGGCTATCGGGCATTTATTAGAAAGCCGTGGCATGACTATTACCTTTTTGAAGCTAGACCCCTATATTAATGTCGACCCGGGTACGATGAATCCTTATCAACACGGGGAAGTCTATGTTACCGATGATGGAGCGGAAACCGATTTAGACTTGGGTCATTATGAACGATTTACCACAGTCCAGTTGCATCGAGAAAATAATTGTACGACAGGACGGATTTATGAGTCGGTGATTCAAAGGGAGCGAAGAGGAGAATATCTTGGAGCGACCGTTCAGGTCGTCCCCCATATTACGGACGCCATTAAGCAGACAATTCTCAATGTGGCCCATGACGTGGATGTGGTGATCGTGGAAATTGGCGGGACTGTCGGTGATATTGAAAGCCTTCCGTTCTTAGAGGCGATTCGGCAAATGCCCTATGAGGTTGGTAGGGAAAACGTCCTGTATATTCATCTCACCCTGGTGCCCTATATTGGAACCGCTGGAGAACTCAAAACCAAACCCACTCAACATTCCGTTAATAAGCTTCGGGAAATCGGCATTCAACCCAATATACTGTTATGTCGGACTGACAGATTTCTCCCTCCTGGCGTGAAAGATAAAATTGCCATGTTTTGTAACGTGGATAAAGGTTCTGTCATCACAGCCAAAGATGTGGATTCCATCTACGAAGTGCCGATTATCCTGAGAAAAGAAGGACTGGATGAACTTATTGTCCGTTCACTGCATCTTGAAACGCGCCCACCCAACCTTCGGGATTGGGATATTTTAGTCCAGAAGATTAAGCGGCCGCGACATGAAGTTACCATTGCACTGGTTGGTAAATATGTAGAATCTCGGGAATCCTATAAAAGTGTGTCGGAAGCCTTGACTCATGGCGGATTACAAGATGAAACAGTCGTTCATATTCAATGGGTCGAATCGGGTGACATTGAGAAGGACGGCCCCGAACGCCTGCTAGCTGATGTGGACGGAGTCTTAATTCCAGGAGGGTTTGGGCTTCGAGGGATCGAAGGGAAAATTGATACGATCCGGTATGCCAGAGATAGAAATCTTCCATTCTTTGGCATTTGCTTGGGGATGCAATGTGCGGTGATTGAAATTGCCAGAAGTCTAGGTGGACTTCAGAATGCCAATAGCTCGGAATTCAATCCTGATACGCCTTACCCGGTCATTGACCTGCTTCCTGAGCAACGATCCATTCAAGAGAAGGGCGGAACCATGAGATTGGGAGGATTTCCCTGTCGATTAATTCCCAATACGCTTACCTTTGCGGCCTACGAGCAAACGGATATTCGTGAACGACACCGCCATCGCTATGAATTCAACAATGAGTACCTGGAAGCTTTAACCTCAAAAGGTCTGACGATTAGTGGGACATCCCCTGACGGAAGGCTGGTAGAAATCATTGAATTGCAAGGGCACCCCTGGTTTGTGGGGACACAGTTCCATCCGGAGTTTCAGTCCCGATTGTGTTCTCCTCATCCTCTTTTTACGGCATTTATTGGCGCCGCACTTCAAAAAAAATTCGGTACATAACGAAAAGGAATGACCATGGCTCAGCCAACCCCAGTCGACATTGGCCCGTTCTCCGTTGGCGGCAGTTCCCCCCATTTTTTAATTGCGGGGCCTTGCGTGATTGAAAGCGAGAAGGTGGTCATTGAGACGGCTGCAGCGATTGCGGAAATTGCCAAAGATCTTGGCATCCCATACATCTTTAAGGCGTCCTATGATAAGGCTAATCGCACATCAGTTTCTTCATTCAGGGGGTTAGGCATTACGGAAGGATTGAAAATTCTCAAGAAAATCAACCGTGAGTTAGGGCTACCTATCCTCACGGATATTCACGAAGTCCACGACGTTTCTCAGGTTGCCGAGATCGTAGACGTGTTGCAAATTCCGGCATTTTTATGTCGACAGACAGATCTACTCTCTGCTGCGGCAAAATCCGGCCGGGTGGTTAATGTAAAAAAAGGGCAATTTCTCTCTCCATGGGATATGGCCAATGTTGTCCATAAACTTGAAGAGGGCGGGACCAGAAAAATTTTCTTAACGGAGCGAGGGGCAAGCTTCGGCTATCAAAATCTTGTCGTCGATATGCGCTCATTACCCGTCATGAGAAATTTGGGATATCCGGTGGTATTTGATGCAACTCACAGCGTGCAGTTGCCTGGTGGCGGAGGAACGGTCTCTTCAGGACAACGGGAATTTGTGGCGCCGCTAGCCAGAGCAGCAGCCGCTGCTGGATGTGACGGATTCTTTATGGAAGTTCACCCTCGTCCGGAGGAAGCACTCTCGGATGGGCCGAATATGATACGGTTAAGTGAATTGCGCGGATTATTGGAACAAATTCAAGCGATTTGGCAGGTTACGGGAAAGGGAGAAATCTCGCCTGTTACTTGACATTTCAGGAATAAATATCAGGGTTACCATGAACCAATCAGAAGTAGTAGGGAAAGAAAAATCGGAACGAAATGATGTAATTATGGGAGAAGCCTATCTAAATCTTCCTAATTCTCTTACTCTTTTGCGGATTTTATTAATTCCTGTTTTTGTTTGGTTTTTCTCTGAATCCAGCCCTGAACGGGCCTTGGTAGCCGGGCTGGTGTTTGCTTGTGCCGCTTTCACAGATTTTCTTGACGGATATTTGGCTCGAAAAAGCGGGCAGATCACCAATTTAGGGAAATTGCTCGATCCGGTTGCCGATAAACTTCTGGTGGCTTCAGGACTTATTCTTCTTGTGCAATTTCAGCGAGTAGCTGTGTGGCTGGCTATCGTCATGATTGCACGTGAAATGATTGTGACGGGAGCCAGGGTGGTCGCAGCAAAAGAAGGCTTTGTGGTTCCAGCCGACTCTCTTGGGAAATTTAAAGTCATCGGTCAAATTGGAGGGATCCTTTGTCTTATTTTACAGGGAGTCTGGGTTCAAAGTGAGGGGACACTGATTACCATTGGAACCGGATTATTGTATCTTGCCTTATTTTTCTCCTTATTTTCCGGCTGGCGATATCTTATGCAAATCTTTAAGAAAATCAGCCCCCAATACTGGTAGGAGTGCTCAGAAGTCGATAGGAGATGGAATTCTATTTATTAGGAGTGGTTGGTGCCTATCTCTTAGGATCTATCCCATTTGGCCTCGTTGCCTCTCGTATTTTCGGAAAGGAGGATCCTCGCACCCACGGGAGCCATAATATCGGATTCACCAATGCTCTGCGGGTATCAGGAAAAAAGGTAGGCATACTTACTCTCATTGGGGATTTAGGAAAAGGAACGGTCGCGACAGTTGTCGCAGGCTTAATGGGGCTTCCCTGGCTTTGGATTCTTTTCATAGGCTTTTCAGTCATTCTTGGTCATGTTTTTTCAATTTTCTTACGATTTAAAGGTGGAAAAGGAGTAGCCACAGCCTTAGGGGCCATTATAGGTATACATCCGTTGATTGGATGGCTTCTTGTTGCCATTTGGCTGGGAGCGGTATGGGGCTTCGGATATTCATCAGGTGGAGCTCTGTTAGCTTTTGGTGCGTTCCCATTTTTGGTCTATCTCCTGACTTCTGACTTCTATTTTTGCCTTTTTTCTTTGGGAGTCATGGGAATCATATTCATCAGCCATAAAGAAAACATCCACCGTCTTAGGCAGGGGACCGAAACTAAAATTAGACTACCGTCTAATTAACATAATATTTATTATCCGACATTACGAAATGTAAGGTTTAGGATGAATTTAGGTCATTTTTCAATCATATTTTCATTATCTTGCCATCTTTTATTTATTTCTCCATCACCCGCAATTAGCCAGACAGCCAAAGAACTTAGGGGGTTAGAACTTCTTGGAGATATCGAACAGGCCATCACCAGCCTGGCCGAACGGGTGACTCCTACGGTGGTCAATATTACACCAATTCGTGAGATAGCTCAGGGACAAGGGTTTCAGCGACGTGCGCCATTCTCTAAAGGCAGTGGATCAGGTGTCATCGTGCGGGAAGATGGAATCATCGTGACCAATAATCATGTCGTTGGGGAAGACGCCACGGAGGCAGATGTCCGGCTATCCGATATGTCCAACGTGATTGCTCAGGTCATAGGACGCGATAAGGAAACAGACATAGCGGTTCTCAAAATTCAAGCTGACCGAAAATTTCCTGCAGCCCATTTTGGAGATTCCAATGCCTTAAAGGTTGGGCAATGGGTGTTGGCTGTGGGAAATCCGATGGGGTTAGACCGCACAGTGACCCTAGGGGTTGTGAGTGGGATTGGAAGGGAACGTCTCAATTTATCCCGGTATGAAAATTTCATTCAAACGGATGCGGCGATTAATCCTGGCAATTCAGGAGGGCCGCTCTTTAACCTCCGAGGTGAAGTGATCGGGATTAATACCGCCATAATCCATATGGCACAAGGCATCGGATTTTCCATACCCGCCGACATGGTTTCGCGTGTGGTCGATCAACTGGTGTCCCAGGGGCGAGTGGTCCGGGGTTGGCTTGGTGTCGGGATTCAATCTCTCACCAAAGAACTTGCGGTACAATTTGGGATTAGGGAAGGCCATGGGGTTCTCGTTAACGAAGTGTATGAACACGATCCCGCCCATGTGGCCGGAATTAAACCAGGGGATATCATTGTGGCGGTAGACGACAGCTCGGTTGATTCACCCAACCAACTGTCGAGGCTTGTTGCGCGTGTTGGACCTGGTGAGAATGCCAAAATTCTTGTGTTACGTGACGGGAAAGAGTTGACCTACTTGGTGCCGATAGTGGAAAGGCAGGAGAAATCCACGTTGACCTCACTCCCCTTGCAAAAATCAGAAGTCGCCTTAGGACTTGATGTCCAGAGGCTTACAGCTGCACTTGCCGAGCAATTTGAACTACAAGAAACCGTAGGTGTGCTCGTGACCAAAGTTGAACCCGGTGGCCTCGCCAACTCTGAGGGGGTTCAAGAAGGAGATTTAATCAACGAGGTTAATCGGCAAACGGTTCGGACCGTCACGCAATTTTCTGAAGCGGTGGCCAAAGTGAAGCCGGGTCAAACCATTTTACTTCGAATTATCCGAAAAACAAGGGCATTTTTCATTGTAATCAAAACTCTGCCATAACGCTTCTCTCTGTTTATCATCAAGCAATTAGTGCGAGGAAACGGCTTCTTTTTCTTTTTTATGTTCTTCCACTATTCGATTCAGGCAATCCTTCGGAACTTCCTCGTAACCCGAAAATTCCATCACATAACTGCCCTTTCCGGCCGTCATGGACGTTAAGGATGGAGCATACTTCAGCATTTCCGCCAGAGGCACTAAGGCCTTCACGATTTGATTATGTCCTTTCGTCGCCATTCCCTGTATGCGTCCCCGCCGTGAGTTAAGATCTCCAATCACGGTTCCCACCAGATCATCCGGAACTAGAGCTTCTACCGACATGATGGGTTCAAGAAGGGTACTTTGAGCAGATTCCAGGGCATGCTTGAGGGCCATTGATCCTGCCACTTTAAAGGCCATCTCGGAAGAATCGACGGGATGATGAGATCCGTCATAGACAGCCACACGGATATCCACGATGGGAAACCCGGCAACAATACCATGCTGCAGTGCTTCGATCACGCCCT
>BQIZ01000179.1 GCA_021604365.1 Nitrospirales bacterium
CCTGTAATCAGGATGTATGCACCTTGTTGGTTTCGTAACGGATTCTGTAACCCTTTGATTGAATTGCGTCCCATTTTCCGTGTCTCCTGGATAAAAGGATCAATAACCTCACAAACCTCACACCAACTCATTCATTTCTCGCTGATTCAACGCGGAGGTTCTTTGGTAGGAGAATATCGACTGATTATTGAAAAACTTGCCGATTGGAAATGTTCTGCAAAGGGCTAGTTTTCCTCATTTTTTGTGTAGTTGTGATCGAAAGAATGTCTTTCCCGAACATTACGGCCAGGTCTTTTTGGACAAAAACGTTGGCCTTCCGCCCTTATGCAAAGCCTAAATGTGATCAGCGGGTTCCAGGCGTGAATCAAAAAGCATGGAGGGAGAAGATGAAAAAGCATTGAATAAGGCTTCAGGGTCTGAAAGTGTCAAAGAGCGAAGCCTCTGAGTCTAGGGAGGAAGAATATGGAAGCACTAAGAAAATGGAGTGGATATCAAATTGATCGCATGGAGAGGTCTTGAAGAAGAATTCGGGGATTTTCTTGAACCGATGGGGATGATCTATTGCTTAAGTTGTGTAAGCAATTGTTGGATTCTGGCGTCTTTTCCCCCAAGGTCAAGGTATTTCTGGTAGTGGATCCGTGCTTGAGGAAGATCCTTCTTGTGGAATTCGTAAAAGGCTCCAAGATTGAAATGGCCTTCCAGAGAATCGGGTTGCAAAGCGATTCCTGTTTGATATGCTTGTTCTGCCTCCACGAGCTGATGGTTTCCTACGAAGAGGACTCCGAGATTGAGAAAGGCTTCGGCATCCTGAGGCTTGAGTTCGCTGACGCGCTGGAAATGTTCAATGGCCTCTGGCAGGTTCCCTTGTTGTTGGTAAAGAAATCCAAGATTGGAGTGGGCTTCCGAATTGTCAGGATTGGCTTGAATGACTTCTTGGTAAGCATGTAAGGCCTGTGAGGGTTGATTCTGTCGTTCCGCAATCCGGCCAAGCAACAACCATGCGTCTGTCTGGTGAGGATGGTGTTCTGTCAATTGGGTAAGGAGGAGCTGTGCTTGGTCGAAATCTTGAGCTTGCATAAACCGGGTAGCTAGATGATAGAGCGCTTCTTCCTGGAAGGGTTGTTGAGTGAGAATTGTCTGGTATTCCTGAATAGCCTGATTCGTGAGTTCTCGCTTATCCAAAAGTTTCGCGAGTATGAGCCGGGCCTCCCAAAAACGTGGATAGATAGCGAGCGCTTGCTGAGCGGCTTTTTGCGCTTCTTCTATTTGATCTTGCTTGATAAAGAGTAACGCCAAATCATACTGCCCTTGAGCTAAATTCGGGTTGAGGCGGATGGCCTGTTGAAGGGCAGAAATTGCGCGTTCAGGTTGTTGGGTCAGTTGAAACTCCACCAAGCCATACAGGTGATGGGCTTCGGAAAAACCAGGAAATTCCTGGATGGCCTGTTCGAGTAAGGCTTGGGCGGTCTTGAAATCCTGTTTTTCCACGGCTGAAAGAGCATCACGATAAAGGTTTCCCGCCTGGTGCCCCAACGCTGGCAAGGGCCAAAGGAAAATAAGGCATAGGAATATTCTCTGCCACTTCATGCGTGGCAAGGAAGTGTGCGGTGGATTGCTCTGACTCGGATTGAGCATGAGGATTTTCTTTCAGTCGAAGTGTTGGTCCATCAGGCGGATTCAGAAAAGCAAATATTGAAAATTGTATCGTATTGTCTACTGATTTGCCAAAATTTGAACCAGGGAGATGGAAGAGGTAAGGCTCGGAGCCAGGGGATATTGTCCACCTGACAGAGAGCCCCGATCAGGGGGAAATTCATTTTTCTCAAGAGTGGGAATATTCTGCTACTCAGGCCGAAAAGCCCTGTCTTCATGATGAAAGGCAGGGCGTGAATCACATGCTCTGGCGTGTAGATTTCAGGTTCCGTGAAGATCGGGATGAAGAGCGGAGGTAGCCGATACCAGGCCCCATCCCGATCGTTCTCCACAGAAGGAAGAAGGTTTTTCCAGGGGGTCAGGGTTCCCTATCGCACCTTCTATCCAAAAGAGCAACAAGTGTTAATAGTGGTCAGGATACCTATGGATCAGTTCATAACTGAATCACATAAAAGGGCTGCCTGACGTGGGGAGAGTATAGAAATTGCCACGGAAATCGTCTACAGATCGTTGCTCATGTATGCAACATATTTCCCAATGTGTTCAGGAAATTCCTCTATGGTCATGGGCAAATAAAAATCCCTCGAGAAATTGAATAGTCAGAAAGTTCAGATGAGGACGATGGGCAATGCGTCAGAGCGGCGCTATCGAAAATAAGGGGCCTTTGGTGCAAGGACCTAAGATGAGCTTGCGGTTGGCATTGTTCATCGACTAAAGAATTATGCGTTCACGTTCTTGTGAATGGCATAATGGATTATGACAGACAGGGTAAATGGGCTACAGTATGGTTGGTACATTATTAATTAAAGGAGGAAAGGCATGAACAGTACATTCTCTACATTCATTCGAATTATCGGTTGTGTTGGAGTATTGGGCTTTTTGGCAGTTCCGGCTGTCACATTGGCGGAAGGCGATAAACATTTGCATGAAGCGATCGGGCATGCCGGTGAGGCAAAAGCTCATGGAGAAATGGGGCATGCGGGTGAAGCAACAAAGCATGCGCAGGAGGCCCTTTCGCATGCTGATGCTGCCAAACAGGAAGGTGGCAATGCCCATGTCGGGGAGGGTATCAGTCATCTCGGTGAAGCGGTAGACCATGGCAAACAGGGGCACGGCGAGGTTGCGGGCGAGCATAGTGGGGAAGCCTTGAAGCACCTCCAACAGGGCCATTAAACCTTTCTCATGTTTAGAGTTGAAGAGGCGGGTCACAGAATGTGACCCGCCTCTTTAGCTTTTGAGGAGAAATCGAGAGGAGGGGTTGAGTCGGTGGTCCATGGCTACCTCCCAATCATGTCTCCGTACATATTGGATGCAGGCCAATGGGGTTGCCATCTGCTCTGGTGAGGGGGCACTCCGGCCTCACTCACCCATGACCCACCTTACGAAAACCCCATTGATTAACTAGAACACTCCGATTGTCACGCCTCCATAAAAAGAGCGGCCATACCCGGCAAAGAACAGTTGCTTATTGGCATCGGGTGTCGCGTCTGATACGACTTGGCCGGATGCCGCGTAGGTTTTATCGGCGATGTTGTTCACTTCGAAAAAGAATTTAGCAAAGCGAACCCAATCATTGTTGAAGGTAAAGGTCTTGTGAAGATTGACGTTCATAATCCAGTAGGAAGGAATTCCCACGGTATTGCCATTGTTTAGAAAATAGCTATTGTAATAATTTGACTCGACCCAGGCTCCCCAATCGTTTTTTGCATCATCATACATGACCTTCATGTTCAGGACATCCGAAGGGACGTTGGGGACGTCATTGCCGTCCTGTTTGACATCGGTGGCCACGCCATTCACCAGATACCGATCTGTGAAATTGATGTACTTGGCATCAATGTGGGTGTACGCACCGTGAAATTGCCAACCGGGTATTGGTCGCCAATCCGCGGACACCTCGACACCCCGATATTCCGAAGAGTCGGCATTGGTGGAGGCTGTGTTCGTACCTGAAATGTTTTGCGAAATAATTTCATCGCGAAAGAAGATCCAGAATCCCACAAGTTGCATGTTGAAGGTTTCATGAAGCCGGGCTTCGTGGCCGAATTCCACGTTCACATTTTTTTGGGGCTTCAAGTCAAAGTTGGAACCCGGAAGACCCGTGATGGGATTGCGAGTCAAATTGCTGAATTGCGGGATGCCATATCCGGTGGAACCTCTGATCCAATGCCGAAAGCCTTCTCGGGGCCTCCACGTCAGTGACATTTCGGGCGCCCAATTATAGTAGGTTTTGGTGGTGCTGGGACGGCTGGAGACCACCCCATTGGTATAATTAATCGTCTGGTTGCTCACGATGGACTGTTCGAATCCCAGGCCGGCGGCCACGGTCCAATTCGGCAGGAAGGTCAGTTCTTCCCGGAATCGTCCGCCGATATTCCGGATGGTTCCCCGGTTATTCTGGATCAAGTTGCCTCGCGTGCCTTGACCGTCATCCAAATTTTGGAAGGTCTGACCCTCCTGTTCCATATTGTTGACGAAGAACCCGAGATAGCTGTTTAACGGCATGCCGGAGATCTGACCGGTGTGGCGCAAATCAGTATAATGTTTCCAATTGGTATTTACATTATCGAAAACTTGATTGAAATACTGGTTAATATCCTTGACGTCATAATCTCCTTCTGTCGTCAGGACGAGGTTGGGCGTTAGCTGCCGTTCATACATTAATCCGATGATCGTGCGGCGGTCGAGGCGAGATTGGTTTCTTGCTTTTGCTCCATCTCCCGCCTGACGATCATTATTAGCAAATTGGCTTTTGGTGAGCCGGGTCGGCACCTTCGTATCAAGCCAGTTGGTCATGGCCTTGACGTACAGATTTTGTTTGTCGTCAATAGTGAAGCGAAAATTTAAATTCAACGTCTGGGTGTTATATTTACTGTTATCGATAAACCCGTCCTCACCCACGTTACTGGCAAACATCGACACGTCCAGATTTTTGTATTGGGTGCCGAGGGCGACTGCTTGTTTATTAAACCCGTAGGAACCTCCGCTAAAAAATCCTTCGGCTCCCTGGATGTCGCTGCCCCGCCTGGTTCTAAAATGCACCACCCCGCCTAAGGCATAATTGTCATACAGTGAGGACGCCGCCCCACGGATCACTTCGGTCGATCTCATGAACCAGGGGTCCTGGATATCGAGTCGTGACAACCCGTCCGACTGCGTTTGCTGAAAACCATCTTCATAGACTTTGATGTCCCGGATGGCGAAGGCTGTTTTGACTCCGGAGCCTCGAATGGAAATACTGAAGTCTCTGGGGCCATTGGCCTGGCGGAGCACCACACCGGGAAGAGACTCCATGGACTCTTTCATGGTTCTGGTGGGTTGGGAATCGGTTTCCGATTGAGGGGTGGAGGACATCGTCAGGCCTTCCGGCCGTTTTAATATCCGGGTACTGACGATACTCATCTCTTCTAATGTCACCACTTCCTCCTCCTGGAGGGCTGCCTGTGTCTGGCGTTGTTCATCGGTTTGTTGGGAAACAGGTATTTGATGTAATTCGCTCAGTTGTTTCCTGATTTCATCGAGTCGGGAATTGACGCGATCGAGTTCTCCCTCCAGGTCCTGTTGTTGCTGCAGGAGAATTTCTTCGGACGGGACAGAGCTGTCATTTGATTCAGCGAAAGGTGGAGAGGGGACATTAAGCGTTAGCGGAACGCTCAAGATTAATACGAAAAAACCCCATGGCCAATTCCATGAACGGACAGAAAGCAATCGTTTCACGAGCATCTCCTTACAAAAAAGATAAATAAAACATGCTTAAGGCAACCGCATATGCAGATGGCCAGCAACTAAGAATGAGGCTTACTGAAGGGATTTTCGGGTGAGATCCAGGTTCGCCCGTATAGATTATGTGGAACGAGGCGTGAATCTCCCGCAACTCCCAACGGAGCCTTGAGAATCATTTAAGAGAAAAACGACAAGAGGTCGTGTGGGGGAGCTCTGGCGGATTCGTTCGAAAGAGAAGGAAGCGAAGCGGGCAGGGAATAAAGAGAAAGCACGGCGCCAAATTCCTGGAATGGCGAATGCCAGAATAAAGAGGTGGTTAGGGAGGTTGACGAAAGCTTTCCGATGTGACAAGCCCAGTTGCAGAGAACCCCATGCAGTGGTTTCGTCTTGCTGTGATGGGATTCCGGAGAGTTGCGAGAGAGGTCCTGGACGGCCATGCAGGCCGTGGATGCCAGGAGCATGGCGAGAAACAGGCTTGATGTCAGGAGGGCGATCGGTTGAAACCGGTGGTGCATCTACTTCGGGCTGAGGAGGTTGTGAATATAGGCGACCGATTCAGGGCTATCCCACTCTCTGGGCCCCATGATTCGTTGGCTCAGGTGTCCATGGGTATCCACAATCACCGTTGTGGGAAGATTTCTAACCATGAGCGCTTGAGAGAGTTCTTCCTGTTCATCCAAGAGGACATCGAAATGCAACTCGAGTTGTTGCCAAAACACTTTGATTTCTTGTGGACGAATATCGGTGGTAACCGCCAGTATGGCCAATTGGTTTGGAGGAAATTTTTGACGAAGACGTTCTAACGAGGGCATTTCTTCCTTACAAGGGCCACACCAGGTGGCCCAAAAATTCAAGATGAGAACCCGACCGGCTAATTCATTTGAATGCACGGGAGTGCCCTGCAATGTACGGAGCTGGAAGGCGGGGAGCCTCTGGCTGATATCGACTCGGCTGAGAGTGGAAGGGACAGAAAAAGGGTTCCCCATGGCAAGGGTTATTCCCAGGAATCCTGAAGCGAGCAGAGAAAGCGGTGTCATGGTATTGGATGTAATTGAGCCGTCCGCGAGGTGGGAAAAGAAAGAGGCTGGACCACTGTACTCCATGCCGGGAAAACCACTTGCTCTGACCAGGCAATGACGGCCTGTCCCGCGTCATTCAAGGCCACAGCCGGACTTTTGGCTTTTTTTTCATTTAACTTACTCGGGGCACTGAATGTCTGTCCTCTGTCGAGAGAATAGGTGAACACCACTTCACGTCGCACCGGAGATTGCTCTTCCCATGAGACGAGTAGATGGCCTGCCTGATTCACGGCCAGTTGAGGATGATCCGGAAATGTGCCTTTCGACATGTTTAACAAGCGGCGGGGGGTAAAGGTTTTTCCCTGATCATCGGAATATGCCAGATATACACCGGGCGTATCATCCGGGCCTTCCGTGTACCAGGTGACATAGAGGCGTCCATGCTGATCGACTCCCATGGTGGCGGGACGATGGGGACATCCCTCGAAGACCCATTGATCATGGCCTACGATGACCGGAGGGGAAAACGATTTCCCGTTATCGGTGGAACGAGATACGACCGTTTCCCTGACTGCTCCGGACAAGACCTTGCGCCAGGCGAGATAGACCGTGCCATCAGAGGCAGTGGTCATATGGGTCCGGCAGCAGACACAACTGGATTCGTCAATTTTCAAATTGGGGGAAAGAGTGTGGCCCTGATCTTGGGATACGACGGTATAGGTGGCCGGATCTTTTTTCCCTTCCCGGGCATCAAGCCAGGAAATATGAACAGAACCATTCGGGCTCACGGTCAGATTGTCAAAAGAATGGCCGGTGACGGCCTTGTCGTCGTTGACTTGAACCGGGGGAAGAAAGGTCTTGCCCCCATCAATGGATCGGCTCAGGAGAAGAAGGTTGGCAAACGGTTTTCCGCCGGCATTCGGATGAGGGGTGGTCCAGGTTAGGTAGACATCGTTGTTATGGCCTAACGCCAGCGCCGGTGGTTCATGGAGGGAAGCGGCGGGAGGTTTGGAGGGATTGACTTTGGTTGGTTCGGGATACTCTTCCTGTTGAGGTGGAACCTTGAGATGGAAGACTCCCCGCTCTTCCTGCTTTTCCCCACCCCAGGCGAGGTGCAACGTCCCGTCCGTATCCAGTTGGGCCATGGGACCGGTGGTTTGCATGCCCTTATGGTCGATGATGTGCTTAGGTCCGGCCTGCATCATCGAGACAGATGGTTCCGCCCCGAGGGCTAAGGATACGACACCTCCCAAGCCAATCGAGAGGACCACGGAAGTGGCTCCAAAAAGTACCGGTCTTATCATGGGTGCCTCCACAGATATTTGAATGTAGGATGAAAAATGACGTTCATTCTTCCTAAGCGTGAGAGAGGTTATTTTTACCAGAAGGGTGAAAGTCTACGCTACCTTAAGATGGAGAGTGCTGGCCGCAA
>BQIZ01000180.1 GCA_021604365.1 Nitrospirales bacterium
ATCGCCTTAGGCTTTCAATTCTGGGCAGGAACGTACGGATGGGAAACCTTTACCTACAGCTCGGCGCTCATCATAGCCGGAGTTCTTGTGGGAATCGTTCAAACGAAATACCAACAGTATCTGTTGCGAGAGTTTCCGGGACATTTTGCTAATCGCATGAGAGCCTATAGCCAACGGTCCGTCCGTAAGGCAAAGAAGGCCATCACCGAGCATGATATTGAGCATCGCGGTCGCGGATTCGTTCCGCTCTGGTATATTCTGGGGATCGTGATGTTTTTTGCGCTTTCCGGATTAGCCGTGGCCACGGGTTTTATGGAGCCGGTTGCCGCGTTTGCACTGCCCTGGGCAGGCTATTTCTGGGCAAAGTTATTTTTTTGGAAAGGTGTGGTGTTGCTGCCGGACCGCAAAAAGAAATGAGTCCCTTCCTGCTGTTGGGTCCTGGATCGGCTATGGCCGGATCAGGGCTTGGGGGGTGAAGGCTTCTTGAACCGTTCTGGCTTAGGTGCCGGTTGGGCCGTAAGAAGCGATTCAAGATGTTTGACCTGTTTTTGAAGAGCCCGAAGTTCCTTGCGTAATTCGGGGAGTTGGTATTGAATGACCTGTGACCGTCGCCAGATACCATGTTCGACCGCCGGTCGTCCACCTACAATCTGACCGGATTTCACATCATTGGTCACTCCCGAGCCTGCCGCAATTTTCACCTGATCACCGATAGTGACATGATCCACCAGGCCGGCCTGGCCCCCCACCATGACGTGGCGGCCTAACACCGTACTGCCCGCAATCCCCACTTGTGCGACGAGAATACAGTCTTCCCCGATTACCACGTTATGGGCGATCTGCACCTGGTTGTCGATCTTTGTGCCGCGCTTAATGACGGTGCTGCCAAATGTTGCCCGATCCACGGTCACATTGGCCCCGAGTTCGACGTCATCTTCAATGATCACATGGCCCAATTGTGGGATTTTGTGGTGACGGCCTTCATGTTGCACATAGCCGAAGCCATCGCTCCCGATGACGGTGCCGCTGTGCACAATGACTCGATTGCCGATGACACACTTGGTCAGTAATGAGGCATGGGGGTAGAGGATGCACTCATCCCCGATACTGGCATCGTCGCCAATATGCACCCCGGCATGAATGGTGACACCGGAGCCGATGAGCACGCGGTCGCCAATGGTGACGAGAGCGCCAATTGAGACATCCGGACCAATGCGCACATCGAGTCCTGACACCGCCGTGGGGTGAATGCCACGTGGTGGAAGAGGGGGAAGGAAAAATTTCTGCGCCAAGGTGGTGACGGCGACCAGCGGATTAGGGACAACTAATTGCGGTCGAGGGTCGTCGGGAATAGGCTCTGTCACAATGAAGGCTGCCGCCTGTGACTGACGTGCCGCTTTCTGAAACGAAGGCTTCAGGAGAAAGGAGACATCTCCCGAGGAGGCTCCTTCAAGATGAGAGAGACCGGATATCTGAATGTCAGAGGATCCGTGAATGGTGGCGTGAATGGCTTGGGCTAATTCCTGAAGAGGAATATTCACGATTCCTGATGAAGACGATATCGTCATGTGCGCGATTTTTTTGAAGTAGGACGGGTTTTGGTTTTTTTGACAACTGGAGCAGGGCGCGAATTCTTTGCCGATGGTGTGGGGTGTGGGTCGGAGAGGGCGTTCCCTTGAGCATGTGTTCGTTCATCCAGATAAAGGATGACCGCCCCGATGGTCGTTAATCGCCCGAAGTCCTCATCCGGTATTTGAAGATCAAATGCCGATTCGACTTCATAGACTAATTCAATGGTTTGCAGCGAGTCCAATCCCAAATCATCACGGAGCGAATCCTCAGGATGCAGATTTTTCGGATCGCGTTGAAGGTATTTGCCGAGGGTGTGGTACACCTGCTGACTGAGTTGAGAGGATTTGTTGACGGAAGATTTCATGTGAACTTTTTTAAAACGAGAACCGCATTGTTACTTCCAAATCCGAAGGCATTCACCAAGCCCACCCGAACGGATTTTTTTTGTACCTTAGTAGAAAGTCCCGGCAAGGCACAATGGGGGTCCGGATCATCATAGTTCACTGTGGGGTGAATTGTACCAGTTTGAATGGATAAGGCCGAGACAATTGTGCCGATCGCTCCTGCTGCTCCCAACGTATGGCCAATGAGCGATTTGGTGGCATTAACCCTGATGGTATTCAGGCGTTTGCCGAACACCGCACGTAACCCCTTGACCTCCACATCGTCACCGACCACAGTGGATGTCGCATGGGCATTGACGTAGTCCACCTGGGATGGCGAAACCCCCGCATCTTTTAACGCCAGGCTGACGGTTCGCGCAATATCCGAGCCATCCTCTCTGGGAATCACCATATGATACGCCTCGTTGGTGGCGGCATACCCCGCCAGTTCAGCATATATTTTTGCTTTACGACGGGTGGCATGGCGAAGCGATTCCAGGATCAGGGTGCCGGCCCCTTCCCCCATCACAAAACCGTCCCGTCCTCGATCGAATGGTCTCGAAGCCTGATCGGCGTGGTCATTATATCTGGTAGATAAGGCGCGTAATGAGCAAAAGCCGCCAAATACCAATGGCGTAATGCTGGCGTCCGCTCCTGAGGCAATGACGACATCCGCCTGGTTCAAGCGAATGGCTTGCAGGGCTTGTCCGATAGAATGAATGCTGGAGGAGCAGGCGGTGGAAATTGTGAGATTCGGTCCCTTTGCCCCAAAGGCTAATGCCAGAATGCCTGAGGCGGAGTTCAGCGTAATGGTCGGAATAAAGTTCGGATGGACCCGATGTGGCTTCCGGGACTGATAGAGGGTGGTGAGTTCACGCTCCCCCATCATCATGCCACCCATGCCCACACCGGCCATGACCCCCATCCGTTCAGCCGGCTCCTTCTCAAGATCAAGCCCACTATCCTGAATGGCTTCCCGTGTGGCAGCAAGGGCAAATTGCGCATAGCGGTCCACACGCGATGAGAATTTATCTTCTGAAGGGTCCGGAAGGCGAAAGTCGGAAACCTGCCCTGCAATCCTGGAGCGATAGGATTCCATGGGAAAATCCCCAAAAGATGAGATCGCCGTGATCCCTGATTTGCCATGAAGGGCGGACTTCCAAAACGTTTGAACGCCAACCCCGATAGGGGAGACGATGCCAAGCCCGGTAATGACCACCCGCACTGCCATAGTTTTCTCCAAAAAAGAAGGTTCTAACCTACCAGAACCTTGGTCAAATAGGGAGGGGGCCTGGTGCGATAAATTCTGTTTTTATACTCTTTTTTCCTCATGTAGACCTCTTCGGTTTAAGAATTGGCGTCTGGAAGGATAGCGCGGTAAAGGGAAATGTGAGTTGAATAAATTCACGAATTGCCTAAAACGTAAGCAGAGTGTCGGAAGGTCATGAAAAAGGTTCGGCGGAAATTACCTGAGTCACTGCTTAAGAACTTCCCCCTTTCGGGGGAAGTCTGGCAAGGCATCAAGGCCTCTCCAGCACGTACTGGAAGCCGCGTCAGGTGGGGGAATATTGGATTGACAGGTCCATGCTCACCGCCTAACGTATTGTCAGGCGTGAGGCAGAGAAGAGTGTCTCAGCTCCAGGAGGACCATGGGAATATCAATCATTCGGAGACTTTAAGGGAGGAGAGGGTGAAAATGAATAAGAAGGAACTTGTCAGCCAGTTGCTTGCAGCAAAAAAAGCCTCAGGAAAGACGTACGACGAGCTGGCAGCAGCCCTCGGCCTGTGTAACGTCTATGTTGCCCAGCTATTCAGATTGCAGGCGCAACTCAAGAAGGAAATGGAGGGCAAGCTCGTCAAGCTGGTACCGGGACTCACGGGGAATTTGCTTGATGCCATGCGGGAGTTTCCCCTGCGATCCTATGACCCGGCGGTTTTGCAGGAGCCACATATTTATCGCATGACCGAGGTTTGCGCCCATTATGGGGAGTCCATTCTGGACATCATGCACGAGCAGTTCGGTGATGGGATTATGTCGGCGATTGATTTTAAGCTCACCGTCGAGAAGGTAAAGGGAGACAAAGGAGAGGACCGTGTCGTCATGACGTGGAATGGAAAGTTTCTGCCACATATCGAACAGACTGCATAGCTGGAAGGGGAGTGATGCCATTGAAGTAGGGGGCACAGGCCAGGAGAGCTTGGTTGATTTTAATGCTTTTAAATCTAATGCAGTGGATGAATTTTAACTTTAAGTTCCTTATTGCAGGCTCATTGGAACGAAAGTTGAAGTTGGTGCTTCCCGGCGATTAGGCTATCCAGGAAATGCATTAATTCGTTTTATCGTTAATCTATCTATTTGCCTTTATAGTAAAGGTAAATGTCATTTATGTATTGTGTGAAATTGAAGTTGAATTTAATAAGTAACTTTAAGTTTTACGCTAACGAAAATTGGATTGAGACAGAGCGTATAGGGCCAGAAAAATATGAAGATGGAATAAGGGATGGTTTAACGAAAAATCGGCGGGTTGACTGAGGAATGCTAGATACCTGAGGCTTTTCTCCACCACACAAACCCATAGGTCACGACCATAAAAAGCACGACGATGAACCCCAAGACCATTTGAATCTCCGGGGTGAGGCCTTGGGGATAAATAATGGGCAGGGCATAATGCTCAAGAAATCCTCCCGCATATCCAGCGTCACCTCCGGCCTGAAGAAGCCGGTTTTCCAATGGAGTAAGAGGGCAGATCCACCCGCCAAACTCCAAGGCTGCAGCCCAAAGTGCTGCAGGAAGATGAACCCAGGGGATCCAGCGCCACCACATCGTGAGGATTCCTCCGATTAATACAAAGACAATGAAGGCGAAGTGAATTAAAAGGACAAGGTCAGCAAGGATTTGCCAAAGCATGAGGACTATCCAGATTTTGATGGTTACGGGCCAATTCCAGATCCAAAATGGATCGAGGGGGTAATAGTACAGACGTCCCCTCTATTCAGGACAGGATGGACCATCCCAAATGCGTCCAGGCGGAATGGGTCTCCCATTCTGCTAAATCAAAATACGTAATGGTTTCTTGCGCTTTGTGGAGCGACAGAAGTGCGTATGTCGTTCATGCGGTGTAAGGTATCAATTGATTGTCGGTCTGTCATTGTAAGAAAGGCATAACAGAGGGAGGAGAAGACAATGAATCACAAAAGGGTATCTCTCGGACCTCCCCTCGATTCACACTCATATCGGACAGCAGGCACGAGGCAGGATTTTTACCGTGCCCTCCGACCGGTTCACGCGATCCTATCCCATGCCAGGGGGCGATGCTGGTCAAACAGATTTGGGGCTTTTATCCTGGGGCTGGTGATGTGGATGGTAGCGGTAATTCCCTTGGCCATAGGCAGCCATAAAGGTTCTGAAGAGCATCATGTGGTTTCGGATACCGGAACCGAAAACTCTGTAGGGCATATCATTGAGGGTGCGCCGTTTCGTGTGTATCTTTCCGAGAGAGTCGGGGCGGACGAAAAAGGGAGCCAGGTACAAGCCAGAGTCGAAGCCTCGCTCCAGACGGTTATTGGGGCGTTCAATCAGATGATGGAAAATCGGACTGACTACGCCAGATTTGATGAAGCTCTAAACAAAGGGGCGCTGCAGAAAGTCATTATTGAACCGAAGGTCGTGAACCGGGAGGGGAAAGAATTTTTATTGTTGGTGGCACGCACCTCACAGCCCAATCAAGTCAATCTCATCATTAGTGCGTCCGCACTCGAAGAAGAGGGCTATCTCAATCATCCGGATCAACTGGTGCCGGTCCTGGCCAGAGAATTCCAATGGGTGGTGAGCAAAAGCGACACGACGCCGAAACGTCAAGCCAAGGTGCTTCCCAGCGACCCTAAGCATGCCCCGATCAAGACCAATCAAGAGATTGCAGCAATGTCAGGAGCGGACCGTGAATATCTGCTTCAAGCCTTGTTTCGCACCTATGTAACCACCACCGACCGGTATAACAGTTTGGAAGGGCAATCCTATTATGAAACCGGTTCCACCACACGGATTTCCCCGGCCCAACCCGATTCCACCACCAAGTTGTATGACATTCGGGTGCGTGAAGCCCTGCAAACAATTGTGCGGGAACCAGACTTTCAAGAAAAGACTCCGAAGGCGGTGAGGAGTCTGCTTAATGGCAAAATCTGGAACGTTGCGTTCGCGGACATTCATAATCGGGATTGGGCCACGCGAACCCGGGTGGTTCCCAAAGAGCAGTCAATCACCGCAGGCGAACAGAACAAAACCATTCAACCGGCCATGATCCTCATTAATATCCATCGATCCGCCGCGCCGGATGATCCTTTCTATGCGGAAACCAATGGCCTTCCGATGGGTGCGCTTCCGGTTGATACGCTGGCACGGGTCATCGCCAGGGAGATTCAAGACAACATCACGGAGAAGTCGATGCGGGGCCATGTGGCCCAGGATGAACTCTCCGCCCCTCAATGATCAGTGCTGTGCCCACAATCTTCATTTTCTCACTCAACAATGCCGCTTGTGTGTGTGAATAGTCTGTGATACTGTCAAACGTATCGTGTAAGACCTCTTCTTCCTGGGGCAACAGACCCCTTGAAAGCGAAGTAAGGCCTTACACGATTTTTTTGTTCGAACCCTCCTTGGTCTCCTGAAAGCAGGAACATTCCAACAAGCATCCGGGAGTTGTGTGATGGGACAGAAAGGGTGGTCGGCTTGAGCCGTCACTCCTAGGGCCCCTCGGCGTGTGTTTTTTTGCGAAAAAAGGTCTGTCTGAGTCAAAACAAGGAACATTGATGATACAAGAGCTAGTTGCCAAAATCCGTGAA
Organism: Nitrospirales bacterium; assembly: GCA_021604365.1. Lineage (GTDB taxonomy): Bacteria > Nitrospirota > Nitrospiria > Nitrospirales > UBA8639 > Nitrospira_E. Next base: position 6,795 of record BQIZ01000180.1, read on the forward strand.
GGGATGAATATCAGAAACGATCTGCTCGCAGGTCTCGTCGTTGCGCTGGCACTCATCCCCGAAGCGATTGCCTTTTCGGTCATTGCCGGCGTAGACCCCAAGGTGGGGCTGTACGCCTCGTTCTGTATGGCCACCGTCATCGCCTTTGCCGGCGGTCGGCCGGGCATGATCTCGGCTGCCACGGGTGCGATGGCGCTTTTGATGGTCACGCTGGTCAAAGACCATGGGTTGCAATACCTGCTGGCCGCTACGGTGCTGACGGGTGTGCTGCAAATCCTCGCGGGCTGGCTCCGGCTTGGTTCCCTGATGCGTTTTGTGTCGCGCTCCGTGATCACCGGCTTCGTCAATGCGTTGGCTATCCTCATCTTCATGGCGCAACTGCCTGAGCTGACCGGTGTGAGCTGGGAGGCCTATGCGATGGTGGCCGCCGGCCTGGCCATCATCTACCTCTTGCCGTACCTCACCAAGAGCGTGCCGTCTCCGCTGGTAGCCATTGCGGTGTTGACCGGTGTGTCCATTGGTCTTGGCTTGGATGTCCGCATTGTGGGCGACATGGGCCAACTCCCTGACACCCTTCCGATGTTCCTGCTGCCGGATGTGCCCCTGCATTGGGACACCCTACGAATCATCTTCCCGGTGTCGGCCACACTGGCCGTGGTGGGGCTGCTGGAATCCATGATGACCGCCTCCATCGTCGATGACCTGACGGATTCCTCAAGCAACAAGAATCGTGAATGTGTGGGACAGGGCATCGCCAATATTACCTCGGGTTTCATCGGCGGCATGGCCGGATGCGCCATGATCGGGCAGTCGGTCATTAACGTGAAA
>BQIZ01000181.1 GCA_021604365.1 Nitrospirales bacterium
AAAAAAAGCTTCTCTGAATCCTCATGCCCCCTGCCCATGTGAAGGTGGGAAATCCTTTTAACGGTGCTGCCTAGCCAGTGAGAAAAATTTGATCTTCAGCAAATGACGCCCTTTGAGGAACCAGGATAATACAGGACCGCCAGAACTCAACAATCCTTTGGAGGTTTTTGGAGCATCTCGACTATAATGCCTGACTCAACCAAAAAAACATGCAGCTCTGACCATCGATCCACGCCCCATGCACAGACCGTATGATAAGACCAGACCATGCAAGATCACCATAAAAAAATAAAAGAGGAGAATTAACACATGCGAGTACTCCTAGCCACTGATGGATCGGAACAATCCTTTCACGCCACAAAGGCAGTCATGAGCTTGGCCTCAGTTAGCACCCTGACCATTCTGCACGTCATTGATCTCCCCCGACTAACCTTTTCTATGCTGGGGCCTGAAATTGCCTATGACCTGTCAAAAGTCGCAGAAGAGGCACTCCGCAAAGACGGCGAACAGGCTTTAACACGCACCAAAGCTCTCCTCTCAGACAAGGTGAAACCTGTGGAAATCCGATTGGAAGAAGGCTCGCCGGCCGAGCTTATCTTATCGGTAACCCAGGAGGAACATCCTGATCTTATTCTCATGGGCGCTCGTGGAAGAGGACAGGTCGAGGAGCTTTTTCTGGGAAGTGTCTCGCAACGGGTTCTGACCCATGCAGCATGTCCAGTCCTGATCATCAACGGGCCATTAACGGAAATCAGGAAAATTCTGATTGCCATCCAAAGCCCCGATGATGTTCAGAAGGTGGGACAGTTTTTAACGAAACACCCCTTTCAACCACAGACAGAGATCACGCTCTTATCGGTGGTACCGATCCCTCGTTCTCTCTTCCGTGGCGGTGTCTCTGCACCGGAGGAGAAAATTGAACAGGCCCTGAAGAGCACAGAAGATTTCCTCGACCAAGCTGTCAGTCAACTCAAGAATTGTTACGATTCAGTAACGGGATATGTAGGGTTAGGAGCCCCGGCGAATATGATATTGGAACAGGCATCAATCACGGAACCGGATCTCCTGGCGATGGGAATGCACCATCCTTCGACCATAACACGATTTGTGTTGGGCACCGTGTCACATACCGTACTCCACCAGGCCACGCGATCCGTTCTCGTAATTCGATAACAACGTATGCTGTCTTCGGAGTTAGATTTTTTTCGCTTTGACTCCTGGATGGTAGGTAGAATAGACATACTCTGAAATCGCTAAATCCAGGTTCTTTTCAATAAGCAACTTGACATCCTTCCAATACAATCCCGCACTCCTGTCACAAGTTTTGGCAGAACCGCACTGCTGAACTTCACAGATTCAATGGTCTTCCTTCCATAAGCCAGATCCCATGATCCCTTTGTCCTACAAAAGTAAAATTTCCAATGCGCAAGATGCCAAACGATCCATGCTGACGATTCTCGCATGACCATTTAAGACCACTCTCCCCCCTACCGAAAGACATAAAAGAGCGATCAAGATATTCGTTCATCTTCAACAGGTTACCTCAGAAGTGAAAAATACTGCACAAGCCGACGGTTGGATGAATGGCCAACGCTCAAACGGGATATCCCTGGGCGACCGCCTACGATCGGGCTATCACCGGTTCTGGTATGAAGCCTCACAAGCCGTGCGATGGTCATGGGGACCATTCCGCGAAAGCTTCAAGGGGCCACTGACCAATCTTACCCAGACCCAACAACAAAGAACCGATGAGCTGGCGAGGTCATATCGTTCGCGCTTCGAGAATTCCCTTCCTCCTGAAACTGCTCTTCTGAATTATTCATATTTGGACATATTGGATCGCGCCAAACAGGCTCTTGGGTGGCCGGTTTCCACCAACCAACGGGTTTGTGATCTGGGAAGTGCCAATTTCGCGTATGCTGCGGCTCTACACACGTTCTTTCACCCAAACCGCCTGACAGGCGTGGAGGTAGATGGCCATCGTCTGTATTGTAACGGGCGAAGCCGAATCGATTACGCCCGGGGACACATCCAAGATCTGCCGCAGACCGAGTATGTGATCGCCGACTATCGCCAGTTCACCAGACAGGCCGAAACCATTACGGCCTGGTATCCGTTCGTCACTCCCAAGCCCTTACTGGCCTGGCGATTACCCCTCAGCCTATTCCATCCAGCCGCGGTATTCGCCCAAGTGGCCAATAATCTCGTGATTGGCGGAACATTCGTTATGGTCAATCACAGTGCCGCTGAAGCAGAGGTAGCACGAGGCATTGCGGAAGACGTCGGTCTCGTTTGTGCCGGCCACTACCTTCACGAAGCCCACCTCCGCCCGCGCATAGCAGACCCGGTGCTAACCATCTGGCATCATGGGTAATTGGAATTAGCTGGTTAGGAATTGCCTGGCACAGGGAACTCCCATCGGACTCGATCTCACGATTCCCAATCTCTTGTTGACCTTACTAGACAAAATCTCCAAAGCTTCTTCTAAGACTCGCCCCCTGATGGAAACTATCATAACGTCCTTCACTCATTTATAATACCGCGGTATTTGCTGACGGCCCAATGCCGGATCTCGGAAAGGCATTCTGATTCTCACGTTCCCCCACTTGGAGAAAATCCTTGCAGAACGGGAAGGAAGGAAACCGCAGCCTCCAAAATCAACAACCGATGGCTTGGGCTATTACCCCTCTCTTAATTGTCGGGACATTCTATGTAGACCTTCACGCACCCTTAGGAGTTGCTTGTGCCATCCCCTATATCTTAGCCGTCTTGATTGCGTCGTTCCTGCATCCCGCATGGGCCATGCCCATAATAGTCCTTATTTGTTCTATCCTAACCATTGTCGGAATTTTCTACTCACCCGAACCTCTGGTTGTCCCATTTTGGAAGGTTTTAACGAATCGGGGATTAGCTCTTTTTGCGATTTGGGTCATTGCTATCCTGTTATATCATCGCAATGCGCTCATCGCCCGAAAAGAGAAAGCTCTCGCGCGAATTCAATTGCTGGAAAACCTTTTACCGATCTGCGCGGAATGCAAAAAAATTCGTGATCAGAGGGACACCTGGCATCAACTGGAAACGTACCTTACCGCTCATTCCAATTTGACCTTTACACATGGCATATGCCCGGAATGTGAGAGCCAAGCCTTGGCGAATTTTAAACGCGAACAATTCGTGCAATAAATATTCTTATCTTTTTAAGAATAGAATATGAGGACAGGACAAAAGGGGCTGCCTGCGAGGCGATCCGAGAAAAACCCATCGGTCTCCCCTGCAAGATCCATTACGAATTCGCTCAAGTGGGGGGAGCAAGCACACGCTGAACCAGTATAAGCCGGCGGTTAAATAGCCTCACAGACCAGTCGAAACCTTTTGGATCCCGTCAACCCTATTGCAGACGAGCGAAGATGCGGATAGACACAAACTTTTTATCGTAAGCGAAGAATGAGAACAGTCCTTAAATAACCCAAGACTGCAAAACCCGGAATGGGTTGAAATCTAAAAGAGTTATTCCCGTCGATTAGGGAAGGCAGTTAGTCTTTGGAGTGAACCAAAACCCCCTTTCGTGCCGTTCCACCACCCGTCTCGATATTGAGAAATGTAACTCCCGATCGTAACCCTTCCGGCACGACCACTTGTATGTGTTCATCATCCACTAACGTAAATGCCTTCGCCGGTTCTGCCCCGAAAGTCACACCGAAAAGGCATTCTTTTTTCTTCCCGAAACTCTTTCCTTCCACCACAACGGTATCACCGGGTTTCATTTCGTCCGGTTTCACATGATCCATTTGAGGACGGACGCTGGAATCACAGATGGGATCTTTTTTAACCTTTTCTTCATCAAACCCCTTAATCGATTCCGGAATCACAAAATCAGCTGGCGCTTCCACAGCTTGAGCCGATGCTCCCTGCCCCCAGGAACTAACCGACCCGATCAGGCCAATGGCAAAAATAAAAAGTGGTCCAAATATGAAGGAAATCCTAACCAACATGAGCAACCTCCCAAGTTAAATTGTTAGGAAGATCGTTTTTCTATACTCTTCAGTCAAGGCAACTTGGACCGATTCATGGGTCTTATTTCTCTTATTAGATTCCTGGGGCGAACCCATCGTCAATCACATGAAAATCCGTGTCTTTTCGGGAGACCCCTGGAATCGAATTACTCAGTGACATCCGAAAGCTTGGAGTCTCTCCGGGTTGGCCGAGAGGCCCTCCATTACCGAGACGAGACCATTAAGTACATTTAGTTCTATTTCCGGGAAAAACGTGGCCATGAACATCAGCATGCGATTTCACCATCGGCAAAAAAATTAATCCAACCCATTGCACAACATTATGGGAAAAATTATGAAAACCAATCCCTAGAGTACTGATAAGGAACGGCACTTATACTAATGTCTGAATCAGGGCACGCATCTCTGGGATGAGATCCCCTCCCCCGCTTGAACGGCCTGACAAAGCCGCATCGATACCCGCCGTCAGCACAGTTTTGGCTTCGTCATTCCGCTTCAGGCCAGCCAATGCACGACCTAAGGCAAAATGGGAAGCGACGTGGATAGGATCCAATTTGACCGCAACACTCAGGTGCTCAACGGCCTCTTCAAAATGCTCCCCTTCCTTGAGGAGCTTGTCTCCAAGTCCATATCGTCCTAGAAACCCATCTGGCTTTTTTGCCACCATCTGCCGAAATGTATCAATGTCCATGCGCTGGCCACCCTCTCCAAAAAAAATTGATTAAGTTCGGAATCATACCATCCTCCTCAAGGCATCAGCCAGACTCGGGACCACATTCGATGCACATCAACACCTTCTTACCAAAAGGCCAGAGGGAAAGAAGCAACTACAGGAATCTCATCCCAGGATCCCTAAGACAACAACGTGATATGAAAAAAAATATTTAAAGCCCATTCCCCTCGCACTGAATCGTCAAAACCTTTCTCAGGTTCCACACCCCTTGATCTGTCCCTTAACACATAGGCTGAAGGATTACCTTTCTTCCAGGATAATGGAAACTGCGTTAGGTATTAGGACGATATGGACCGGGTAGGGGTAATAGGAGTGCGGGAGCCTTGTCAGGATACCTGCCAGAACTGTTTTTGCATCTGCATTTCTATTCGGCAAAGACGAACCACTGTGGACGGATGAGTGTAATGGACGACACATAGAAAAACGAGCAATCACGGCACCACGCAATCCTATATAACAGGTAAGCATGGAGACCAGATCCCCCTATAAATTTTCACCGTCCAGACAGCTTAATTAGATGGCTAATTTTAGCAAACACCACTTCCGCATTTTCCTACATCCCGTTTCACATATTCTGTCCATTTCCTTGAGACCCGCTAGATTTCTTTAAGACTTTTCCTATGAGAGAACCCAACTCACTAAGGTCATGTGGTTTTTTTAGGACCGCATCGAATCCGGAGTCTAACGCTTGTCTTCGAATCTCCTGATTGAGACTCCCTGTCACCAAGACAAATGGCGGACAGCACCCATTCCCCACATATTCAAGGTTTCTCCGCAATTGGATCCCGTTCATCACGGGCATTTGGAAATCCGTCAGGACGAGGTCATAGTGACTCATTTGAATATGGGTAAATGCCCAAGCTACTTCCGAAACCCGACTGCATAAATACCCCTCAAGCTCCAAGTATGATTGATAAAGCTCCAAAAGTTGGTGGTCATCATCAATAAGCAAGATTCGCTTAGTGTGGCCTCCGGTTACAGTGGTGAGGGGTTTCTTTTTCTGATCTTCGGGAGGCACCATCTCCAGAGAGTAGCTTTCAAGCATAATGGCTCTCATCAGGTGAAGGAAATTTTCCCAAGCGTCATATGTTTTTCCATCTATGCCATCCCCCCCGAATTCCGTCAGCACATGCATCAGAGCAAAAACAACAGGAGGGTAATGTTTGTTTTTAATCCCATACCTTCGGTGGCGTTCCCCTAACTGAACGAGCGTAGAACGCAACTCCTGAGGGTTTTCCATGCCCAAAATGAGAGTGTGCAATCCGCTTAGAAATGCCGCATGTTGTTGCGATAACTGACTTTGAGGGAAAAAGGTCTGAAATTCGGGGAATTTGTCAAACAACACTTTATAAAATCGAGAAACCATCTGCTCGCCATGAGCGGCTAACGTCCCAAAACTTTCTTGGATCCGTGATATATCAGCAGTGGGAAGTCCCGGAGAAATGTTTAATTTATCTTTCTTCATCGTTTCCTTTCCGAGGATAAGATTCCTTCTTGGCTTCACAGGACTAGTAAAAGAGACGCATACATTTATCCGTTAATTCCTCAGAAGCTATCGGTTTGATGAGAAAGTCCATCGCTCCCTTAACAATGGCGAACTGCAGTTCCAATCGGTGTGTGGTGCTCGACATAACGATCACCGGGGGAAAAACCGAAAACTGTGCTAGTTGTTCCAGCATAAGGATGCCTCCCATGACGGGCATAAATATATCGAGTAAGATTCCATCTACCGATTGATGGCGAAGAGTCTCAACCCCTTCCTTCCCATTAGCAGCCGTGAGAACCTTAAAACCCATGGCATTCAAGCGATCCCTAAGAAACAAACGGACGTCCGCATCATCGTCGACAATAAGAATGCATTTTTGACTTTTCATTGGTAGTGAGCAGATGGAGAAATTATCCATTCATTGGCGTCCCGCCGCCTGAATAAACGGTTGAGTATGGAATGATTGACCACCACCGATCCCTTACTGAATTTCCTTGGCGTGAGTAGCCATCCGGTGATCGTGAGGCGTGCCTTCATTAATTACCGTGTGATCTGGAATGACGATAATTTCCCCCTTCATGATGGGATGGAGTACGCAATAATAGGAATACCGACCGGTCGGGAGTGAAGGAATGGTGAATTCCTGCCCGGGTTGAATGGCACCGGTATCGAATGCACAGGACCCAGACCCTCGACAACCGTCGTGCGTCAAACTGTGGGGAGAGGAAGTAGGATTCACGACGTGAATCGAAACTCCATCAGGGACAATGGCCAAAGCGGGGTTATAATATGGTGCCCAATAATCCATGGAGACGTTCACCTCTGGAGGCTGCTTGGAAGCCCAACCGAAGTTCAAGGTCGACAACAATAGAAGAGGACATCCAACCGTAATTAGTATCGTAGCGAAGGTTGTTCCGTTCAAAATTTTCATCTATTCACCTCGCGATTCCTCAAGTTCCTCGAATGCCTTCATGTAGATGGTAATTTCCAAACCCATAAAGAATCTATTTGTTTTGCAATCCATTCCAATAAAGATTTTATAAAGATTTCGTATGGCCTCTCTTTCTGACACCTGTAGAGACCATCAGGTCGTTGAGATGATTTGGTTTCGCTAAAATGACGATTGACGGAAATTGGCAAAAACCATAGCCAGAGAGAGTCAACCTGCCATGAACACAATCAGCACGAGCAATTCAAGGTCTGCAAACCCGCAACCTTGAAAGAACCTCGTACAAATGAAATAAAAAAAGGGTCTTCGCATCTTCGAGTGGGTCTTTCTGTGGTCCGATCCAGTATGAACGCCTTATCTGAGGCGGCGTTCCTGACGTTCTCTTCCGCTTGAAACTGGTGCAGGTTTTGGCGCAGAGTCACCGCATGAATAACCC